>VBGP01000047.1 GCA_005880795.1 Chloroflexota bacterium | reverse complement strand
CGGACCCGCGCGCAAGCGCGCGCTCCTGCGACACTTCGGCTCGGTGCAGGCGATCCGCGAGGCGCCGGTCGACGAGATCGTGAAGCTCGGCATCCCGGAACGTCTGGCGGCTCGCCTGAAAGAGACGCTGTGACTCTCGAGCGGTTGCGTACGTTTTGCGCAGAAAGCACCCTTCGAACCCCTCCAAAGGTTCGTTTCGCGCAAAACGCGCCAAAAATGGATCGAAGCCCGTGACGCTCGTCATCATCGGCGCCGCGACGCTCGAGCGTATGGAAGAGTCGGTCGCGGTTTTCGTCGCCGCCGGTTTCGAGCGGATCGATGAGCTTGACGGCGAAGGCGAGGGAGACTTCGTGCTCGGCGTCAGCGACGGCGGCGCCGAGCTGCTGCGGGAGGCGGACCGGCGCGCGATCAAGTACGTGCTCGTGCACGACGGTGAATCCGATCGACACGATGGCGGAAGCTTCGAGCGGGCGCATCACCGGGTCGAGGCGGGACAGCGCGACGAGCTTGCGCACCATCTGCGGGGCCGGGAACGCCCGCTGATCACATGCCTGGCATTCGGCTACAAGAACGGCGCGCCCGCCGACGCCGCGCTGCTGATCGACGCGAGGTTCCTCGACAACCCGTACTGGGTGCCCGAGCTGCGGCCGCTCTCCGGCCGCGATGCGGCCGTGGACGCTTACGTGATGCAGCAGCCGGCGGCGGCGGAGCTGCTGGACGACGTGGAGCGGATCGTGCGCCGGCTGCTGCCCCTTTATCAGGAGAAGGGACGCATGCACCTCGTGGTCGCGTTCGGCTGCACCGGAGGCCGGCACAGGTCGGTGGTCCTTGCTTCCAGGTTGGCGGCTCGCCTCCGGCAGGACGAAGGCATCGACGTCGACTTCGTCACCCGCGACGTCGATTGACGAGGGCTCTTGTTCTAGGAGGCGCGGGCTTCATCGGCGTGGCCGCCTGCAAGGAGCTGATGCGGCGCGGCGTCGAGACGATCGCGGCGGGGCGAAAGGACCGCCCGTACGGGACGTTCACGAGCTACGTCGCGTTTGACCGCACCGATGAAGATCAGCTCGCGCGGGCGTTGACGCAAACGCAGCCAGACGTGTTGCTGGACCTCGCCTGCTATCAGCCGCATGAGGTCGAGGCCGTGGCCCGACATTTCAAGGGCGACCGCTACGTGTTCATCTCGACCGGCGTCTATCCCGACCTTCACGGCCGGGCCGCACGCGAAGAGGACTTTGTGCCCCTCCGTGGCGAGCCACCCGATGCGCTGGACTACCGCGAAGGCAAGCGATGGTGCGAGACCGCCCTGTCGCGCCTGACCGATTTTCCGTGGACGGTCGTCCGCCCGCCGGCGGTTTTTGGCCCGGCCGACCACACCCTGAGGATCGCCGCGTACATCCAGCGCGTGGAGGACGGCGGACCCGTGCTTGTGCCGTCGGAAACATATGAGTGGCAGGCAGGTCTCGCCTGGGTCAAGGACATCGGATTCGCCTGCGCGCTCGCATGCGACCTGCGCAGGGACACCGAGCACAAGGCTTACAACGCCGCCTTCGAGGGCGTGAGCCTGCGCGACCTCATCGAGGGAATCGCGCGTGCGCTGGGAAAGCCGGCTCGGCTGCATCGGCTGCCCTTCTCCGAGATACCGGAAAGCGCGCGGCCGTACGGACCGGATCCAATCCGCTCGGCGGGCTACGTGCTCGACCGGGCTCGGCGTGAGCTCGGCTTCGAACCGTCGGCGCTCGAGGACGCACTCGCTGAGACACTCGCCTGGTATCGCGTGGCGCGCCCGTCGCACCCGGGCTACGCGAACCGCGCGCAGGAACTGGCCCTTGCCGGCGACGCGTGACGAGGTTGCCGGCTGGCTGAGTTTTCAGGCGCGCGGATGCGCCGCGCTGGGGTCGCCCTTCTACGGTTCCCTGCTGGAGTCGGCAATCGCCGACCTCTTGGCCGGCGGCCCTGTGTGGGACATCCTGGGCGGCAGGGAAGGAGAGTCGGAGTGGTCGGCGCTCGCGCTGCGGTTGATGGCCGCCGTTCACCGGTTGGTCCTGCTGGATGAGGTGCCTGCCCTGGCGCCGCACTACCCGTCGGTCGGAGGCGATGGCGACGCAGACGCTGCTTGGCCGTTGTTCCGTGCAGCCCTGGTCGACGAGAGCGACAAGATCGATCGTTTGGTCCGCCTGCCTTGCCAGACCAACGAGGTCGGGCGCAGCGCCGCGCTCCTCGGCGGATTTCTGGAGGTCGCGCACCGCGCTCAGCTACCGCTCCGGATCCTCGAAGTCGGGGCGAGCGCGGGTCTGAACTTGATATGGGATCAGTACCGTTACGAGTCGTCTCGGGGCGGATGGGGCCAGGACGATTCGCCCGTTCAGCTCGTCAACATGTTCGATGTTCCGCCGCCGATGAATCGCGCGGCTGAGGTCGCCGAACGCAAAGGCTGCGACACCAACCCTCTCGATCCGTCTTCGTATGAGGACGCGTTGACGCTGCGGGCGTCCATCTGGGCGGACCAGCTGCACCGGTTGAGCCTGCTCGACGGTGCCATCGAGGTGGCGCGGCAGATGCCCGTTGAAATCGAGAGACTGGACGCCGCTGAATTCCTGGAGCGCGAGCTGCCCCGACCGAGGCCTGAGGTTGCGACGGTCGTATTTCATTCGGTCTTCATGCAGTACGTCGACGCGGATTCGCGCAACCGGATTCAGACGGCGATCGACCGCGCCGGAGTGTTCTACCTCCGGATGGAGCCGGCCTATCCGCTGTTTGAGATCCGCCTGAACGACGAGCTCCTCGGCACATGCCATGCGCACGGGACGCATGTGCGCTGGAACGTAGACTCGACTCGACCATAGCGAGGGCTAAACCCTCGGATAGTCCGGACTATCCGGGATTGGAATGGCAGTTGAGCACGCATTGTCCGGACTATCCGGGGGTTACTGTTCCGAGTGGCTTCGGTTCAGGACGTAGGCGGCCAGGAACGCGACCACCACCAAGCCCGGGGACCATCCAAGGCCCGGGCCGAATGGGTCGTACGGGGAAAGGTCGATGAAGACGGCGAATCCGCTGATCGCGGCAAAGACGAGCACGATCAGCACCCCGCGAATCGCGCCGTGGCGCGCAAAGAACAGCTCGAGCTCCAGCTGCCAGGCCGGGCGATGACGCTCGTGGACGTGCTGCCCGGTCGCGGCGGCATGCGCAGCGATTCGCTGGCGGCGGCCCATGCGATAGCGCGCGCTCCTGGGCAGAGTTTCGAAGGGGACGTGCTCGATCTCGCGCTCGCGAGGCGGCGGCGTCTCGAGCGGCTCCCACAACGGCTCATGGCGGTAGCGCCGGTAGGCGACGTAGGCCAGCGCCCCAAGTACCAGCCAGCCCATGAAGATGAAGGTCGAGCTGGAGATGTTCTGAAAGACGAGCTGCGTGAACACCGTGCCGATGAAGAGGGCGCCGACAAGAGAAAGGACGGGAATGCTGTCGCGGCCGAACTTGATGTTCCACGGCATCCGATAGGGACGATGGAGCGATGGCTCGATGAACCTCAGGCGCATCACTGACAGATGGGCTGAGCAGAAGGCGAATGTCGCGGCGAGCGAATACACCGCGGCCATCAGGTCGATCTCTTTGCTTCCCGCTATGAGCCCGGGCAGCACGAGGAGGCCCGCGACGATTCCAAAAACGATGATCGACACGTACGGGGTCTTGTACTTCGGGTGCAGGGCGGCAAGGCGGTGGGGGAGGAGGTCGTTGCCGGCCATCGAGTAGCTGAGGCGAGAAATCCCGATCAAGCCGGCGTTGGTCGCGATGACCAGGATCGTGAAGGCCAGGATCCCGACCCACACCTGCGCCCAGAACCGGAGCGCCTCCTGGGGGAAGCCGGTCACGATCCCGGCCACTGGGTCGGCCTTCCACGTTGTCGCGAGCTGTGTCGTGAAGCTGTGGGTGTTCGGGTCCAACGTCACGGGAAAGACGCTCACACCTATCGTCGGCAGGAACGCGGACACGAAAAGCACGGCGACGATGACCCACCATGTCGCGAGTGGCACGTTCCGGCCCGGGTCCTTCGCTTCCTCCGAGAGGTTCGAGATCGTTTCTATACCGGTATACGTGACCATCGCGATCGAGATGCTGGCGAGGAAATTGCCCCACGTCGGCGCGACGCCGAGATGGATGTTGTGGATGACGGTCTGGATGTTCAAGAGCAGGATCAACCCGAGGATCACGAGCACGAACTGTGTGATCAAGTCGGTGAACGCGAGCACCAGGTTGATGGCGCTCGACTCCTGGATGCCGATGACGTTGACGACGATCAGGATCGCGATCAGCACGACCGTCGCGGCGACATGCGTGCCCTGGTCCGCCTTGAGCGGGGCCAGCAGCGGCACGTACTTGCCGAGGAAGCCCACGTAGCTGATTGCGAAATAGGAGGAGATGGATACCGTCGCGGTGTAGTTGAGGAGCTGCACCCAGCCGACGATGTAGCCGATCGGCGAGTTGAATGCACGGCGGGCAAAGCTCGAGCTGCCACCCGCGTGCGGCAGGGCGGCGGTGCCCTCGGCGTAGTTGAGGGCCGTGGTGACGAAGATGAATCCGGCGAGGATCAGCGCGACCGGCGTGAGGCCGAGGGCAAAGGCTGCCGTGACCCCGAGCGCGTAGTAGATGCTCGACCCGACGTTGCCGTAGCAGGCCGCGAAGAGTGCCGACGCCCCTAGCGTGCGGGGGAGTTTTGCGGGCCGGCGCACCACGACTCGCAGGTCGCCCGGCCGGCGCCCACGCCTGTGGACGGCGTCAGAGCCCATCGCAGCCGAGGTTAATCGATCGCGATGATCAGGTCGTTCAGCTCGCGCGGATACTCGGTCATGACGCGGCACCCTTGGTCGGTGATGACCACGGTGTCCGAGTGGCGGAACCCGCCGATGTCCTTTATGTAGACGCCGGGCTCCACCGTGAACACCATGCCCGGCTCGAGGATCGCGTCGTCACCGCGATCGAGAAACGGGGCCTCGTGTCCCTCGAGCCCGATCGAGTGACCGGTGTGGTGACGCAGGTTGTCCTCCACTCCGAGCTCTTCGGCCAGCCTCACGGTTGCGAGCTCGACCTCTCCGGCCGGAACTCCGGGAGCCATCACCTCGATCGCCTTTGACTGCAGCGCGAGCATCGCCGCGAACGCGCGCCGCTGGTCGTCGGTCGGCTCGCCGACGATCATCGTCCGCTCCAGCTCGCTGCGGTAGCCGTCGATGTTCGCCCCGGCGCCGCTCACCAGCACGTCACCCGGCTGCACGCCGTGGCCTTTCACGAAGCCGTGCGGCATGGCGGTCGAGCGCCCCCCGACGAACATCGCCGTGAACCCTGTGTCGTCCCCGCCGCGCGGCCGCCAGCCCGGCATCTCGCGCACCATCTCGAAGAGCGTTTCGTTGGCGGCCGGCGTGTAGATCTCCATCTCGGTCTTGCCGGCCTTGATCGCGGCCTGCATGCGGTGATGCCCGCGCACCGCCCAATCGCAGCTGAGCTGGATGCACGCGAGCTCGGCCGGAGACTTCACCCGCCGGAGCGCTTCTATGATCAGCTCCGAATCCACTGGTTCCACGCCGGTGAGATCGCTCAGCCGCGGCCCGCGGTAACCCCAGAACGGAACGTACCCGTCGTGGTCCGCGCCGGTGCGCTGAGATCTTGCGTGCATCTCTACCAGCATCTCGGCGATCGTCTCCATCGGGTGCTCCGCGCCGGGGTACTCGAAGTAGATGCGCACCTGGTCGACCGACGTCGACGACTCGGCGTGCTCCTTCTCGACCGCCGGCACGACGAGCGAGGACTGGCCGCTCGACCCGATCACGAGCGCGATCGGGCGCTCCGTCGGGATGTGGTGGAAGCCCGTGAGGTACGCCACCCGAGCCGGGTAGAAGACGCACAGCGCGTCGAGCCCGGCGGCGTCCATGCCGGCGGCCACGGCCTCCCGCCGCAACTCGTATTCAGCCCTCGAGATATAGGGAAGTGGAGTGGTTACCCTCCCCGCTCGCCGGGGAGGGCCAGGGTGGGGGCTGGCGCCCGGCCGTGCCCGCTTGTTAGTACCTGGCAAGTTTCAACGCCGCCGCGGCGATCTTCTGGGGGCTCGGCATGAAGAAGTCCTCCTGCGGTCCATTGAAAGGCATGGCCGGCACGTCCGGCGCGGCAACGCGAGTCACCGGGCCGTCGAGGTCCTCGAACGCGTGCTCGGAGATGATCGCCGCGACCTCGGCGCCAAACCCGCCGGTCAGGTTGTCCTCGTGCACGATCAGCGCCTTGCCGGTCTTGCGCACCGAGGCGAGGATCGTCTCCCGGTCCAGCGGCGCCAGGGTGCGGAGATCGACCACCTCCATGCTGAGGCCCTCTGCCTCGAGCTGCCGCGCCGCCTCCAGGCAGTAGTGGGTCATCAGGCCCCAGGCAAAGCAGCTAAGGCTCTCGCCCTCCCGCCTGACCACGGCCGGGCCGATGGGCACCAGGTGGTCGCCGTCCGGCACCTCCTCGGCGACGAGGCGGTACACCTTCTTGTGCTCGAGAAAGAGGACCGGGTCGGGGTCGCGGACCGCGGACTTCAAGAGGCCGTGCGCGTCGGCGGGCATGCTCGGCACGACGACCTTGACCCCGGGCACGTGGGCGTAGAAGGCCTCGATGGATTGCGAGTGGTAGAGCCCGCCGTGAACGCCGCCGCCAAACGGGGTCCGGATCACGATGGGCACTCCCCAGTCGCCATTCGACCGGTACCGCGTCCGCGCCGCCTCGCTGACGATCTGGTCGAACGCCGTATGGATGAAGTCGGCGAACTGGATCTCGGCGATGGGGATCAGGCCGTTGAGCGCCGCGCCGATCGCAACGCCCACGATCGCCGACTCCGCGAGGGGCGTATCGAGCACCCGCGCCTCGCCGAAGCGTGCGTACAGGCCGTCCGTCGCGCCGAACACGCCACCTTTCTTGCCGACGTCCTCCCCCAGGACCAGGACTCGCTCGTCGCGCTCCATCTCCTCGGAGATGGCGGCACGCACCGCCTCGATCATCCGCATCTCGGGCATGGAATTTTCATTGTCGCGCTTGAAGACCTGTGACGGAACGGCCTGGTTACGCGCTAGACTCGATGGGAAAGGGAGGAGGGTAAATAACCTCCTGGAGGTACGCGCAATTTCGTTCTCGGCTGAGGTCAAGAACGAGATGGCGGGGCTTCTACCAGCGCGGCCCTGCTGTCAGCTGAGCGAGCTGCTCGGCGTCTACTTCGGCTCGCGCGGAAGGTTGCTGGGCAACCAGCGGGGCCGCTCGGCTTACTTCTCCCTGCTGCGCAACGCAGTCGCACGAAAAGTCGTCCGCCTTGGTCGCGCGGTGGGACCCCTGGAAGCCAAGTACCAGGCCATGAAGACGCGGAAGCGGATGTCGTTCTTCATCGAGCTCACGCTCCCGCCCGAGCTGGTGGGGGAGTTCTCCCAGCCGCCGGTGCACGCCATGCCCGACGCAGCCTGCGACCGCAAGGCGATGCTCCGCGGACTCTTCCTCGGCTGCGGCTCGGTCAACGCGCCGAACACCCGATACCACCTCGAGTTCGTCGCCCCCACCCCGTCCTGGGCGTCGGCGATCGCCCGCCTGATCGCGGACGCAGGCGTCAGGGCGGGCGTGACCGAGCGCGGCAGCCAGTCCGTGGTCTACGTGAAGGACGGCGACGGCATAGTGCGCCTGCTCTCGCTGATGGGCGCGAACCGCGCCGTGATGGAGTTCGAGAATGTGCGCGTGCTGCGCGAGGTGAGCGGCGAGGTCAACCGCCGCCTGAACTTCGAGACCGCGAACATCGGCAAGACGATCGGTTCAGGCCTCCGCCAGGCGGCCGCGATCGAGCGCCTCATGGCCGACGGCAAGCTGGACCGGCTGCCGCCCGCGCTGCGCGAGATGGCGCGCTGGCGCGTACAGAACCCGGAGCTGAACCTGGGCGAGCTGGCGGGTCGGATGAAACTGTCGAAGTCGGCCGTCAACCACCGACTGCGCCGGCTGCAGGAGCTGGCGCTCTCCATCGGAGAAAAGCGGGAACGGCGCTCCGCCTAACATTTAGGCCGTCCTTCACCTGATCTTCGAACATCACTAGGAGCTTGCCCCAATGGCACTCAAGGTTGGCATCAACGGCTTTGGCCGCATCGGCCGCAACATCTATCGCGCGGCTTGGGACCTGAAGCCGGACTTCGAGATCGTCGCCGTCAACGACATCGGCGACGCCAAGACGTTCGGCCACCTGCTCAAGCACGACACCGCGCTCGGCACCTTCGCTCCCGCGGTGAAGGTCGACGGCGACACGATCCAGGTCGACGGCCACAAGGTCAAGTTCCTGACCCAGAAAGACCCGGCCGAGCTGCCGTGGAAAGACCTCGGCGTCGAGATAGTCGTCGAGTCGACCGGTCTTTTCACCGACGCGCACAAAGCACGTGTGCACATCGACAAAGGCGGTGCGAAGAAGGTGATCATCTCCGCACCGGCGACGAACCAGGACTACACCGTGGTGATGGGTGTCAACCACAAGGGTTATGACCCGAAGGCGCATAACGTCATCTCCAACGCGAGCTGCACGACCAACTGCTTCGTGCCGCTCGCCAAGGTGCTCCACGACTCGTTCGGAATCGAGCGCGGAATGATGACGACGATCCACGCATACACCGCGGACCAGAAGCTACAGGACCTCCCGCACAAGGACCTGCGCCGGGCCCGCGCCGCGGCCGACAACATCATCCCCACGTCGACCGGGGCGAACCGGGCGGTCGCCGAGGTGCTGCCCGAGCTCGCCGGGAAGTTCGCTGGAATTTCGTTCCGCGTGCCGATCCTCGACGTGTCGGTCGTCGACCTCACGGTGCAGCTGGGCAAGACCACGACCGCCCAGGACATCAACGCGGCATTCGAAGAGGCAGCGAGCGGTGAGCTGCGCGGAATTCTCGCGGTGAGTCATGAAGAGCTCGTCTCGTCCGACTTCAAGAACGACCCGCACTCCTCGATCGTCGATGCACCGTCCACCGCGGTGCTGGCCGGCGATTGGGCGAAGGTGGTCAGCTGGTACGACAACGAGTGGGGCTTCAGCTGCCGCATGGTGGACCTCATGTCCTACATGGCGGACAGACTCTGAAGGTTTCGATCACCTCCATCGACGTCGCGGGCAAACGCGTCCTCGTCCGCGAAGACCTCAACGTTCCCCTGTCGGATGGCGGCATCGCCGACGACACGCGCGTGCGCGCCGCCGCGCCCACGCTTCAGCACCTAGCGCAGCGCGGGGCGAGGGTCATCGTCATGTCGCACCTTGGCCGGCCAAAGGACCGCGAGCCGGCGCTCTCCCTCAAACCCGTCGCTGGCCGTCTTGGACAGCGGGTGGGCAGGGAAGTGCAGTTCGCAGAGGACTGCGTGGGCGAGCGGGCGACGACGGCGGTGGACAGGCTGCAGTCGGGCCACGTCCTGCTCCTCGAAAACGTCCGCTATCACAGAGAGGACGAGACGAACGACGCCGGATTCGCGCGCCGGCTGGCGTCGCTCGGCGATCTGTTCGTCAACGACGCGTTTGCGGCCTCGCACCGCGCGCATGCTTCCGTGGTGGGCGTGGCCGCTTACCTTCCAGCGTTTGCCGGCGAGCTGATGGAAGCCGAGCTGGCCGCGCTCCACCAGGCACTCGACAACCCGCGACGCCCGATGGTCGCCGTGGTGGGCGGGGCAAAGGTCTCGACCAAGGTGGGCGTGCTGCGCAACCTGCTGAAAAAAGTCGACTTGCTTCTCATCGGCGGCGCGATGGCCAACACCTTCTTCAAGGCGAAAGGCTGGCCCACAGGCAGTGGGCTAGTCGAGGACTCCGCGCTCGACGAGGCGAAGGCAGTCGCGAACGAGGCCGGAGAAAAGCTCCTGTTGCCGGTCGACCTCGTGTGCGCGCGAAAGATGCAGGCCGGAGAGGCGCTTCGCATCCTGGAGTCGGACAAGGTCGAGCCCGGATGGATGGCGCTCGACATCGGCCCTCGGAGCGTCCGCGAGTTCACCCAGCGCCTTAAGGGCGCGGGCACGGTGATCTGGAACGGGCCGGTCGGCGTGTCCGAGATCCGAGACTTCGCGGATGGCACCAAAGCCGTGGGCGAGGCGATCGCAAGCTCCGGCGGCTACACGCTGGTCGGCGGCGGTGACACGATCGGCGCGATCGAGTCGCTTGGTTTGGCGGGTCGTTTCTCTCACGTCTCGACCGGCGGCGGCGCGACGCTCGAGTACCTCGAAGGCAAGGAACTGCCCGGCATCGCGATTCTCAAGGAAGCCTGATGCCTGCGCGCCCCCCTGGCATGCCGCTGCTCGCGGCCAACTGGAAGATGAACCCGACCAACGAGGACGACGCGCTCGACCTGGTGCGCGGCGTGCTCGCCGTGGCCAGGGGACACGCCGATCGCGTCGAGGTCGTCATCATCCCGCCGTTTCCCTGGCTCATCGGCGTATCCGAGGTGCTTGACCAGTCGGGCGTCAAGCTGGGCGCCCAGGACTGCTTCTGGGAGATGTCGGGCGCTTTCACCGGCGAGGTGTCACCGGCGATGCTCAAAGACCTGTGCCAGTGGGTGATCGTCGGCCACTCAGAGCGGCGCGTCTTCCTGGGTGAGACGGACGAGATGGTGGCGAAGAAGACCGCGGCGGCGCTCTCCTCCGAGCTCGGGGTGATCATGTGCGTGGGCGAGCTCGCGGACCATTACGACGCCGGCACGTCCGACGAGGTGGTCTCAGCCCAGGTCAAGGCGGGACTGGCGAGGTGCTCGGCGGACGACTCCGCGCGCCTCGTCATCGCCTATGAGCCGGTGTGGGCAATCGGCAGCGGCCGGAACGCCGACCCCGAGCACGCTTACAAGACCATGCGCCTCATCCGCCGGATCGTCGGCGAGATGATCGGCGCCGGCGCCGCGCGCAAGGTGCGCATCCTTTACGGCGGCAGCGTCAAGGCGGACAACGTCCAGCAGTACGTGGAGCTGCCCCTTTGCGACGGGGTGCTCGTCGGCGGCGCGAGTCTCGACGCTGAGGAGTTCGCGGCGATCGTGAAAGTTACGGCCGAGGTCTATGCGCAGCGCTAAAGGCTCTGGCCACCAGCCCCTCCGGCCCTCCGGGCCACCTCCCCATGAATGGGGAGGAGCAACTGCTAGACAACCCGGCACGCTGGTCCTGCTGCGCCATGGTGAGAGCACCTGGAATCTTGAGAACCTCTTCACCGGCTGGACCGACGTCCCGTTGAGCGAGCGCGGCGTGAAGGAGGCCGTCGAGGCCGGGCGCTTGATGAAGGAGGCCGGGCTGCGGCCGGGCGTCGTGCACGAATCGCTTTTGCTGCGTGCGATCCAGACGACACAGCGTGCACTTGCCGAGATGGACCTGTCATGGATCCCGGTCAAGCGCAGCTGGCGTCTCAACGAGCGCCACTACGGCGCGCTGCAGGGACTCAACAAGCGCCAGACCGCGGAAAAGTACGGAGAGGAAAAGGTCAACGTCTGGCGCCGCAGCTATGACGTGCGGCCGCCCGACCTCGAAGCGTCCGACAAGCGGCACGCGTCACACGACCCTCGCTACGCGACGATGCCGCCCGAGCTGCTGCCCAGCGCTGAGTGCCTGAAGGACGTGCTCGAGCGCACGCTGCCTTACTGGTACGACGCGATCGTTCCCGACCTGCTGGCGCAGCCATGCGTGCTCGTGTCCGCGCACGGCAACAGCCTGCGGGCCCTGGTCAAGCACCTGGATCGGCTGAGCGATGCCGAGGTCGTCGAGCTGAACATTCCGACCGGAGTGCCGCGCGTCTACGAGCTGGACGCCGACCTCCGGCCCATGGCCTGGCGCTACCTTGGCGACCCGGCGGAGGTCGAGAGGCGGACCGCCGCGGTCAAAGCCCAAGGCTCGAAATCTTCCAGCACTTAGACTGGTTTCCTTAATAGAGAACTAATTCAAAAGGGGGGTCCCTGAAATGGCTTTTGAGGTTCCCAAGCTTCCTTATGCGTTCGATGCCCTCGAGCCGCACATCGACGCGAAGACGATGGAGATCCATCACGACAAGCACCATGCCGCGTACGTGGCCAACGCGAACGCCGCGCTGGAGAAGCACCCAGAGCTCACGAAGAGGACTGTCGAGGACCTTCTCTGGGGGATCAAGGAGGTTCCCGAGGACATCCGAACCGTGATTCGCAACAACGCCGGCGGACACGCCAACCACTCGATCTTCTGGACGATCATGGGTCCGGGCGGCGGCGGCAACCCGAATGGTCGCATCGCCGACGCGATCAAGAACACGTTCGGCGGTTACGACGCCTTCAAGGAGCAGCTGCAGAAGGCCGCGGTCGGCCAGTTCGGCAGCGGCTGGGCGTGGCTGGTCGCCGACCGGCAGGGCAAGCTCGCCATCAAGGGCTATCCGAACCAGGACAGCCCCTTCATGGACGAGCTGACGCCGATTCTCGGCGTGGATGTATGGGAGCACGCTTACTACCTCAAGTACCAGAACAAGCGTGCCGACTACGTGACGGCCTGGTTCAACACGCTGAACTGGGAGGCTATCAACGCCCGCTTCGGTTCGGTGTGGGCCTGAGCAGACCGGGTTCCGCTCGGTAGAATCTCCGGGGTTCCATGGCAAAGCTTCAGAACGCGCTGGTCATAGCGGAGGCCATCCTTGCGGTCCTCCTGATCGCCGGAGTGTTGATTCAGACACCCAAGGCGTCGGGCCTCGGCGGGACGATTGGCGGCGGCGGTGACGGTCTGGGCGGAGGCTACCGCACGCGGCGCGGCCTCGAGCGTCAGATCTACTGGACCACGTGGGTCCTGGTCGGCGCCTTCCTGATCTGCTCGGTGGCCAACGTTTGGGTGACTACGCATCTGGTCTAAGCTCACGTTCGCCGCGCTCGCGGCGGTCCTGGTGGTTTCCGCGTGTCAGCCAGTCGCCACGGTGCCCAAGCCCGCGCGCGGGGGCACGGCGGTGGAGGCGTTGGTCGGCCAGGCCGGCGTCTTGAACCCGCTTTTCGAGACCAACGAGAGCACGCGCGACGTCAACAGCCTCATCTACCAGGGCTTGACCGCGATCGACTCGCAGCAGAACGTGGTCGGGCTGCTGGCGCAGGACTGGACGGTCTCGGCCGACCACCTCACCTACACGTTCAACCTGCGCGACGGCGTGAAGTGGGCGGACGGCGAGCCGTTTGTCGTGGACGACGTGCTGTTCACCTTCCATGTTTTGCAAGACATCGAGTACGTGCAACCGGGTGCCCAGGACTGGCGCCTGGTGGGCGTGGCGGCAGGCGGACCGGGACAGGTCGTGTTCAGCCTCCGCGCACCCGACGCGTCGTTTCCGCTTTCGCTTCGGGTGGGCATCATCCCCAAGCACATCTATGCGGGCATGGCACCTGCCCAGATCGCGGCCAGCCCGTATGGCGGCGTCCGCGCGTTCGGCACGGGCCCGTTCAAGGTCGGCTCGATCAACCAGCTTGCGATCACCCTCGACCGAAACCCCTATGCGGTCCCGCAGCCTTACCTGGACCACCTCGTGCTGCGCACGTATCCGGCGACCGATCCACAGTCGGCCATCCGCGCCGTCTTGACGGGGGCCGCCGACCTCGTCGGCGGGATCCAGCCCCAGGAGGTCTCGACGCTGCAGGGGCGCACCGACCTGACGGTGCAGGAAGTGCGCATGTTCACCAACTCCTTTGTGACCTTCAACGTGGACGGCGACGGCAAGACGTTTTTCAGCGACTCGAAGGTTCGGGTCGCGCTCGTGCAGGCGATCAACCGGCAGCGCGTGGTGAGCGACGTATTCGCGGGCAGGGCCGACGCCGACCCCACGCCGATCCCCACGGCGGATTGGGCCTACTCACCCGCCGCGGCCAACCTCCACCCCTATGACCCGGCGGCGGCCGGCACGGCGCTCGACGCCGCGGGCTGGGTGCTCGACCCATCGTCGAAGCTGCGGACCAAGAAGGGCGTGCCGTTGAAGGTCTCCCTCGTCGCGGCCGACTCGTATCCCAACCAGCAGATCGCTGCGGCGATCGCCGCGCAGCTGGGCGAGATCGGCGTCGAGCTGGACGTGAAGCCTCTCCCCGCGTCGAAGCTGCTGCAGGACTACCTCCTGACGCACAAATACCAGATGGCGCTGATCTCGATAGACGTAGGGCCCGACCCGGACCAGTACTCGCTGTGGCACTCGGGCATCGACCCCGCCACGCTCAACTTTGCGTACGCGAGGGGCTGGGGGCTGATCGACAAGGACCTGGAGGACGGGCGCGCCGCCGTCGATCCTCCATCGCGCCTCGCCGCCTACATCGACTTCCAGATGCTGATGGCCGACGCCGCGCCGGCGATCTTCATCTACGCGAGCCGCTATGAGTACGCCGTGTCGCAGCGCGTGCACGGGGTGCACATGAACAAGGCGATCGATCCCTACGAAAGATTCCAGTACGTCACGGATTGGTACGTGAACACCACCGCCTGATGGACTTCGGGCTCAAGGATCGGCGCGCGTTGGTGACGGCTGCAAGCAAGGGGCTGGGGCGGGCATGCGCCGCGGCGTTGATCGCCGAGGGCGCCAAGGTCTACATCTCCTCGCGTCAACCTGAAGCGACCGGCCGCGAGATCGGCGCCGCGGGATGGCTGGCCTCCGATGTCTCGAAGGAGGATGAGCCAGAGCGCCTGGTGGGCGAGGCAGCGCGCGTGCTCGGAGGGCTCGACATCGTCATCGTCAACGCCGGTGGTCCGCCGCCCGGGACGTTCCAGACCACGCCGCTCGAGGCATGGGAGGCCGGCTTCCAATTGACGCTCCTGAGCGCCGTCCGCCTGGTCAAAGCGGCACTGCCCCACCTCAAGCAATCCGACCACGGCCGAATCGTTTTCATCACGTCGATCTCGGTCCGCCAGCCGATCCCGAACATCGTGATCTCCAACGCGATGCGGGCCGGCGTGACCGGCCTGGCCAAGACCCTCGCGCGCGAGCTCGCTCAGGACGGAATCACTGTGAACTGCCTCGCGCCTGATGCGATCCTGACTGACAGGTTGCGCGACATCGCGCGGTCCCGTGGGGTCGATCCCGAAGAACAGATAACCCAGGCGGTAGCGGCGGCACCCATGCGGAGACTGGGAGACCCCGCCGATTTTGGTGCGGCGTGCGCGTTTCTCTGCTCGCACCAAGCCGGCTACATCACAGGTCAGACGCTTGGCATCGATGGGGGCTCGCTGCTCGGCGTCCACTAGCATTCCAGTTCAGTGAGCACCGCGATTCGATTCGCTGAGCGCATGTCGCGGCTGGGCACCGAGGGCGCCTTCGAGGTGCTGGCCCGGGCACGCAAGCTCGAGGCGGAGGGCAAGCGCATCGTCCACCTGGAAATCGGCGAGCCCGACTTCGCCACGCCGGACAACATCGTCGAGGCCGCGGTCGGGGCGATGCAGAACGGCTACACCCACTACACGCCGGCGAGTGGCATCTTCGAAGCTCGCGAAGCGGTGGCCGGATTCGTCGGCCGGATGCTGAGCACCGACGTTGACCCCGGCGACGTCGTCCTCGTCCCGGGATCGAAAAACGTGCTGCTCTTCACGCTGCTCGCCTGCGTCGAACCGGGTGATGAGGTGATCCTGCCCGACCCCGGTTACCCCGCATACGCGTCGCAGGTCAACTTTATCGGCGCGGTGCCGAAGACCGTGACTCTTCGCGAGGAGAGCGGCTTCCGAATGGACCTCGACGAGCTCGCGTCGCTGGTCACGCCAAAGACGCGGATGCTGATCATCAACACGCCGCAGAACCCGACCGGCGGCGTGCTCACCGACGAGGACGTCGATTTCGTGTGCGAGCTCGCGGAGAAGCACGACCTGCTCGTGGTCTCGGATGAGATCTACAGCCAGCTGGTGTACGGCTTCCAACACGTCTCACCTTTGTCGCGACCCGGTATGCGCGAGCGCACGGTGCTCATGGACGGGCTGTCCAAGTCCTACGCGATGACCGGCTGGCGCCTCGGCTACGCGGTTGCTCCACGCGCGCTCGCGGCCAAGCTCGACACGCTGATGATCAACTCCTCGTCATGCGCGGCCGCGTTCACGCAGATCGCAGCCATCGAGGCGCTTGGCTCACCGGAGTCGGAGCATGCCGTGCACCGCATGGTCAAGGTATTCGAGCACCGGCGCAACCTCGTCGTCGACGGCCTCAACGAGATCCCGGGCATGCGCTGCGCCCGACCCCAGGGCTCGTTCTACGTGTTTCCGAACATCGAGGGCACTGGTTTCGACGAGCACGAGCTCGCGAGCCGGTTGCTGAACGAGGCCGGCGTCGCGGTGCTTCCCGGGACTGCGTTCGGCAACGCGGGCAAAGGCTTCATCCGCCTCGCGTACACGCAGTCGGAGGATGAGCTCACGCTCGGGCTCAGGCGGATCAAGGAGTTCGTCGCGGCCAGCAAGAAATAGCATGATCAATCCATGGAAGACGGACTTCTCCGTCTGACCGAACCCCTGGTGCGTGAGGGCGGGCGTCTCCGCCCGGCTTCCTGGGAGGAGGCGCTGACCGGGGCCGCCTCAGGGTTCGAGTCCGCGCGACAGAAGGGGCCGCAAGCCTTCGGGATGTTCAGCTGCTCCAAGACGACCAACGAGATGAACTTCATGGCCCAGAAGTTCACGCGCGTCGTGATGCACAGCAACAACATCGACAGCTGCAACCGGACTTGACACGCTCCAAGCGTCGCCGGTCTGGCGACAGTGTTCGGAGCCGGAGGCGGAACCTCGTCCTATCGCGAGGCTGAGGAGACCAACATGATCATCCTGTGGGGCTCGAACGCACGCGAGACCCACCCGATCTTCTTCCATCACCTCCTGCGCGGCGTGCGCAACGGTGCGCGCCTCATCGCGGTCGACCCGCGGCGCACGAGCTCCGCCGAGTGGGCCGACGTGTGGCTCGGCATCGACGTCGGGAGCGACATCGCGCTGGCCAACGCAATGGCGCGCGAGATCATCCATGCGGGTCTTCACGACACGGAGTTCATCAGGCGCGCGACGACCGGTTATGAGGAGTTCGCTCGCTGCGTTGAGGCCTACACCCTCGAGCGCGCCGAAGCGGAGACCGGAGTACCCGCGGCAGCGATCAAGGAGGTTGCCCTCGATTACGCACGCGCCAAGCGAGGAATGATCTGCTGGACGCTCGGCATCACGGAGCATCACAACGCCACCGACAACGTGCTCGCCCTGATCAACCTCGGCCTTCTCACCGGAAAGGTC
>VBGP01000154.1 GCA_005880795.1 Chloroflexota bacterium | reverse complement strand
CGCGCAAGATGCCCGCGAAGAAACCGAAGAAGAAGTAGCGCACGCCCCTCTCCCTGACCCTCTCCCCTGTGGGGAGAGGGGATTGACTTAGCGGCCTTTCTTGCGCTTCGGGGTTGTCAGGCCCCAGTCTTGCGGCGGGCTCACCGGCTCTGGTTCGGCGATCGGTTCCGGGATCGGCTGGACCTCGGGCGCCGGCTCCGACACGACCTCGGCCTTGTGCTTGCCCATCGACACGCGACCGGTGAAGGTCGCGCCGTCCTCGACGGTCAGGCGAGCCACGCGCACCTCCCCGCCGATCAGCGACGCGTCGCTGCCGACCACCAGCCTGTTGTAGGCGGTCACCGCCCCGTTCACCTTGCCGCCGCCGGCGATCTCGATGTCACCAGTGGCCTCGAGCGCACCGTCGACGGTGCCGGAAACACGCAGGTCGCCCTCGATGTACAGCTGGCCGACGAGGCGGTCTTTCGGACCCAGGACTACCGAGTTGCGGCCGTCGGTGCCGTTGCTGCCGTTCTCGGCCGGGACCTGGGTCGGGACCCTACTGACCGGACGCCTGGTGCTCAAAGTCACCCATCCGGACGTGCCCGTTCAGCGTCGCGCCGTCATCGATCTGCAATCTGCGGACCTGGATGTCGCCGCTCAGCTTTGCGTTCTTGCCCAGGGTCAGCTTGTCGCGCGCAGTGACGGCGCCCTCGACATTTCCCTTCAGCGATACGTTCGCGCCTTCGAGCAGTGCCTTGACGGAGGCTCCGCTGGCGACGTCGATGTTTCCGGTCACGCGGACCTCGCCCTCGAGACGGCCGTCGGCGTGCACCGATCCGTCATAGATGAGCTTGCCCTCCAGGATGTCTCCCGGACCCATCGAAAACTGCTTGCGCCCGTCGCGTTTGACTTCGCCGTTTTCCACAGAAGCCGCGCCTTCGGCTACCGCTTCTTGAACATCCATGCGTTACCCCCGACTAGGAATTAGCGACCCCGGCACACCCGGGAATCAGGCGCTAAAGGTTAGCCGAGAGTGGCTGCGATTTGAGGACAGATTTGTTTAGAAATTGCCAGGCAATCATGTTTTGCCGACTCGCACCGAGTCGATTGCTCGTTCGAATCCCGGCAACGAGCGCTCGACCATCGAATCGTTTGCGGTCAACGAGATGCGAAACCATCCTGGTAATTCGAACATCCCGCCCGGCAGCACGAACACGTCCTGGTCGCCAAGGTGTCGTGTGAATTCGCGCTCGTCGGCGATCGGCGAGCGCACCATCACGTAAAAGGTGCCCTCTGGATTCACAGTCTCGTAACCCATTTCAGTCAGGGCACTGACGATTCGGTCGCGCCGGCGCTGCAGCGCATCGACATCCACGCTGACCTTCTCGAGGTCCTCCATCGCGTACTGCATCAGCGCATTTGGAAACGCATAACCGAGCGCAAGCTGCGAAACGAACAGCGCCTCGCGCAGCTCCTCACGATCCGGCATCGATGGAGGCATCGCGATGTAGCCAAGGCGTTGACCAGGCGAGACGAGCGTCTTCCCGTACGTGTAGATGAGGAACGAGCGGTCGTAGTAGCGCACCGGCGAGTGAAACTCGCGACCGTCGAAAAGGATCCTGCTGTACGCCTCGTCGGAGATCAGATAGATCGTGCGGTGCGACGCCTCGAGCACGTTGGACAGGCGCTCGAGCTCGTCAGGCGTGAAGACCCGCCCGCTCGGGTTGTGCGGCGAATTGACGATGATGGCTCGCGTCTGCGGCGTGATGTGCCACTCGATGGCGTCGATCGGAAGCTCGAACTGCGGCGGCGTGAAATCGACGCGCACCGGCTTGGCTCCGAGCTGGAGGATCATCGGGACATAGAAGAACCACGGCGGCGATAGGTAGATCACCTCGTCGCCCGGGTCGACCACCGCGCGCAGCGTGCTGGCGAGGGCGCCGAACGCGCCGGTCGTCATCGAGATGTCAAGCGGGTCGAAGTCGATTCCAACCCGCCGGCGCAACGAGTCGACGGCCACCTTGATCGCCGCCGGATCGTTGAACTTGTACGCAAACCAGTCCTTGTCCTTCGGCTCGGCCCATTTCGTGAGCGCCTGCTGGATCTCAGGCAGCGGCATCTCCTGCGGGTTGCCGAACCGGAAGTCGCACGCTTCAGGCCGCATGACGCGGCCCTGGTAGGTCGCGTCACCGACGTAAGAAAGCACCGGCTCGAGGTACTCGATCATGCCCCGGACCGCAGACGAGAAGGCGCTCATGCGAACTCTCCCAACAGACCGCCTTCGGTCAGGCCGGCTGCCCGGGAGGATACGACCACGTAGGGCTCGTGGCCATAACCCCGCTGCATCAGGTGCTGATGATCGCGGATCGCGATGCGCCAGTCCTCGAGCTGGCTGCGGTGGCAGTCGATGGCGCGCAGCTTCATCTGCACCTCGTCGGCGTCGAGCTCGATCACGACGTCGACCTTCTCCTGCGGCTGCAGCGGCAGTGCGTGGTCGCCGCCGGCCAGGCGCATCGCCTCCAGGTAGAAATCAACGAGCGGCCGGTCGATGGCGACGTGGTAGAGCGCGGGGCGCTCGCCCTCCGTCATCGCGGCCACGGCGGCATCGGTGCACGCGCCCATGGCGATGTGGTCGGGATGCCCGTACGCGCCGTCCGGTCCCCAACCGACCACCGCGCGAGGCCGCAGCTTTGAGATCTGCTCCCACACGCGCTGCGTGATCTCCTGCTGGTCCGACCCCCTGACCCCGCCGTCGGGATAGTCCCAGAGCTCGACGCCGCTCAGGCCGAGCGCAGCGGCCGCCTGCTCGAGCTCGCCCGCGCGGATCTCGCGCAGGTCCTCCTGCTTGGCGCCCGGCGGCTTGCCCATCCATCCCGCCTCGCCATAGGTCGCGCAGACGAGATGCGTCGTGATGCCGGCTCTCGTGTGGCGCAGGACCACGCCGCCAGTGCCCATCGATTCGTCATCGGGATGCGCCATGACCACGAGCAGGCCACCTTTCTGCTCTTCCATGGCCCCTCAGGGTATGCGGTCTTCCATCTCCCACGCGTGGTCGAGGGCGTGCCAGGCCGTTCGGCGCACCGCATACGCCACCGGCCACTTCTCCTCGCGATTCGGATTGGAGAAGCTCTCCGCCAGCGCGCGGCGATCGAGTTGCTTGAGGCGAAGGCCGATTCTCTTCGCGTACTCGAGCTCGGCTCCGAGCACGTGCTCGAACGGCGCCTTGGCGCGGACGTTGTCCAGGTATTTCCAGCAAGCCTCGAGCAGCGCGACCATCCGCCTGGTCTCAGCCGCGGTCATGCGTTTGGTCTCATCCTTCGCCGGGATCCCGGGCGCACCGAAGTCGGTCGTCGCGTTGCCCTTCAGCCGCTCGACCACATTGAAGTTCGTCGCGTCCTTCGGAAGCTCGACTCGAGCGAGCCTGGCGACCTTCGCGTAGCGAGGCGCGTAGGACGCGAGAGCTTCGAGCGCGGCCGCCTCACTCTTGCCCGATCTGCACCACCCGGGCCAGTCGGCGGCGCTGGCGAATGCCCGCTTGCCGCCGACCTCGACGTAAACCCGGGTGCGCCCGCTCACATGGCGGAGCTTAGTGTCCGGTCGCTTCTATTTCGTCGCAGACGGACTTGCGGCCGGCGCCGGACAGGCGGCGTTTTCGCTCGCCTCGACTGCGGCCGACTCGCCTGTCTCGTGGGCCGAGGT
>VBGP01000046.1 GCA_005880795.1 Chloroflexota bacterium | reverse complement strand
GTAGGAGCGGAGTCGACGCACGCCGCGCTCCAGGTCGCGCTCTTCGTTGTAGACGGGGACCACGATTTCAACAGTTGCCTCCCGGACCACCGCGACGGCTGCCCGTTCCATGGCAAGCACGATCTGCTGCACGGCTTGGCCGGCTCTGCGATTTCGCCCAGAAGACGCTGGGAGCCGTCACTCAATTCCGCACGTCTGACGTCACGCATGCGTCACCAAGCCCCGAATTCCGCATGTCTGGCGTCAGCCGTGCGCCACCCGGCGCGCCACAAGCCTTAGACCCGCCGGCTTGTCGACCCACAAAATCTTGTGCCACGAGAACCGGGAGCCGATATAATCCCGGCAACCCGCCCAATCCATCCGCGTCGTTCCAGGAGGCGTTCCAGCACAGTTTTGTCGCGGCGGAAGAAAACCGTCGGTCTCGACCTGGGGACATCCCGGGTCGCGGTGGTCATTGCAGAGTCTGATGAGCCGGGAGGTCCCGTGACCATCCTCGGCGTGGGTGAAAGCCCTTCCGAAGGCCTGCGCAAAGGCGTGGTCGTCAACCTCGAGAAAACCATCTCCTCCATCCAGGCCGCCACGGTGGCCGCGGAGCGGATGGCGGGCCAGCGCATCGAGTCGGTGGTCGTCTCGCTCGGCGGCACCCACCTCTGGAGCCAGAACTCGACCGGGGTCGTCGCGGTCGCCCATCCCGACCACGAGATCGAGGAGGACGACGTGCAAAGAGTCGTCGAGGCGAGCCGGGCCATCAGCGTGGCCAGCGACCGCCAGGTCATCCACGTCATCCCCCGGGCCTACACCGTTGACGGCCAGGATGGCGTGCGTGACGCGACGGGCATGACGGGCCACCGACTCGAGGTCGAGACCAACATCATCACCGGCGCCCAGACCGCTATCCAGAACGTCATCAAGTGCGTCCACGGGGCGGGCTTCGACGTCGAGGACGTCGTCTGCGTCGGGCTTGCGGGCGGTGAAGGCGTGCTGACGTCGCAGGAGATGGAGCTTGGTGTGTGCCTGGTCGAGATCGGCGCCGGCACGACCAATGTCGTCGTGTACAACGACGGCAGCGCGAGGCACCTCGCGGTGCTGCCGGTCGGTGGCAACCACGTCACGAGCGACATCGCGATCGGGCTGCGCACCACGCTCGACGAAGCTGAGAACCTCAAGCTCAACTACGGCCACGCGCTGCCCGACGTCATCGACCACGCGGAGAAGGTCGAGGTCCGGCAGGTCGGGGGCGACCGCATTCAAGCCCTGCCCCGCCGTTTCCTGGCCGAGATCATCGGCCCGCGCATGCTCGAGATCTTCCAGATGGCGCGTGAAGAGGTGCGCAAGTCCGGTTTCGATCAGCTGCTCCCGGCGGGCGTCATCGTCGCCGGCGGCGGGTCGAGGCTCATGGGCACCATGGACGCCGCGCAGGCGGTGTTCAACACCTCGGCACGCCTCGGCCAGCCGCTCGGCCTGGTCGGGCTCGCCGACAAAGCACACGGACCCTCGTTCGCCGTCGCGGCCGGGCTGGTTAAGTGGGGGGCGCGCTCTCGCGCGATGTACAGCAACACGCGCCAGCCGGCCACCTTCGGCAACACGTATCAAAAAACAGTGAGGTGGCTACGAGATTTTTTCTAGAGAGAACACCAAAAGCCAGTTGGAGCTCGCCATGGCCAGATCACATTCGAAGGAGGACCACCTGATCGATATGAAAGAAAGCGAGTTGCACGAAGGGCGAGCGCGGATCAAGGTCGTCGGCTGCGGTGGCGGCGGAGGCAACGCCGTCAATCGCATGATCTCGAAGGCACTGAAGGTCCAGTTCATCGCCGTCAACACCGACAAGCAAGCGCTCGAGCGCTGCCAGGCCGACGTGAAAGTCCAGATCGGCAACAAGGTCACCCGGGGCCTGGGCGCCGGCGGCGACTGGACGCGCGGCCGGGACGCCGCCGACGAGAGCCGCACGGAGCTGACCGCTGTGGTCCAGGACTCGGACATGGTGTTCATCACCGCCGGCATGGGCGGCGGCACCGGCACGGGCTCGGCCTCCATCGTGGCTGAGCTGGCCAAAGAGGCGGGTGCCCTGACCATCGGAGTGGTCACACGGCCGTTCGCCTTCGAGGGCCGGATCCGCAACGACACCGCCGAAGAAGGCATCAAGGCGCTTCGCGGGCAGGTCGACGCGCTGATCGTCATACCCAACGACCGCCTGGCCCAGGTCGCGAGCTCCAAGACGACGCTGGAAGAAGCCTTCCGGATGGCGGATGACGTCCTGCGGCAGGGCGTGCAGGGCATCTCCGACCTGGTGACTCAGCCTGGCGTGATCAACCTCGACTTCGCCGACGTGAAGGCGATCATGGAGAACGCGGGCGAGGCACTTATGGGCATCGGCCACGGCGCGGGCGACTCGCGTGCGGAAGACGCGGCCAAGCAGGCGGTTTCGAGTCCGCTGCTGGAGACGTCGATCGACGGCGCCAAGGGCATCCTCTTCAACATCACCGCGGGCAAGGACATCACCCTGCAGGAAGTCCAAAGGGCGGCGGAGATCGTGCGGTCCGCGGCCGACCCGGGCGCCAACATCATCTTCGGTGTGGTGCGCGACGACACGATGGCGGGCGAGATAAAGATCACCGTCATCGCCACCGGCTTCGGCGGCAAGACGCAGCACGATGCCAGGCAGGAAACGAGCCGTCGTACGATCGAGCGGCCCGAGTTCGGTGTGGAAGAGCTCGGCGACATCAACATCCCGGCGTTCCTGCGCAACCGGATCTAGTCACAAAAGGAGTTTCCGTGCGTTGCCCGTACTGCGGTCACCACGACCTGAAGGTGGTCGACTCCCGCGACTCGGAGGTCGGGGAGGCGATCCGCCGCAGGCGCGAATGCCTGCAGTGCGGGCAGCGCTTCACCACCTACGAGCGCATCGAGACCGTGCCCTTCTTCGTGACCAAGAAGGACGGCCGGCGCGAGGACTTCGATCCGGTCAAGCTCTTCAACGGCCTGAAGAAAGCCACCGAAAAGCGCGACATATCGCCGGAGCGCCTGCGCGCCATCGTCGACGACATCGAAGCCGAGCTTCGCCGTTCCGGGCGGGTTGAAATTCCGAGCCAGGAGATCGGCGAGATGGTCATGGATCGCCTGCGCGACCTCGATGAGGTCGCCTACATCCGGTTCGCCTCGGTGTATCGCGAGTTCATGGACCTGCAGCAGGTCAAGCGGGAGATCGAACAGGTACTAAGCTCGCGCCGTTCGTAACCTTCTCGACGTGAGAACGACTCCTGCGGCGCTGCACGTGCCCGAGCTCGCCGATGAACCTGGCCTGGTCCACGGGTTCTCCACCGTGGCGATTGGTTCGGTGGGGCTGAAGCATGCAACCGACCGCAGCGCCGTGCTTGCCTCCCGACAGGCTTTCCTGCGAGTCATGGGCCTCGACGGACAGGCCCTGACCGCCGTCGGGGCTGTTCACGGCGCCGGCGTCGCGCGCGTCGACGAGCCGGTGGACTCGGTAGACGACGTCGACGCGCTCGTCACCGACCAGCCAGGCGTGGTGCTGTTCGCGACCTACGCCGACTGCTATCCGATCGTCCTGTGGGATCCGGTGGCGCACGTCGCGGGTCTCGTCCATGCCGGGTGGCGTGGGACCCAGGCGGGCGTCGCTCGACGTGCGGTCGGCTTCATGCGCGATGAGTTCGGCTGCAGCTACATCCTGGCCGGAATCGGCCCGGGAATCTGCGGTCGGTGTTACGAGGTGGGTGAAGAGGTCGCGGTTCAGTTCGATGCCCGCTTCGTAAACCCCGGGCAGCGCGGCAAGTGGCTGCTCGATCTGGCCGCGGCGAATGCCGCACAGCTCGAGGAAGCCGGCGCCAAGGCCGTGTACGAGACCGCCATGTGCACCAAGGAGAGCTACCTCTTTCCGTCGCACCGCCGCCACCCCGACGGCACCCGATTCGGGGCGATCGTCGCCTTGCGTTGAGCCTCGAGGAAAACCTGGCGGCGGTTCGGGAGCGCATCACGCGGACCGGGCGCAATCCCGACGAAATCACGATCGTTGCCGTCACCAAAGGCTTTGGCGCGGAGGTTTGCCGCCAGGCCATCGAGGCCGGGCTGACCAACCTAGGTGAGAACCGCGTCCAGGAGGCGCTGGCCAAGATGCGCGAGGTGCCGCCCGCCGAGTGGCATCTCATCGGCCACCTGCAGACCAACAAGGTCCGCCTCGTCCGAGGCCGCTTCGTCCTGATCCAATCGGTGGACTCGCTCCACCTGGCTCAAGCGCTCGCGCGAGCCGATTCCAATCAGAAGGTCCTGATCGAGGTGAACGTCGCCCGCGAGCCGCAGAAGACCGGCGTCGACCCGGCGGGAGCGATGGCCCTTATCCAGGAGGTCTCGAAGCTGGTGGAGATGAAGGGTCTGATGGCGATGGGCCCGACCGACGGCGACCCCACGCCGGCGTTCCGCGAGCTCCGCGTCCTACGCGATGAGGCTCAGCAGCGGTTGGGAACATCGCTCCCTATCCTTTCCATGGGAATGAGCGGCGATTACGAATTGGCGGTCAGGGCCGGCAGCACGATGGTTCGCCTTGGCCAGGCTCTGTTCGGGCCGAGGCCCTGATGAACCCGATCATCAGCGTGCTCATCTTCCTGCTCCAGGCGTTCATCCTCATCATCTTCATCCGGGTCATCCTTTCGTGGATCAGCCCGTACCCGACGAACAGGGTGACGCGGATCTTCTGGCAGGTCACCGAGCCCATCCTTGGACCCATCCGCCGGCGCCTGCCGCTCATGTCCGGAATCGACCTTTCTCCGCTTGTAGTCTGGGTAGCCGCGCTCATCCTGATCCGCGTGCTCAGCTCCTTCGCCTGACGTTCGACGGTAAAATCGAAGTTCGCCCGGCGTTGACGGAGACAGGTAGGCTCGTTTGAGCGGCCGACAGAGAGCAGGGCACAGGTGAGAGCCAGGCGGCCGATGACGGGATCGAGATCACTCCCGAGCCGTAACCCAATGAGCGCCCGAGGTGGTCGCCTCGGGAATCTGGGTGGTACCGCGAGTCCGCCGATGGACTCGTCCCAGAGATCCCCGGCACGTGTCTCTGTGGAGTGAAGAGTGTTCGATAAGGTCGATCCGAAGGTCAGCTTTCCTCAGCTCGAGCTCGAGCTCATGGAGCGCTGGAAGGCTGAAGGGACGTTCCAGCAGTCCCTCGAGCTGCGCAGGGGCAGGCCGCGCTTTGTCTTCTACGAAGGTCCGCCGACAGCGAACGGCAAGCCCGCCACGCACCACATCCTGGCCCGCGCTTTCAAGGACCTGTTCGGCCGCTACAAGACGATGCAGGGCTTCTACGTCGAACGAAAGGCAGGCTGGGACACGCACGGCCTCCCGGTCGAGATCGAAGTCGAGAAGAAGCTCAAAATCTCCGGCAAGTTCGAGATCGAAAACGAGATCGGTGTCGAGCGCTTCAACGAGCTCTGCCGGCAATCGGTCTACGAGTACGTCGAGGACTGGGTCGCCTTCAGCGAGCGCATGGCGTTCTGGCAGGACTATGAGAACGCCTACTGGACGCTCACCTCCGACTACATCCAGTCGGTCTGGTGGGCGCTGAGCGAGATGTGGAAGCAGGACCTCGTCTACAAGGGCTTTCGCGTCGCGCCCTACTGCTCCCGCTGCGCCACGCCGCTATCCAGTCACGAGCTTGCCCAGGGCTACCGCGACAACGTGCCCGACCCAAGCGTCTTCGTGCGGTTCAGGCTGAAGCACGACCCCAACACCTCGATCCTCGCCTGGACCACGACGCCCTGGACCCTGCCCGGCAACGTCGCGCTCGCCGTCGCCAAGGACGTGGTCTACATAAAGGTAAAGGAGGGTGACGAGCACCTCATCCTCGCCGAGCCTCGCCTGACGGTGCTCAAAGAGCCGCCGCAGGTGGTCGAGCGGATGCTGGGGCGCGACCTGGTCGGCCTCGAGTACGAACCTCTCTATCCGTACTCGGTTCCCGAGCAAGGCCGCGCCCAGTACGTCGTCGACGCCGACTTCGTCTCCACCGAGGAGGGCACCGGCGTCGTGCACACCTCGGCGCTGTACGGCGTCGACGACTTGCGGCTGTGCCAGGAGAAGGGCATTCCGTTCAAGCACACCGTGGGCCTGGACGGGAAGTTCCTGCCGTACGTCGACAAGTTCGCGGGCCTCCACGTGAAGGAGGCCGACCCCCTGATCATCGACGACCTGAAAGCGCGGGGTCTTCTGTACAAGGCCGAGACGATCCTGCACACGTATCCGGAGTGCTGGCGCTGCAAGACGCCGCTGATCTATTACGCGCTGGACGCGTGGTACATCCGCACGACAGAGCGCAAGGCGGAGCTGATCGCCAACAACAACGCGACCAACTGGGTTCCCGCGCACATCAAGACCGGCCGGATGGGTGACTGGCTCGAGAACAACGTCGACTGGCAGTTCTCGCGCAGCCGCTACTGGGGCACGCCGGTTCCGATCTGGATCTGCGAAGGATGTGGTGAACAGCGATGCATAAGCTCGGCCGCCGAGATTGGGCTCAAGGACGACGCCGACCTGCACCGGCCGTACATCGACGCGGTCACGCTCCCATGCGAGAAGTGCGGCGGTGTGATGCGTCGCGTCCCCGAGGTGCTCGACACGTGGTTTGACTCTGGCTCGATGCCCTTCGCCCAGCGCGGCCATCCTCGGCACGACAGCGATCTCTTCGAAGAGACCTTTCCGGCGGACTTCATCTCAGAGGCGATCGACCAGACCCGCGGCTGGTTCTACACCCTGCTTGCGATCTCGACGCTGCTCTTCAGGCAGAACGCATACCGCAACGTCATCTGCCTCGGACACGTGGTCGATCCGAAAGGAAAGAAAGCATCGAAGTCTCGCGGCAATGTGCTGGATCCCAACTACCTGTTCGAGAACTTTGGGTCCGACGCGGTGCGCTGGTACTTCTACACCTCGACCCAGATCGGCGAGAACTACCGGACCGGTCAGGACACGCTGCGTGAAACCGTGCAGCAGTTCTTCATCCCGCTGTGGAACTGCTACTCGTTTTTCGTCCTTTACGCGCGGCTCGATTTCGACCCGGCGCAGCCTTCCGTGCCGATCGACCAGCGGCACGTGCTGGATCGCTGGCTCCTGTCCAAGCTGAGCGCGCTGGTCGCCGGGGTCACCGGGGGCCTGGACGCCTACGAGCCGGTCGAGCCGGCCCGCCGCATCCAGCGATTCGTCGACGACCTGTCGAACTGGTACATCCGCCGCTCGCGCCGCCGGGTCTGGAAGCCGGAATCCGACCGGGACAAGCTGGCCGCATACCAGACCCTCCATGAAACGCTTGCGACGCTATGCCGGCTGATGGCCCCCTTCACGCCGTTCCTGGCCGACGCCATCTACCGCAACCTTTCGGACGGCAAGTCGGTGCACCTCGCCGATTTCCCGAAACCGATGCCTGTCCAGGATTCGCGGGTCGAAGCCGACATGGCCCGCGCCCGGCAGGCGGTCGAGGCCGGCTTCGCCGCGCGGGACGCCGGTAGGCTCAAGGTGCGCCAGCCTCTTGCCGCCATAGCGCTTCCGGGCGACCCGCTTCCCGAAGACATCACGGCCATCGTGCGCGACGAGCTGAACGTAAAGAGCGTCACGTTCGGCGCCGCCGAGGTGCACCTGGACACCGTCATCACCGAGGAGCTCAAGCTCGAAGGACTGGCGCGCGAGGTGGTCCGGGCCATCCAGGACCGGCGCAAGAAGCTCGGTCTCAACGTGGAGGACCGTATCGACACGCGGTATGTCGCGGATGGCATGCTCGCCCGAGCGATGGAGCGCCACGCCGACTACCTCAAGACCGAAACCCTTACGGTTACGCTCGCGCCAGGGCGCGACGAAGGCTTTGACGGCGAGCAGATGATGCTCGAAGGAGAGCAGATCTGGATCGGCATCAAGCGGCATCAGTAAAGACAGGTCGAGTCCTGTTCGTCGCTGTCGCGCTGGCGGTGTTCGCGCTCGACCGCATCACCAAGAGCATCGTCGCGGCGCAGGTCGACTACGGCACCGAAGTGCCGGTGATCGGACACCTGGTCGGCATCACGAACGTCCGCAACTCGGGGGCCGCCTTTGGTTTCGCGCCGGCGGGAGCAAGCATTTTCCTCATCGCGTCGATAGTGGTCGCGATCGGCCTGGTGGTCTACGTCGCGCGGAATCCCGGCACTCCGTGGAACGACGCCGTGCTCGGCTTGATCCTGGGCGGCACGCTGGGCAACGGTTTTGACCGCATCGTCTATGGCACCGTGACCGACTTCATCAACTTCCACTTCTGGCCTGTCTTCAACGTCGCGGATTCGGCGATATCGGCCGGCGTGGTCCTGATGATCGCCACCTATTTGCTCCGACGACCCGCCTGATCGCGCCGGCCGCGGCGCCCAGGCTCGATCGATTCCTGGCCGAGCACGCCCCGGAGCTCAGCCGCTCGGCCGCGGCCAGGCTGATCAAGGGCCACCTCGTCCTTCTCAACGGTCGCCCGGCCGACCCGGCCGACCGGGTGGCCGCCGGGGACAGGGTCGACTTCGAGATTCCCCCGGCCTATGTCGTGGAAGCGGCGGGAGAGCAGATCCCCCTGGACATCGTTTACGAGGACGAGGACATCGCGGTCATCGACAAGCCTGCCGGAATGGTCGTCCACCCCGCGCCAGGCCACTACACCGGAACCCTCGTCCACGCCCTTCTCGGCCGGGGCGGCGCCTGGTCGGCGGTCGGCGGCGCGTCGCGACCGGGAGTAGTGCACCGCCTCGACAAGGGGACGTCCGGTCTCATTGTGGTCGCGCGCAACGATGCCAGCCATCGCTCCCTTTCGTCGCAGCTGAAGGATCGCTCGCTCAGCCGGACGTACCTGGCGATCGTGCAGGGCCGCGTGAGGGCGGATGCGGGCGAGCTCGAAGGGCCCATCGGCCGGCACCCGCGGGAGCGCAAGCGGATGGCGGTCGTGGCCGGCGGGCGCTATGCCCGGACCCGTTACCAGGTCGTCGAGAGGAAACGAACCCATACGCTTTTGCGCTGTGACCTCGACACGGGCCGTACCCACCAGATTCGCGTTCACCTGGCCACCCTCGGTCACCCGGTCGCCGGCGACACCGAGTACGGCGGCCGCGAAGATGGCCTTGAGCGACCGATGCTCCACGCCTGGCGGCTGCGCCTGCGACATCCGCGCACCGGCGCCGAGATGACGTTCGAGGCCGCGGCACCGCAGGACTTCCAGGGTTTCTGGGCTTCCGTTCAATGAGGCGTGGTCTGCTGATCGTGATCTCCGGTCCTTCGGGCGTGGGCAAGGACACTCTGATCAAGCGCCTTCTCGAGCTCGATCCCAATCTGGTCTATTCGGTTTCGGGGACGACACGCGAGCCTCGACCAGGCGAGAAGCCTGATGCGAACTACACATTCCTGACGCGCGATGGCTTCGAGGAGCTGGTCAGGAAAGGGGCGTTCCTGGAGCACGCCACCTACAACGGCCATCTGTACGGCACCTTCCGCGATCGGGTCGAACGCGCGCGCAGCGAGGGCCACGACGTCGTGCTCAAGATCGATGTCCAGGGCGCGGAGCAGGTCCGCCGGCTCGTGCCGGACGCGGTCTCCATCTTCGTGGTCGCGCCGTCCGAGCACGAGCTGCAGGAGCGGCAGGAGCGCCGCGGCAGCGAATCAGCCGAGGATCTCGCCTCGCGACGCGAGATCGCCAGGCGGGAGATGAAGTACGTGGCGGAGTACGAGCATGTGGTGACCAATGACGACATCGAGAGGGCGGTGGCGGAGATCCTGCGAATCATCGACGCCGCTCGCCAGCGCGTAACTTAGCGCCAGCATGACGAGCAAGCTCGACCAGGTTGGGACTTACTGAATGGCGAGCAAGCTCGACCAGGATGGGACCTACTGAATGCCACTCGATTCGACACCGATCCCGGACGAGCTGCGCGGCCTGCGCATCGCGGTGCTGGTCTCCGGCGGCATCGCGGCCTACAAGGTCGTGGACCTTGCCTCCGCGCTGACGCAGGCGGGCAGCGAGGTGCGCGTCGCGATGACGCCTTCGGCGACTCGCTTTGTCGGGCCGCCGACGTTCCAGGGCGTCACCGGCAACCCCGTGCTCACCGGCATCTGGGCACCTGTCGGCAGCCCGGAGCCCCACGTCTTCCTCGGCGACTGGGCCCAGCTGATCCTCGTCGCGCCGGCAACCGCCAACGTCATCGGCCGTGTCGCAGCCGGCCGTTCGGACGACATCGTGACGGCGACGCTCCTGGCAGCGCGGTGCCCGGTGGTGATCGCGCCGGCGATGAACGACGCGATGTGGGCCAAGCCTGCCGTGCAGGAGAACGTGTCGAGCCTGCGCCATCGCGGGGCCGCGGTCGTCGAGCCCGAGACGGGACACCTGGCGAGCGGGCACCAGGGCGCGGGTCGTCTCGCCTCCCCGCCGGCGATCCTCGCCGCGATGGTGCATGCGATCCGCTCGCGCTACGACTACGCCGGCCGCCGTGTGGTCGTCACGGCCGGGGGCACCCGCGAGCCGATCGACCCCGTCCGGTTCATCAGCAACTACTCGAGCGGCAAGATGGGTTTTGCGCTCGCGGCGGCCGCGGCCGATCGAGGCGCAACGGTGACCTTGATCACGACCGCCAACCATCCGGAGCACCACGGCGTCAGCGTGCAGCGCGTCGACACCTCGGCGGAGATGCTCGCCGAGCTGCGCTCTCAGCTGAGCGGCGCCGAGCTGCTCTTCATGGCGGCTGCCGTGGGCGATTTCCGTCCGGCCAGGACCGCGACCCGAAAGATCCGCCGCGAGGAGACGCCGAGCCTCACGCTCGAGCTCGAGCCGATCGGTGACCTCCTCGCCACGGTCGCGGGCGATGAGGCGCTGGCCGGCGTGTTTCGAATCGCCTTTGCGGCGGAAGACTCCGAACTCGACAAGAAGGGAGTCGAGAAGATGAAACGAAAAGGTGTGCAGGGGATCGTCGCCAACGACATCTCCCGCCGCGACATCGGGTTTGGCAGCGACTACAACGCCGGCGTGCTCCTGTTTGCGGACGGATCTCGCTTCGAGCTGGAGAAGGCGACCAAGCGCGAGATGTCTGACCGGATCCTGGACCTCGTCCTACCCCACTTGAAGAAGAGGTAGGTGGCCCTTTACGCCGAGGTGGCCGTCGAGGCCGCCCGCGGGATCGCCCGCGAAAGCTATACATACGCGGTTCCCGACGGTATGGACGTCGTGCCCGGTCATCGTGTCACCGTGCCTTTCGGGCGCCGCATCTCGTACGGCTTCGTCGTTTCGTTGGGGACCGAGGAGCCGGACGTCGACACCAAACCGATTTCGACCGCCGGGAGCGAACCGCTGCTCCTGCCTCACCAGGTCGCCCTGGCGCGGCTGGTCGCGGACCACTACTGGCTGCCGCTCATCGAGTGCATCCGGGCGATGCTGCCACCGCGCGTCCGGGGCACCGGAACGACCGGAGCCGGAGCGTCGACGCGCCAGCGCCGCCACAGCCGCCTGCTCGAGCTGGCGACTGGCCAGGTGTCGGCGGCGGAGCGTTTCACTCTGACTGCCGAGCAGAGGGCGGCGCTGGAGGTGATCCAGGCCAACCCGGTGACGCTTCTTCATGGTGTGATCGCGAGTGGCAAGACAGAGGTCTACCTCGCCGCCGCGGAGCGCGCGCTGGCCGACGGCCTGCGGGTGCTCCTCCTCGTACCCGAGATCTCACTCACCCCGCAGCTCGTCCAGCGCGTGCGCGCACGCTTGAACGCTCCGGTCGCGTTGCTCCAGTCGCAGCTGACCGAGCTCGAGCGCGCCCAGCAGTGGTGGCGAGCCCGGCGCGGCGAGGCGCAGGTCGTGCTCGGGAGCCGATCGGCGGTGTTCGCGCCGATCCCCCGGCTCGGGCTCATCTGCCTGGACGAGGAGGGCTCGGCCGCCTACAAGCAAGACCGCACGCCGCGCTACGAGGCGGGGTGGGTGGCGCGGCAGCTCGCTTCGGTGACGGGCGCGCGCCTGGTTATGGGTTCGGCGACTCCCAGCGTGGCCACCTATCACGAAGCCGCGAACGATGAGGTCGCCATGGCCAAGCTGACGCGGCGCGTCCGCGGAAATGACGCTGAGGTCGAGCTCGTCGACATGCGCGATGAGGCCGCGGAGGGAAATCGTCAGCCGCTGTCGCGCCGGCTCGTCGAGCTGGTGACGCGGACACTCGAAAACGAAGAGCAGACCATCCTCTATCTCAATCGTCGGGGCATGGCGACGTTTGTCATGTGCCGCGACTGCGGGCGTTCGGTGCAGTGCCTTGGGTGCTCCGTCGCGCTCGTGCAGCACGCCGAAATCGGCGGCCTGGTCTGTCACTACTGCGGCTACTCGCGCGCGATGCCCGCGGTGTGCGACTTCTGCGGCAGCCGCAACATTCGTGCTCTCGGTTTGGGCACACAGCGCCTCGAGACGATGGCCAGGCGCTTGTGGCCGACGGCGCGCGTGCTGCGCCTCGACAGCGACGCAGCTCGCGGGCCAGACTCCTACTTCAACATCTGGGAAGAGTTCAGCGAGAGGCGTGCCGACATCCTGGTCGGCACCCAGCTCGTGACGCGAGGTTTTGACCTTCCGGCCGTCACGTGCGTGGGGGTCGTCGACGCTGACCTGCCGCTGCACTTTCCGGACTATCGCTCGGCGGAGAACACCTTCGCGCTGGTGGCGCAGGTTGCAGGTCGTGCAGGCCGCGATGGGCGTCCCTCTCGCGTCATCGTCCAGACGAGCAACCCAGAGCACTACGCGCTCCGCTGCGCCGCCGCGGGCGATTACCAGGGCTTCTATGAGGCCGAGCTGCCGGCGCGCAAGGCGTTTGTCTTTCCGCCCTATGCCGACCTCGCCGTCCTGACTCGCACCGACCGCGACGACGCTCGCGCGGCCGCGTCGGCGCGCGAGGCGGTCGAGTCGATGGCCGCCGGCATGTTGAAGGAAGGGATCGCAGGAATCCGCGTGATGGGACCCTCGCCCGCATTCATTCACAAGCTGCGCGGCGAGTACCGTTGGCAGGTCACGCTGAAGGGCGACGGCCTGGAGCGAGCGCGGCACCTGGCGCCGCGGGGAAAGGACTGGAGCTACGACGTCGATCCGGTTTCGTAGGGAGGCATCGCCAACTTGAGGGACACGGCAACGCGAAAAGCCGACGTGCTGTCGGCGCTCGAGAAACAGCACGACGTATGGCTGGCGACCGCGGACGTCGCCGGCCGGCCGCACCTGATCGCCGCGTCTGCGTGGTGGGACGGCGCCGACCTGGTCATCGCGACGGCGGGCGCAAGCAAGACCGCCCGCAACCTCGCGATGAACCCGGTCGTCCGTGTTGCGCGTGGCGCGCCGTCGGATGCGATCGTGATCGACGCGCAGATGATCGACAGCCGGGCGGTGGAGGACTCGGCCGACCTGGCGGGCGGCTTTGCCGCGGCGGTGGGCTGGGATCCCCGCGAGGTGGGCGGCGGGTGGATGTTCTTCCGGCTCCGGCCGACCCGCATCCAGGCGTTCCGCGGCTACGACGAGATAGAGGATCGGGATGTGATGGTGCGGTCCCGCTGGGTCGTGTAAAACAGGTTGGAAATTCCGACCCGCGGGTAAAATCGAGTTCGATGGTCCGGCCGATTCTCAACTTCGAAAATCCCGTCCTGCGCGAAAAGGCGAAGAAGGTCGCGCGCATTGACGCGTCCATCCAGCGTCTGCTGGACGACCTGACCGAGACCATGCTGGCCGCACCAGGCGCCGGCCTCGCCGCCAACCAGATCGGCGTGGCGCTCCGCGTCTGCGTGGTGAAGGGCGACGACAAGCAGATCTGGGGCCTTGTCAACCCAGAGGTGGTCAAGAAGGATGGGGTGCAGGTTGGCTACGAGGGTTGCCTGAGCTATCCGGGTTGGGTGGGTGAGGTGGAGCGTGCAGAGACGGTGGTCGTCAAGGGCCGCAACCGCCACGGCAAGGAGATCCGCGTCAAGTCGTCCGGCTTCACCGCCCGCGCTTTCCAGCACGAGCTCGATCACCTCGACGGCGTCCTTTTCACCGACAGGCTGACCAACCTCGACACGCTGTGCCGGGTCGAAGAGCTGATCGGTGAGGAGAAGGAAGCAGCCGTCGCCGCGGCGTCGGGGTAACGCGACCTTCTTCAGGATCGTCTTCGCAGGCACGGCTCAGTTCGCCGTGCCGTCGCTTCGAGTGCTGCAAGCGGCCGGCCACGAAATTTCGCTGGTGGTCACGCAGCCTGATCGGCCCGCCGGCAGGGGCATGAAGGTCGCCGCCCCGCCGGTGAAGGTCGCGGCGCAAGAGATGGGGCTGCCCGTTTACCAGCCGGAACGGATTCGCGAGCCGGAGGCGTTGGAACGGATCGGCGCCGCATCGCCGGACCTGTTGGTGGTGGTCGCCTACGGACAGATCATTCCGCGCTCGGTGCTGTCATTACCGCGCCTCGGAGCGATCAACGTGCATGCGTCACTTCTGCCGCGATGGCGGGGTGCAGCGCCGATCAACCGTGCCATCCTCGCCGGCGATCGCGAGACCGGCGTCTCGATCATGAAGATGGATGAGCAGCTCGATCATGGCCCGGTCCTTGCCGTGCGCGTGACACCGATTGGAGAGCGCGAGAATGCCGTGGAGCTGACGGCGCGCTTGGCTGAGATGGGAGCTGAGCTGCTGGTGCAGACGCTGGAGAATTTCGACCACGTGCGCCCGGTGGACCAGGACCACGCCACGGCGACGCTGGCGCGCAAGTTGAGCAAGGAGGAGGGAGAACTCGAGTGGGGGATGGGGGCGGAGGAGATAGATAGACGCGCGCGTGGACTTCAACCCTGGCCCGGTGCAACACTGCCCACTCCGCGCGGCCGCGTGAAGATCTTGCGCGGACACGTCGAGGGCGACCGTTACGTGCCCGACGTCGTGCAGCTGCCCGGCAAGAAGCCGGCGTCCGCGAAGCAGGTGCTCGGCGATGCCTGACAAAGCCGAGCGCGACGTCGCGGTCAACCGGCGCGCATACCACGACTACTTCATCGACGAGAAGTACGAGGCGGGGGTGATGCTGACCGGCACCGAGATCAAATCGGTTCGCAACGGCCGTGCCAACCTGCGGGAGGGGTTCGTGCGCATCGATGCCAACGAGGCGTGGCTCGAGAGCGTCCACATCTCGCCGTATGCGCAGGGCAACGTCATGAACCAGGAGCCGGTCCGCCCCCGGAAGCTGCTGCTGCACCGGAAGGAGATCTCGAGCCTGATCGGTAAGGTGAAGCAGAAGGGGTACACGCTGATCCCGCTAAGGATGTACATCGTGCGCAACCGGGCGAAGGTCGAGGTCGGCCTGGCGCGGGGCAAGCGGCAGTACGACAAGCGGGAGGCGATCGCCGAGCGAGAAGCGAAGAGAGAGATCGCGCGAGCAGTTCGGAGGGGGTAGGCGTCCATGAAGGTTCTGTTCATCGCCGGCTTCGGGCCAATCGCTTCCGATGTCGCCCAATCGCGGCGGCTCTATGAGGAGGCACTCGGCATTCAGTTCAAGGTCGAAGAGGGCCAATACCTCCATACCGAAGAGGTCAAGGGCGCGAACACGTTCGCCGTCTGGCCTCTGAACCAGGCTGCCGAGTCGTGCTTTGGCACCGACGTGTGGCCATCCGACGTGCCCCGGCCGCAGGCGTGGCTCGAGTTCGATGTCGACGATGTCGGCGAAGCTGCCCGCGAGCTGGAGGAGCGCGGTTACAAGCTGCTCGTGCGCGATCGCACCGAGCCCTGGGGTCAAATCGTCACGCGGCTGATCAGCCCGGAAGGATTGCTGGTCGGTCTTACGGTCACCCCTTGGATGCGAGAGGCCAGGTCAACATGACGTGCTCGCTCGATTCGTCAGCGCCGGTGATGCGATAGGTCCTCAGCGCGGCCTCGTTGTCCTGATCGGTCAGAACCCACATGTCATAGCAGCCGCGCTCGGTCGCGAGGTCGCGAAGAGAAGTCACTAGGGCTTTTCCGATCCCACGTTCGCGAAAAGCTTCGTCAACCGCAAGCTCGTACAGGAACATCTCGGTGCCCTTGTCCGGGTGCGTGAGCTCGACGCCGCTCACGAATCCGACCGGCCTGTCATCGGAGTAGGCGATGAACAGGTGGTGCTTGGGGTCGGCAAGGAAGCGCTGAACCGCATCGGGCCGTGGCGGGCCGTCGAATAGCTGCGCCGCCTGCATGACAAGGCCATCGTCGCCGGGAGCGAGACGCCTGATGTCTATGGTCAGGCGGCCAGGTTGATGCCGATGGCCTGCAGTCGCTTGTTGAGCGAATCGAAGGCGAACTGGACGATCTCGCTCTCGGTATGCCCGAACTCGGTCACGTATCGAGGGTCTGGCGGATCCAGCGTGCCGGAGATCAGAGGCAGACATTCGACCAACGTCTTCTGGATGATCGGCGCGTATCGCGCGGCGTCCTCGCGAACGGCCTCCTGCAGCAGCTTGATGCCGAAGTTGACGTGCCTCGACTCATCGCGCGCGACAGCCGTGAACCCTCGGTAGAAACCACGGTCCGTGAGACCTTGCTCGCGCATCGACTCGAGTTCGAAGCGCTGCCCGGTCAGCGCGATGGTCGCCTCGATGACGATGTGGTAGAGCGTGACACCTTCGACGAACGCGTCGAAGTCCTTCGGGTTGTTCGCGAGGCGCTGCGCCGTCGCAGGCAATCGCTCGTAGAAGAGGATGTTGTAACCCTCGTTTGCCTCGGGCCGGATCTCGGTCAACAGCTCCGTCAGGTTCTTCGCGTCCGTGCCGGCGACCTGGTGCCACCAGCGCTGGAAGAAAACGGTGTGCCGCGCCTCGTCCACCATCTGCGTGGAGAGAAAGATCTCGATCTCGGGGGTGGGCGCCGCCCATACAAAGGGCGCTAGGGTCGCCGTGACGCGCTCCTCGCCGTTGAAGAACAGGCGGTGTGACCAGAGCGTGGCTTTCCTCTCCAGATCAGTTGCCTCGAGCCAGTCCTGGCGATCCAGGCTGAAATCGATGTCGCCGACCGCCCACTGCTGGGCCTCCCAGCGCCGGTACAGGTCCATGTAGCTGGGCATGTTCTCGATTCCGCGATCGATGAACGACAGGACGTCGTCGATCCGGATGTCGCCCAGCTCCTTGAGGCTCGCCCGGCCGATGCGTTCGAGGTCGACAGCCATGAAGTGTTCA
>VBGP01000153.1 GCA_005880795.1 Chloroflexota bacterium | reverse complement strand
GCCGCCACCTCGTCCAAGGCCGCTGAGGGCCACCGTGCCGACGCCGATCACCACCACCAGAAGGACCGCCACCACGCCCGCCGGCACCGCGGGCACCTCCCGGATTCCCTGCAAGAAACCCGACAACGCATCTCTAAACCGGCTCCGCGCGGGCCTGCTCGACTGCATGCGCAGCCACAGCTCATCCTCGAACCCGGTCCGCGGACGGGTCGTCTCGAACGCGTCGTCGAGCTGGCGCTGGAGGGCCTGCAGCTCTAGCTGGTCGTCAGGCTCGCTCATACGCCTTCCTTCTGGGCGACCTCGCGCAGTGCCTTCAGCGCCCGGTGATACAGCATCTTGGCGGCGTCCTCGCTGCAGCCCAACAGCCCGCCGACCTCGTCAAATCGCAGGCCCGAATGGCGGAGCGAGATGGCCTCGCGCTGGCGCTCGGGGAGCTGGGCGACCCGTGTCATCAGCGCCCGATACTGGATCCTTTCCTCAGCCTGGTGGGCAGGGTCCTCCTCTGAGGTCGGCTGCCGCTCGATGGTTCGGTGCAACCGGTCACGGCGCCCCTGGGCCCTGAAGTGATCGAGCGTCGCGTTGCGGGCAATCCGGAAGAGCCATGCGGCGGGAGTCGTGTTGCGCGTCTCGAACCGGGCATATGCCTGGTACGCGTTCATGAACACCTGGGCCGTGATGTCCTCGGCGTCGGCCGAGCCCCCCACCTGCGCCCGGACGTAGGCGTAGATCCGTCCCAGGTATTCCCGGTACAGGTCTTCGAAGGGCGGCCGGTCGGCGAGCACGGCCGGTTCATGGTAGGTGCGCGAACCATATTTGAGCCAACGCCCGGCCAGGCGGCGCTGTAACGCCTAATTCCGGAGGGCGGGGCCGACCTCTTTGGGACGGTTGGAGAAGACTGAGTCCGGCTTGCAGTATTTGCACCAGGCGACCGCATTGTCGTCGTCGACCGGCCACACCGCGACTGCGCCACCAGCGCCGTGGACCTCCTGGACCAATTGGGGATCGGTGGCGCCCCAATGCGGCGAGTAGACGTCGGCGCCCGCCTCGCGGAGCATCTTCGAGGGATGCATCGGTCGCGCGCCTTCCAGAATGCCCAGCTGGAGTGATGGCTCCATCTTGCGCAGCTGATGGATCGCGGTGTGGTTGAAGGACACGACCGCGCACTCAGGCACTGCACCGAGCTGGCGGAGCATGTTCATCAGCTTGTCCTCGAGTCCCACATACACCGGAGGCACTTGCTTGATCTCGATCACGAGCCCGACCTTGCCGAGCGCGAGCTCGATCACTTCCTGAAGGAGGGGGATCTTCTCCCCTTCGCCGGCATCGAGCTTGCGCAGCTCCGCCGCCGTGAAGTCGCGGACCAGTCCGCTGCCGTTGGTCGTGCGCTCCAGCGTGTGATCGTGGATGACAACGAGGCGCCCGTCGGACGACAGGTGCACGTCGCACTCGATGAGGTCGCAGCCGACGGCGATGGCGGACCGGAACGACCGCATCGTGTTCTCCGGATTCTCCGCCGGGTTGCCGCGGTGGCCGCCTAGCAGCGGCCTCCCCTCATCATGCGCAGCCTCGTAACGCGCGCGAATCGATTGAGTCAAAACGTCCGGTCAGCATAACTGCGTCGCGGACAGAAACATGTGTTGAGTGCTTGCTTACCGAGCCAAGAGCCGGCGCCTCCTTGTCTATAGTGCATGGGTGACCTCAAGCCGGCCGCAAACCACTGCCGAGCTTCGCGCCGGCGGGCACCGGCGCGAAACGGTCAAGCAGGAGATGCGTCGCAACCTGCTGACCCGCCTACGCGCAGGCGAGCCGCTGCTCGCGGGCATCGTCGGCTACGAAGAGACCGTGCTGCCGCAGCTGGCCAACGCGATCATCTCCGGCCACGACGTGATCATGCTCGGCGAGCGGGGGCAGGCGAAGAGCCGCATCATGCGGTCACTGGTCAGCCTTCTCGACGAGGAGGTCCCGGTGATCGCGGGCTGCGAGGTCAACGATCATCCCTTCGACCCGATCTGCCGCCGCTGCCTCGACATGATCGCGAAAGATGGCGACAAGGTCGAGCTCGCGTGGATCGGCCGAGACCGTCGGTACGGCGAGAAGCTCGCAACCCCCGACATCTCCATTGCGGACCTGATCGGTGAGGTCGATCCCATCAAGGTCGCGGAAGGCCGCTACCTCGCGGACGAGCTGACAATCCACTACGGCCTGCTGCCACGCACCAACCGCGGAATCTTCGGCATCAACGAACTTCCCGACCTGGCGGAGCGCATCCAGGTCGGACTCCTCAACATCATGGAAGAGAAGGACGTTCAGATTCGCGGCTATCGCGTGAGGCTCCCTCTCGACCTCTTCATCATCGCAAGTGCAAACCCGGAGGACTACACCTCGCGCGGGCGCATCATCACACCGCTCAAGGACCGCTTCGGCTCGCAGGTGCGCACCCACTATCCCCTGAGCATCAGTGAAGAGATGCAGATCATGGAGTCCGAGCGGCACGCGGTGCCCGAGGACTTCGAGCTCATCTTCCCTTCCTTTATGAAAGAGATCGTCGCCGAGCTCACGCACCTCGCCCGGCGAAGCCCTCACATCTCACAGTCGTCCGGCGTTTCGGTGCGGATGTCCATCGCCAACGTCGAAAACCTCGCGAGCAACTCGGTCCGCCGCGCGGCGCGGCTTGGGGAATCGCTTGCGGTGCCTCGCATCAGCGATCTTGCGTTCCTCGCTTCGTCAACCGCGGGGCGCGTCGAGATCGAGGCGCTCGATGAGGGAAAGGAAGAGCAGGTGCTGGCGCGGCTCGAGCGGGGAGCGATCAGCTCGGTATTCAGCCGCCACTTCTCAGCTTCTCAGTTCGAAGGTGTCGTGTCGCGGTTTGAGGATGGAGCCATGCTCGAGGTCGGTGAGGGCATCGCCTCGCGGGCTTACGTACGCGCGATCGGCGACGTCCCGGAGGTGGCAACCGCGCTGAAACGACTGTCGCTGCCGGACCGTCCAGAGGTCCGCGCGTCGGTCATCGAGTTCGTGCTCGAAGGGCTCCATCTGAACAAGCGACTGAACAAGGACGAGGTCGAAGGCAAAGCGATCTACCGCCGCTAGCTTCACCTCCCCGCTTGCCGGGGAGGTCGGCGGCGCAGCCGCCGGGTGGGGAGGATTAAATCCGGATTAGCGTTGCGTCGCGTAGATCCACGTGAACGCCACGACGATGCCCACGACCAGCAGGAAGAACACCATCTCCACCCTGATCGCCAGCCGGACCAGCCTCCGTGCCCGGCGGGTGCGATAACCGCACTTCTCGCAGTAGGCGGCGTTCGGCACAAGCTGCGTGCCGCACTTGTCGCAAGCGACCTGGACCTGATCCACGGCATCGAGTATGCGACGACCTCAGTCGTGGCAGTTGGCGATGGCGTCGAACCGCACCGCGCTCGAGGGAATCGCCTCGAACGTATAGAAAACGTAGTGGTGGGTATCACCGGCGGAGACGTTCCTGTGGTCGTCGCTCACGTAATCGCCTACGTCGCGATTTGCCTTGTCGTAGAACACGAACTCAAATGTGAGGTCCTTGCAGTCAGTCGACCTGGCGTAGTCGAGCTCGACCTGGGTCGACGAATCGATCTTGGCGTGTGTCACGCCCATGACCGCAATGTGGGCCGGCGTGCTGGGCAGGACCTTTGTAACGAAGAACCAGGCGCCGGCCCCCAGGACCAGGAAGATGCCCAGCAGCGCGAGCGGCGGTCGGAATCCCTGCCGCTTGACCGGCTGCCAGGCGCCGCCGTTCCACCAGAAGCGCCCGTCGGCGGAGAGCCATGCGGCACCGTCGAAAACGGGCGGCCGGCCGTCCGGCCCGATCATCGCGTCCATCGGCGTGACATATTGGCGCGCCGCGCTCCAGGCGCAGCCTCTTTAACCTGTTGGGTATGGAACTCGAAGAGGAGATGTCCACCAGCGACGTCGTCCTCCTGCTCAGCTCGGTGCCTGAGCGGACGAGCGATCTCGTGTACTGGCTGGACGAGGCGCGGCTGCGCTACCGTCACGGGCCGGCGTTCCCGACCCTGGGCAGCCTGATCGCTCACCTCGTCGAAGGGGCGCCAAAGGTCGACGGCCTCCTCCGCCACGCGCACCTCGACGGCCAGAAGACGGCCGACGTGCGCGCCGCCATCGATCCCGGCCACGACCAGGACTTGACCCTTCCCCTACAGGAGGCGCTCGAGGACTTCGCGCGGGTCCGCCGCCGAACGGTCGACCTGCTCCACGGTTGGGGCACGGCCGAGTGGGAGCGGACCATCACAGATCCACGCGGAGGCGAGACGAGCCTGCTCGAAGTCTGCAGGCTGGTGGCGAAGCATGAGATGGCCCACGTCGCGCAGATCCGCAACCTCAGCGCCGTGCTTCCGGAGCCTCAAGACCTCGGCCCGGTCCGACCGGCACCAGTGAACGGCCAGTAATCTTCGGAGCGTGTCCGAAGAGGTCGAGCCATCCCCGCCTGAGGAACCCAGGCCGGCCAAGTCCGGTCGGTCGAGGCGGAAGCGCAAGTCGGGGGGCGGCCGGGCGGCCCAGTACTGGATGGTCGTCAGCTCGCCCGACAACCTGCGCAAGACGCGCGAGCACGGCTTTTCTATCCAGGGCCTGAAGAGCCGGCACCGCCGGCGGGTCGAGACCATGCGGGTCGGCGACCGACTCCTCTACTACGTCACCGGGCGGATGGGATTCGCTGCGACGGTCACCGTGGCGTCCCCGATGTACGAGGACCACACGCCGATCTGGCGCTCGGCCCGTCGGGACGAG
>VBGP01000152.1 GCA_005880795.1 Chloroflexota bacterium | reverse complement strand
GAAGGAGCTGACCTTCACCGTCCTGTCCGATCCGGGCAACCAGATCGCCGGACAGCTCGGCATCCTGACCGCGCCCAGCGACGGCACCCGCGCCGCCCAGCTACAGCTGGGCCTGGACCTGACCCAGATCAACGCGGACGGGACCACCGGACTGCCCATGCCCACCGTGGTCATCGCCGACGCGGACGGCGTCATCCGATGGATCGATGTACACGCCGATTACACCACCAGGACCGAACTCGGCCAGGTCCTGCGGGCGGTGACCGAGATGACGCGCGAGATCGCGGCGTAATAAAGCAAGGAGTGAATGAACATGAAATTCAAACCAGGCGATATTGTTCCGGCTACAACTCTGGAATCCGTCACCGGCGAGTCGATCAAGCTCCCCGACCCTAACCGTCTTGTCCATCTGCAGCTCCGACGGTTCGTGGACTGCCCTATCTGCAACACGCACATTGCCGAGATGCGCGGGCGTGCTCGCGAGATCGAAGCGGCGGGCATCAAAGAGGTGATCGTCTTTCACTCCTCCGCTAAGTCGATCCGGTCGTACCAGAAGGATGTTCCATTCGTGCTGGTTGGCGATCCGAAGAAGGCCCTCTACAAAGAATTTGGCGTGAAATCGTCGCTTGGGTTCATTAGCCTCAAGTCCCTGGGCGCCGCCATACGCGGGATCGCGCATGGCCATCTTGGCTTCCGGCTTGCGGGAGGCCCGTTCGGCCTCCCGGGCGACTTTCTAATCGCGCCGTCCGGGCGGATCAAAGCGGCGAAATACGGGACCCATGCCTATGACCAGTGGTCCGTGGATGAGTTGATCGCGCTTGCCGAGGGCGCCGCCCTGCAGGCGGCTTGAAAGGAGCCACGTTGTCTTGAAAGGAAAATCGCCATCGGCCGCCGCTTGAATTTGTCGAACGTCAAAACCGTGGGGAGTGCGAGGCCTCGCGCGTCTTCCTATAAGTACGTGGCCGCTGGCATTTGGTCGGGGCGATCGACGGTCGGCCAATGCAGCCGCCGATGCGCCAATAGCGGCGTGTAGTACTTCATGTAGTAATTCGGCCTGTAGTACTTCATGTAGTAATTCGGCCGAAGATTGACCGATTTCTGGACCAGCAAGAAGGCCGGATCAGAAGTTTCGAACCGTGATTACCAACAGCGATAGTCTTTCGCCATGCCGCGGTTCCGAACTATCAAGTTGCCGACAAATGAGCAGACTGAATTGGAGCGGCTTGAGGCCGCAACGCAAAATGCTATTGCCTCTCACAACTCAGCTAGACGGCGCGAGGCAACGCGCCAGTCAGTCGAATTCCTAAGGAGATTAGCCGAGGCGCGAGGCCTCGACCCCTCGAAGTGCACCCTCGCGTCTGACTCGCGCAGCGTGCAGCTTCGCTATGAACAGTAGTAAGTGGACGGGCGATCTCCAACGTTTGGCAGATCGGATCGACCCCGTAGGTCGCCTTGTGGGCCTCGACGCATTTCACGAATGTGGCGGTCGCGGGTCGAGCTCCCGCGCGAAAAAAGCCGAGGCCGACTTGAGGATCTCGTTGGCCCGCCGCAGCTCCCGGTTCTCCCTCTCGAGCTCAGTGAGGCACTGACGTTCGTCGGCGGTCAAGCCGGGACGCAGGCCGCCATCGATCTCGGCTTGCTTGACCCAAGAGCGAAGCGACTGCAGCGCCTCAGCCGGGTCACGTGGCTGGCTCAACATGCTCAGAGTCAGCGTTCGGATGCCGCGCCTAGGACGGCGCCGAGATGCTGAAGGTCTGCACGCTGCCTAAGGAATCCACGTAGTAACCAGTGGTTGACCCAGGCGAGAGCGCCATTCCTCGAGCGATATCCACCTCCCAGTACCACGATGTGGACACAACTCTCGGAGCGCTGCCAATAGGGTGCACTCCGCCCCAGGCGTCCAACACGTACCCCGCGCCATTTGGATCGAGCATGTACGGAATGATCGTCCTCGCCATGTCCAGGTCGGGCCAGTACGGATATTCCGAGCTTGACAAGGGCGCGGCATCGCCCCATTCGTGCACGCCGCCGTGGCCATCGAGCACGTAACCTGAGTCGACGCCGTTGATCTCGCCGACGTAGTCGACGGACCGCGCAATATCCATATTGGGCCAGAAGCCGGTGACGTGCGGGTTTGTGTCCAATGTCGGCCCAACGGCCGCGCTGTAAAAAGGGTGCAGCCCGCCCCAGCCGTCGAGCACGTAACCAGACTGGCAATCGGGGCGCAGAACCAGGCCTCGCGCCATGTCCGATTTCGGCCAGGAGGCGGTGATCGTGACGGGAGGCGCGGTGCCCAGCGCGTGGACTCCACCATGGAGGTCGAGCTCGTAACCGTAGTCATCGAAACCTGAGCAGGTGGCGACACCACGCCCGTAATCGGCGCCCCATAGGGGCGATGCCCCCTGGCCGGTGATGGTGGCGCCGCCGAATGGGATGACCTGACCACTTCCGGTGCCGACGTAGCCAGATGTCCCCGAGATCATCGAAAGCGACCGGCGGGGTCCGATCGGCACATGGCCGGTCATGTACGAATAGAGGACGTAGCAAGGATCAAAGCCCACCCCTCCGGACGGAATCGTGCCTTTAGAAATAGGACACCCGGGTGTCGGCAGATAGAGAGGTTTGGGGGGAAGGTAATAGTTCTGCCTCGAGAGGTTGCCCCACGAGTTGTACATGAACTCCACGTGAGCGCCACCACAAGGCGCGCCAGTCTTGGGGGCGAAACCAACCTGCACCGAGCCGATCGGGTCGCCGGCATTGACGTGATGGAATCGCCCGTCGGTGTACCGGGACAACGCGCGCACGTGTCCAAACTGGACGACCGCAGGCCTCCGGTTGAGCTGCTCCACGATGTAGCCAGGGCTCCAACAGTCCTTGCATGACCGACAGGCGCGATATTGCACCGAGCCTGCCTCCGGGGCGTGGATTACGGTTCCAGCGACCAGCGGGACGTCGATCCCATATTCACCGGGTTGGTTGTTGGAGTAGTCGTAGTAAATCGGGAATCCCAATGTTCCACCGGGGCTCCAGGGTGGAGAGACGACGCTGGCTGCGGCCTGCACGTCGATGCGCGACCCATTTAAGCTCACGAGCAGGGTCGTCACCAGCGCCAAAGTTAGAAGGCCTGCGAGGACGCATCGACCACGGCCGACCATACATACGTAACGTCTGCTGCCGGTTCGATGGCTTGATCTACATGTCCCGGCGGTACGGCCTGGAGTCAGCTCCTTCGTCAAGTTCGCTCAGCTACAGGGCGCCTCCACGAGTCACCACCCCGCAGGCGTGTCGTGGCGTCGACTGATGTCACGAGTCTCTTTCTGAATTCGCTATGAAGCGTCCGGTGTTCAAAGAGTATGTGGAGCGTTCTGCGCTGATCGAGTTCTGAACGGAGATGGGGATTGAAACAAGGAGAGGTACCAATGACACAGTGGACGAGCGACCAGCTCGACAACGTGGGAAGAGCAGAAGAAGTGCAGATTGCGTCGCTTGGCAGTGACGGTAAGCTGCGGAAGCCGGTGACTGTGTGGGCTGTCCGTCACGGCGAGGACCTATACGTTCGGTCCGTAAGGGGACGCAGTGGTCATTGGTTCCGGGGTATCCAGGAAAGGCACGAGGGTCGGATACGAGCCGGTCGTGTTCAGCAAGACGTCACATTTGTCGACGCCGACCACGGCATCGAGGACGAAATTGACGCTGCCTACCGGGCCAAGTACCGCCAATACGCCGGAAGCATCCTCAACAGCGTGCTGACTCCAGAGGCGCGATCTACGACGATCAAACTCGTGCCGCGCTCAGAGATACAGCAACCTCAACGGTAGCCCACGGGCGCGGCTCTATCCATCGAACTGGAGCGTCCGCCTTCGCCAGCCAAGCCACATCTACCCAGTAACCGGTCATGCCTAGCCATCCGCGGCAACCCCGTAACGTGGACGTCGTAGGCAAAAGGCAGCAACGCGAACCAGACCGGATTGACTAACAGAGGAGGGTACCCGTGCCGAGTATTCGACGCTTCGACCACGTCGGCATCACGGTCGCGGACCTAGACACGGTGACGGCGTTCTTCGTCGGGCTGGGTTTAGAGGTTGAGGGCAGGATGTTCATGGAAGGCGAGTTCGTCGACACCGTCATTGGCATACCGAACTCCCGTTCCGAGAGCGTCACGCTGCGGCCGCCCGACGGGGGAACCGGGCTGGAGCTGTCGAGCTTCATCCGGCCCAAGAACGAACCGGGATCGCCCGACGCAATGTCCAACGAGCTGGGGTTGCGCAACGTTTGCTTCGAAGTGGACAACCTCCAATCGGTTGTCGACCGGCTGGCTGCGGACGGTTACGACCTGGTCGGTGGCATCGGTCAGTACGAACACATCTGGCGCATGGCCTACGTGCGCGGGCCGGAGGGAATCATCGTGGCCCTGGCCCAGCGAATCGACTGACCCCGCGCTCAGCCGACCCCAAGGCCGCCTTCGTGCGAATCGGAGCTAGGATGGGCGATCGATGAGTTTCAGGGTGGTCTCCGGCGGAGTGGTGCATACAGTCCCGATGGATTTGAGACGCGTCCTGAATGCCAACCCAAAGCTTCTGGCGACGTGGCAAGACCTCACGCCTCTTGCCCGCAATGAGTGGATCTGTTGGGTGCTATGGCCGAAGAAAGCCGAAACGAGAAGCCAGCACATCCAGCGATTGCAATCCGAGCTGCGGGAGGGGAAGCGGCGGCCGTGTTGTTGGCTTGGCTGCA
>VBGP01000103.1 GCA_005880795.1 Chloroflexota bacterium | reverse complement strand
ATTGGCTCATGCCCCACGCGGTAGTCCGACGGCGCCTCACCGACGATCTCCCGGAACGTGCGGCTGAAGGTCCCCCTGCTGCTGAAGCCGACATCGAAGCAGATGTCGGTGACGCTGCGGTCGGTCTCGCGCAGCAGGAACATCGAGCGCTCCACCCGTCGCCGCTGCAGGTAACGGTGCGGCGTCTCCCCGAAAACGGCTCTGAAGGTGCGAATGAAGTGCGCCTCGGAGATATGGGCCACCGCGGCCACGGCGCGGACATCGAGCGGCTCGGCATAGGCGCGGTCCATGGCGTCGCGGGCGCGCAGTAAGCGCCGGTTCAAGTCCTCGACTTCCCGGCTCACGTTGCAACGCTACGACATCGGGGGGATCACCGATTCGCCTGGCCAACCTCGATCAGGTGTCCGTCAGGGTCACGGATGTACGCGCGGATCTCTCGACCATGGTCTTTGGGCTCGGTGAGAAATTGCGCTCCTTTCGCCGACCACTCCTTGTAAGCCTTTGCGATGTCGGCGACTCGAACGTTCAGGAACGCGCTCGTTCGGTTTGGGTCAGCCGGAGTGGTCAAAGTCACGGTGGGCTTGTCATCGGTAGGTCCACCGCCGACGTTGAGGATCAGCCACGTGTTGGCGACCTTCAAGATCACCGGATCGCGTTCAATCAGCACCTTGGCATCAAACACAGACTGGTAGAACTCGCGCGATCGATCCTGGTCTGATACCACCAGAAAGTGCGTGACCACGAAACCTTCTTTCGGCGCGGGGAAATCATCTGGGTTCATCGGTATTCCTTTCTTCAAAGAGGGACGATGCTTTGCCTCTTCAATGTAGTCAACCGCGGCAGAATCGGGCGCCCAGCCCAGGGCTCGAAAGTGCAATCGGCGCTCTTACGCCGCGCGGTTGCTCCCAGTGCCTGTCCCACCGGTGATCGCGACGCTGCGGCGACTGTGCTGAGCTCCAGTCACGGTTTGGACCAACCATGTGGCCACATCGGCGCGCGAGATCCTGTCCGACATACCCCACTTCGCACCGTCCGGAAGGACCGATACAGATCCTGTGGCCGGTCCGTCTGTGAGTGGGCTGGCGTAGATGATGGTCCAATCGAGGCCGCTCGACCGGAGCATCTCCTCGCCTAAGGTCTTGTCTTTGACCATGGCGCCCATGACGAGGCCGGTGGCCAGCCTCATCGGGGCATTCAACCGCTGACGCTCGACGAGAAACGACGAGAGCACAACCACCCGCTTCAGTCCCGTCCGCCGGGCAGCGTCCACAATCGCCTGGGTTGAGTCCGCGATGACCGATCCTGACCCGCCCAGCGTGCTGATGAGGGCATCTGCATCTGCCAACGCTCGCGCAACGTCCTGAGCATCTGTCGCCCGGCCGGTGATGACTCGCAATCTGGAGTTGCTGCTGGTCAGCTTTTCCGGCGAGCGGACGAGCGCAGTCACGGTGTGGCCGGCGGCGAGCGCCTGCTCCACCACGAGTCTGCCAGTGCCGCCGGTGGCTCCAAGAATTACCAGGTTCATCGAATTCCTCCTGACCCCAATTTCTTGAAGTTGAAGCTTCAAGTTGCTAATCTATGAATAACTTGAAGCGTCAACTTATTCCCGAGCCTGATTCCACCCGGCCGCCCCGCTGGCTGAACAACCACGAGTGGAGCGCTTGGTTGCATCTGCTGGCAACGTTCACTCTCCTGCCGGCGGCGATCGATTCCCAGCTCCAGCGCGAAGCTGGGATGAGTCATTTCGAATTCGGCGTCATGGCTGCGCTTTCCAGGCAGCCGGGCCGCCGCCTTCAGCTCAAAGACCTGGCCGTGGTCGCTAACGGTTCGCTGTCGCGGCTGTCGCACGTGATCTCGCGCCTCGAACGGCGGGGTTGGGTGCGACGGGTAAGCGGGACCAAAGGCCGCGCGACCAACGCCGAGTTGACCGACAAGGGCTACAGGAAGCTGATGGAAGCGGGGCCGGTTCACTTCCGGGAGGTTCGAAGGCTCGTCTTCGACGTGCTGACGCCGCAGGAGGTAAAAGACCTGAGGCGCGTTACCGGCCGCCTGAATGCCGGGCTGATTCCGGAGACGAATCTGGGACCACTCGCGCGCAGGGTCCGAGCAGGCGCGCTGCGCCAGTCGAGCTAGCGACGATCAACTCCTAACGCGTGTGAGCGCGGCAGGATCACAATTTCTCGAGGATCCCGTAGGCATCGCTCGCGAGGAGGCTTCCATGAACCCACCACCCGGCGTGCACTCACGAACCATCCGCACGAGCCGCCTCAACATGCACTTCATGGAGTCGGGACCCTCCGATGGCATCCCGGTGCTGATGATTCACGGCAACCTCTCCACAGGTCGCTTCTACGAGCACCTCATGCCCGGGGCTTCCGATCGCTACCGGATCATCGCGCCTGACATGCGCGGGTTCGGCGACACGGAGCAGCTGCCGATCGACGCCACCCGCGGGCTCCGCGACTGGGCCGATGACACCTACTCGCTGGTCCAGGCGCTTGGCATCACGCAACCAGTGCACCTGGTCGGATGGTCGACGGGCGGAGCAGCGATCGCGAACTACGCGGTGGACCGACCCGTGGCGTCGTTGACCTTCATCGACCCCGTCTCGCCCTATGGCTTTGGAGGCGTTCGGCTCGATGGCACCCCATGCTTTCCCGACTACGCTGGGTCAGGTGGTGGAACCGGGAGCCCGGATTTCACCAAGACCATCGCCGAGCACGACACTTCGGCCGACTCGCCCTTCTCGCCCCGCAACGTGATCAACAGCTCGTACTGGGCGGCCACGCATCGCGAGCCGAAAGAGCGCGAGGACATGCTGGTCGAGGAAGTCCTGAAATCCGTCACCGGAGACGACGGGTACCCTGGCGACGTCACACCTTCGCCCAACTGGCCGGGAGTCGCGCCAGGCACTCGCGGAATCCTCAACGCACTGTCCCCCAAATACTGCAACTGGGCTGACATCGTCGACATCGATCCCAAGCCGCCGATCCTATGGACCCATGGCACGGCCGACATCGTGGTCGCGGACGGTTCGGCGTGGGAGATGGGCACCCTCGGCAAGATGGGCGTCGTTCCGGGTTGGCCCGGGGAGGAGGCCTTTCCTCCGCAGCCGATGGTCACGCAGATCAGAAACGTGTGCGAGGGTTACCGAGCAGCCGGCGGTCGCGTGCAGATCGAGATGTTCGTAGGCTCCGGCCATGGCCCGGTAGTCGATGCAGCGGAACGCTGGAGCGAAATCTTCTTCGCCTTCCTCGCGTCCGCGGACGTCAAAGCGGTGAGGTCCTCGGCCTGAGGAACCCCTCTCAGGTGCTGATGGTCATACGAGAAATTTCTGCGGGACGTCAAACGCATGACTGAGGTCTTCGTGCCCATGCGGATCGAAGCGATGACGCTGGGCGAGGCGTGGATGGCGATCGCCGCGGCGATCCTGACCGGCGGAGTCGCCGGGAGCTGGGAGGGACTGCCAATCGTCGAGCTGTTCCGCGCGACGCTCGACGTGCATTCACCAAGGGTGGACGACCCGATCATCGCCCAGCACGGCGATCCCGAACGCCTGGCCTGGATGCACGCGAACTTTAACGACCGTTCTCGCGTGGCAGAAATCGGTGATGCGGACAGCTACGCGACGCGCCTGTACGACTACGCCCACACAGGTCGCGACCAGATCCGATGGGTCATCGACCGACTAACCAGCGATCCAGGGGCTCGGGATGCGACAGTCACGACGTTCCAGCCACTGACCGACACCAGCTACATCCCGTGCGTCAGCCTGCTCGACTTCTGGCTCGTCGACGGAAAGTTACAACTCGCTGTCTATGCTCACTCCATCGACTTCGGTACGAAGGGCTATGCCAATCTCGTCGAGCTCGCGGCACTACAAACTCGCGTGGCTGACGACCTCGGCGTTGGCGTCGGCTCGCTGACGATGACGGTGAAATCGGCCCACATCTATCAGACCGAGCTTGGCCTGATGCGACGCATCATCGTGGCGACACAGGGTTAGCCACCCGAGGCGTTCACGGGAATCGCTAGCGCTGGTCGAACTACAGACTTGACGCTGTGCGGATCGCGGCCGGCGGTCAGGGCCCGCTCCGTGTCGGCAAGGCCAAACTCGCCCGTGACCAGATCGTCGAGGCCGACTCGCCCGGAGGCGGCGAGGGCAATTGCGGTCGGCCATGTGTTGGCGTAGCGGAATGTGCCGGTGATCATCAGCTCGCGTTGTTGGACCACCCCAAGAGGCAGCTTCAATTCATCCGCACCCATCCCGACCAGGACGACCGACCCCGCGGGCCGAACCAAACGTACGCCTGCATCGATGGCGGCTGAGGAACCGGAGCAGTCGATGAACGCATCGAACTCGCCGGCGACGTCATCAGAGCCCGGGACCGCGACCTCCGTGGCGCCGCGTGCCAGGGCCGCCGACAGTCGGTTGCGGTTGACGTCACTCACGGCGATTCGCGTCGCGCCGACGGCACGTGCGACCATGGCCGTTACCAGGCCGATCGGCCCTGCCCCCGCGATCAGCAACGAAGTCCCGGCCTGGGTACCGGCTTTGTGGTTTGCCCAGATGCCGACAGAAAGCGGCTCGAGCAGAGCAGCTGCGTTGTCACTGATTTCATCGGGCACCGTGTACGCGAGCTCCGACTTCACAACAACGAATTCCGAGAGAGTGCCATCGACCGGCGGCGTGCCATGGAATCTGATGTTCGGACAAAGGTTGTACCTGCCGGTCCGGCACTGATCGCAGCGACCGCATGGCGCGCCCGGTTCGATGGCGACACGCTCGCCCACTCGCGCAGGTGAAACTCCATTGCCGACTTCAGCTATTTGACCGGAGGATTCGTGGCCCAGGACCAACGGGGTGCGCACTACGAAGTCGCCGATGCGGCCGTGCTCGTAATAGTGGACATCGGATCCGCAAACTCCGACCGACAGAATCCGGACCAGGACCTCGCCTTCCGACGGAGCTGGAACTGGGCGCTGCTCAATTCGCAGATCGCGCGGCGCGTACAGGACCGCCGAGGTCATCGTGGCTGGTGGTCGACCAGGATTGCCGGTCGACCTCGGTGTCGACATTCGGCTAACTATCTCCGAAAATCCTGTAGCAACGCGCAGCTGCCTCTTGCCACAGTTTTGACACGCCCCGGACCTAGACTGCAACCGTGTCTGCTGTCGTGGAGGTCGAGCGGCTGTCGAAGAGCTTCGGCCGGGTACGCGCGCTCAGCGAGGTCTCGTTTGGAGTCGACGAGGGCGAGGTCCTTGGGTTCCTCGGTCCGAACGGCGCGGGTAAAACGACGACGATCCGAATCCTCCTCGGTCTCCTCCACGGGGACGGTGGCACCGCGAAGATAGGCGGCCACGACTGCTGGACCGACCACGTGCGGGCGTCACGCTTTTTTGGCGCCACCCTCGAGCAGCCGGGGTTCTATGGATTCCTATCGGGCCGCGATAACCTCCGCCAGTTCGCGCGGATGTTGGGCCCGGTCGACGAGAAGCAGATCACCGCGCTTCTCGACCTCGTCGGGATGACGGAACGTGCGGATGACAAGGTCAAGCGCTATTCAATGGGCATGCGGCAGCGGCTTGCGCTTGCGCAGGCGCTTTTGGGCAAGCCGCGGCTGCTGGTCCTGGACGAACCAACCAACGGGCTCGACCCCAACGGCATCCACGGTCTGCGCATTCTTCTTCGCAAGCTGGCCACCGAGCAGGGGCTGACGATCTTCTTCTCCAGCCATCTTCTGTCTGAGGTCGAGGAGCTCTGCGATCGTGTGGTTGTGCTGCACCGCGGCGAGGTCAAGGCATCGGGACCACTGAGTGAGCTCATGAACGTGAAGGGCTATCGCTACCGGATCGACGTCTCCGACGTTGACAAGGCGTTGGAGATCGTCCGGGCGGTCGATGGCGCGCGGGCGGAGCCTGGCACGATCAAGGGCTCGATCTCCGTGACCGCTGACGATGACATCGCGCGGCAGATCAACTACGCCCTGGTCAACGCGGGGGTAGGGGTCGATCAGCTGGTCAGGACGGAAAAGGGACTGGAGGACATCTACATCCAGCTGACTGGAGTACCGGTGGCCAGCCCGCTCAGCACCCCGGTGCCCTCGGTGCCAGCACAGTGAGCATCCTTCCGAGCTTGATACGCAACGAGCTCGAGAAGACATGGCGCAGCCGGTGGATCGTCTTCGCCGTGCTCGTCGGTTTGTTTCTGCTGATCGCCGCCGGTCTCTACGCATATTTCGTCCATATCGAACA
>VBGP01000102.1 GCA_005880795.1 Chloroflexota bacterium | reverse complement strand
CGCGCCGACCGGTTTTGAGTGGACCATCCAGCAGGAGCGCGGCGCCCTGGCCATGTCGACCGACCGGACGCACGTCTACGTTCCATTCGGGGGTCGCGCCGGCGACTGCGGCCCCTACCACGGCTGGGTCGTCGGCGTTCCGACCAATGGAACCGCCCCGGACGAGGTCTACGAGACCGTCTCGACCGGTGAGGGGATATGGGCGGCGGGAGGAGTGGTCGTGGACGACTCCACCGGAAACGTCTTCTTCGCCACGGGCAATGCGATCCCGTGCAGCGGATCGGTGGAAAGCGACTCGATCATCCGCACCAGCAGCACGCTGCACTCGCCGGCGCAGTTCCAGCCCCCCGACTGGGACGCCCACTGGTGTGCGACGGACACCGACCTGGGCTCAGTCGCTCCGGTTCTGATCAGCCCGAGCCTCATGTTCACCACAGGCAAGTACGGCCAGGGATTCCTGATCAACCCGTCCAACATGGCGCAGCTGTACCCATCGCCGTCGCCGTACAACGGCGTCGACGTGTGCGCGGGCACGAACAGCGACGCGTCCTTTGGCTCCGTTTCCTACGCCGGCGGTCGCGTCTACCTGACCTGCCAGGGGCACGGGGTGGTGAGCCTGACCGTCAACTCAGGCCCGCCGTCCTTCAGCAGCTGCGACTCGACCTGCAATGCCGCCGGCACGTGGCGCGCCAATGTCGGCACCGTCGGGCCGCCGATCATCGCGGGCGGCGTGGTCTGGGCGGTGGGGATTGGCACGCCCGGTTCGGGCCTGTGGGGCTTCAACGCCACCACCGGCGCGCAGGTCTACCACAGCGCCGGCTTCACCGTGAACCACTTCGTCACGCCAAGTGAAGCGGGCGGTCAGGTCTTCGTGCCTGCCGGCAATACGGTGAAATCGTTCAACTTCATCACCAACGCCTGTACGTCCGTGACCGACACGCCCGCACCGACGTCGCCCCAGGTGTCAGGCACGTCCGTCACCTTCACCGCCACCTCGACCAACTGCCCGAACCCCCTCTACCAGTTCTGGATCCTCCCGCCTGGCGGCAGCTGGCAGGTCGCCAAGGCTTACTCGTCGGCCAACACATTCACGTGGAACACGTTGGGCCTTGCGCCGGGCAACTACCTGTACACGGCGTGGGCGCGCGACGCGAGCAGCTCGGGCACCCAGTGCGGCTCTCTGGGCTGCACTGACGCCTTCTTTCCCGCCCAGACCTTCAACCTGACCCTGCAGGGCTGCACGTCGGTCAGCGACTCGCCTTCGCCCGGCTCACCCCAGCTCGCCGGCACCAGCATCACCTTCACCGCCAGCTCGACCGGCTGCCCCAACCCGCTCTATCAGTTCTGGCTCCTGCCTCCCGGCGGCAGCTGGCAGATCGCCAGGGCCTACGCGAGCGGCAACACCCTGATCTGGGACACCACCGGCCTGGCCCCGGGCAACTACCTGTACACCGCCTGGGTGCGTGACGCCAGCAGCAACGCCCCCTACGACGCCTACTTCGTCGCCCAGACTTTCGCCCTGACCAGCCAGCCCTGCACCTCGGTCAACGACTCCCCGGCGCCGGCCCCGCCCCAGCCTTCCGGCACCAGCGTCACCTTCACCGCCAGCTCGACCGGCTGTCCCCACCCGCTCTACCAGTTCTGGATCAAGACGCCGGGCGGGAGCTGGCAGATCGCCAGGGCTTACTCGAGCAGCAACACCCTGATCTGGGACACCACTGGCCTGGCCCCGGGCAGCTATCTCTACACGGCCTGGGTGCGTGACGCGAGCAGCAACGTCTCGTACGACGCCTACTTCGTCGCCCAGTCCTACGGCCTGACCTGACCTCCAACACAACCATGAAGTCAAGACCGAACCCGACGCTTCGCATCGTGATGATGGCCGCTCTGGTTGTCGCACTCCTCCCCCACCCGCCGCAGGTCGCGTCGGCGCAGGCGGTCCAGGCGGCTGCCCGGGGCACGCTGCCTTCCGACCGTTTGCACTTTGGCATCTCAAACGATTCTGGCGGGGAGCTCGGCTGGCTCGTGGCGAGCAAGATCCCGTGGCGATACCGCTACCAGTACCTCGCCGGCGGCATCAACAACTTCAACGGCTCAACCGACCCGTGCGCCGCCAACGCCGGCTGGCAGACCTGGAACTCCCCCGCGGGTCAGTTCGTCACGAGCTACATCAACGACAGCGTCGCGAATTCGGCGATCCCGGTCTTCACCTACTACGAGATCGTGCAGTCCAACCCCTCGGCCGGAAATGAAAGCGCCGAGCTGACCAAGATCTCGACCGTATGCACAATGCAGCGCTACTGGGCCGATTTCACGGTGCTGATGCAGAAGATCGGGGCGTATGGCGGAGTCGCTGTCGTGCACGTCGAGCCTGACTTCTGGGGATTCATGGAGCAGCAGAGCGCGGACCCGTCGACTCTTCCCGCGGTCGTCGCGAGCTCAGGCAACCCCGACCTCGCCGGCCTGCCCAACACCGTCCAGGGCATGGGCTGGGCGTTCCTCAAGCTGCGGGACAAATACGCTCCGAATGCGCTGCTCGGAATCCACGCCAGCAGTTGGGGGAGCGGCGTCGACATCGCGAGCGATCAACGCAGCAGCGTCGACCCCGCGGCCGAGGCGGACAAGCTCGCGGCCTTTATCGACAAAGCCGGCATCGCCGGCAACCCCGCCGGCGTCACTCCCTGGGACCTGGTCTTCAACGACGTCGCGGACCACGACGCGGGTTGGTACGGCGCCGCATCGAACCCGCACTGGTGGGATCGCAACAACGTGGTGTTCCCCAACTTCACGCGCTGGCTGGCGTTCATGAATCGGCTGCATACCGACACCGGTCTGCCGCTCGTCGAGTGGCAGGTGCCGTTGGGCAACCAGTACTTCGACACCGAGAACAACGCCAACGGCCATTACCAGGACAACCGCGCCGAGTACTTCACCTCGCACCCGACGCAGCTCACAGCGGCCGGCATCGTGGCCGTGCTGTTCGGAGCGGGCAACGCCGGACAGACCACCTACACCGATGCGATAGGCGACGGAGTCACGAACCCATCACCCGTCGCCTCGTGGCAGTGCAACCAGTGCAACTCACACGTCTCGACGCTTTCCGATGACGATGGTGGGTTTCTGCGCATGGCGGTGGGCGCGTACTACCGCACGTACCCGGGAACGGCGTGCACGCTCTTCCCCGGCGACAGCATCTTCAACACGGACATCTCCAACGTTCCGGTGAGCTCCCAGAGCTCGACGTGGATGGGCAACATGACGCAGAACGCGAACCTGCACCCAGACCTCGGCACCGTCGCGCAGCAGTACGGCATGCCGGTGAATGTGGCCCCACCACCCAGCACCGGCCTCACTCCAACATTCACTTACAACTCGGACAGCGATCACCCGGCTGAGGGTTATCCGATCGACCAGAGCACGCTCATCGAAGGCGGATCTGGCGCGCCCTCCGGCAGCGACCGGCACGCGCTCGTCATCAACAAGAACACCTGCAAGCTCTACGAGCTGTTCAACCTGCAGAACTTCACCAACGGCCAGCAGCCATCGGCCGGCTCAGGCGCGACGTGGGACCTGACCTCGAACGCGATGCGGCCAGATGGCTTCACTTCTGCAGACGCTGCGGGATTGCCGATCACCCCGCTCCTCCTGCGATCCGATGAGATCCAGGCCGGGATCATCGCCCACGCGATCCGCTTCACCGCGCATTGCACGAGCACATACATCTGGCCGGCGTCACACCAGGCCGGCTCGTGCAACAGCGCGTTCCCACCGATGGGAGCACGCTTCCGCCTCCGATCGAACTTCAACATCTCGACGTTCTCGCCTTCCACCCAGGTCGTGCTGCGCGCGTTCCAGCACTACGGCCTGATCCTGGCCGACAACGGCTCGGACTGGTTCTTCGGCGGAACCACCGACGACTGGTGGGGAACCGCAGCCGGGAGCCAGGTGGTGAGCGAGCTCAAGACGATCCCCGCCGCCCAGTTCGACGCCATCGACGAGTCAAGCCTCCAGGTTTCGACCACCTCGTACCAGGCGGTGGGAGGCGTTCACGCCTGCAGCTCGGTCACCGATTCGCCGTCGCCCGGTTCTCCGCAGCTGCGTGGAACCTCGGTCACCTTCACCGCCACCTCGACCAACTGCCCGAACCCCCTGTACCAGTTCTGGATCCTCCCGCCGGGCGGCATCTGGCAGGTCGCCAAGGCCTACTCGTCCGCCAACACATTCACGTGGAACACGTTGGGTCTTGCGCCGGGCAACTACCTGTACACGGCGTGGGCGCGCGACGCCGCCAGCACCGCGCCCTACGACGCATTCTTCGCCGCCCAGAGCTACAGCCTGACCCTGCAAAGCTGCACGTCGGTCAGCGACACGCCTTCGCCCGGGTCACCCCAGCTCACCGGCACCAGCATCACCTTCACCGCCGCCTCGACCGGCTGCCCCAACCCGCGCTACCAGTTCTGGATCCTGCCTCCAGGCGGGAGCTGGCAGATTGTCAAGCCCTACTCGTCAGCCAACACCTTCACCTGGAACACGACCGGCCTGGCCGCCGGCAACTACCTCTACACCGCCTGGGCTCGCGACGCCGCCAGCACCGCGCCCTACGACGCCTACTTCGCCGCCCAGACCTTCAACCTGACCCGCCAGGGATGCACCTCGGTCAACGACTCCCCCGCGCCCGGCTCACCCCAGCTCTCGGGCACCAGCATCACCTTCACCGCC
>VBGP01000045.1 GCA_005880795.1 Chloroflexota bacterium | reverse complement strand
GGCGCCTGGTTCAGTACCTGCTTCTGGCGAACGCTCACACAGCCTCGCGCGAGCAGCTGATGGAAGTCCTGTCCCCCGGTCTTGATCGCGAGCACGCAGCCAATGCGATCGCGAAGTCAATTTCGATGGCCCGCTCAGCGCTCGGCGAGCACGTTGTCGAGGCAAGTCGGTCGTTCGTCCGTCTGGCCGTACCAGTCGAGACCGACCTCGCCATCGCGATGGCGGCCCTTGAACGCGCGACCGCTGAGGGGCCCGGGCGGAGAGCCGCGCTTGAGGATGCTCTCAGTGCTGGCAGTTCAAGGCTGACTGCCCAACGTGGGGTGAGCATAGGAGAACACTCACAGCGAGGTGACCGGTGAACTCGGCCTCGCGCTCGCTTATAGAGCAGTGAAGAGGGTGATGGCTCCGCTTGCGATCAGAACCAGGCTCCATCCCAAGTCGAGGTTGAACCAGCCGCGGCGCAGTATTCCGATACCAACTTTTTCGTAGACGACCACCGAGACCACGCCCATCACAAGAAGCATGACCGCGACATGCAGCGAGGCAGCGGCGACGGCCTGCAGCGATATCTCACGAAGACTGTGATAGGTCGCATACACAGGCAAGCCCAAAAGTACGGGAGCCAGCATCAGCCCCGCGCCATGAGCTGACGACATCAGGAACGACCAGCCGGCGAGACCTGTGAAGCCGACACGCATGCCGAAGCCGCTGGGATGCGACCGAGGCCGCAGCAGCTTATACAAACCGAAGGTTATGAGGACCAGCGCCGCGAGCAGGCGCACGAAAAATGGCGGCACGAACGCCTCGGTTAGGGAGACGGCAACCACGACCATCACGATCGAGGCTTCGTGTCCGATCGCGATCGGCAGGAGCGAGCTCAACACCGCCCGGCGGCTTTTCTCTTGCATGCCGCGGGCGACTGCGAACAGCCAACCCATCCCGGGATTGACGCCGTGATAGGCCCCGAGCAGCGCGAGCGCTGCCCAGGGCCACCAAGCGCTGGTCACGAGTAGCAGTAAGAGTCGGACGAAGCGTCGCCGCCTTCGAGGTGGACCTGGTGCGTGCGCTGCTCGAACGTCGAGAAGAATCCGTCGTCCAAGCTCAACCCACCCTCTGGCCTGGCGTGAATCGAAGTCACCCAGCTCTTGATCCCTTCGGGATAGAACTGCTCATCCCAACTCGCGTACAGCGAGTTGGTTAAATAAGCGCGATTTCCGTCGCGACTGAGCTCGACCATCTGCGGGCCGCCGTTCAGAGGTCCGCTCTTGGGGTGCGCGGCTTTGCGCACTATGCCACCGAGGTGAACGCTGCCTGTCTTCTTGGGCTTGAACGGATCGCTGACGTCGAACTGGAGGAATTCGCCGGTCCCCCAGGCTGAGACGTACAGCCAGCGATCGTCTAGCGAAAGGTTGATGTCGCTGACGAGTGGCGGCACCGCCTTGAAGCCCTTGAGTAGTGGCGGCAGGTCGTTCGGATCGGCAGGCTCGGCAGGGACCTCGATGACTTTCTCGACTTTGTAAGTTGACCCGTCGAGATACCACGTCCAGATCGATGAGCTGAGGTCCTTCAAGCTGACGACCACGCCGACGAATCCGTACGCCTTGCTCGGATCGTGGGCGGGACGAAGCTCGAGCACCATCTGCTGTTCCTTGCCCAGGTCGATCTCCTGGCGATGGCGTCGCTTCGGCAGATCCCAGATGTGAAGCTTGTGGCCATACTCGCCGGCCAGTAGGAGCTCTGGATTGACACCGGCCTCGACCATGTTGGGAGTGCCCCATTCACTGGTGATCGCTGTGTCGTAGCCGAGGTGCCACCAGAAGTCGTAGGCCAGCTGCTGCGGCCCGCGGTCGAGCTCCCAACGACCCTTGACCGCGAAGGTGTCGTGGTCGATGACGAAGATCCCGCCGGGACCATTGCCATCCGGAGCGCCGAGCGCGCTCACATAGATGCCGTCCGGCCCACAGTGAATGGTGTGCGGGCGGCTGTAGCCCGCCCGTTCGGCAATCTCTTTCGCCTCGATCGTGTGCACGAGTTTCGGTTGTTTGGGATCCGGCTTGATGTCGAATATGTAGATGCGCGACGAGCGCAATCCGGGAACCAGCAAGTAACGTCGCTCGAGATGAGGATGGGCGGCGTAAGGGCACAGGGCCGAGCTGCACACGTTCCATCCGAAGTGATGGAACTCGTCACCCACGTTCGGAACGTCGGCGCGGCCGACCTGCTTGCCAAAACCCGCCGACTGTGGGTCGACGTCCAGCGTCACCAGCCCGTCCGGCTTCTTCCGGGTCGGATCGAATGTGACCATGTAGGCCAGCGTTTCGACTGGCGCTTTTGCCGCGAGGCGCGGCGACGGGTAAAAGGTTTGATCAGGTCTGAGAAGAGTGGTAGCCATCTGTTGCTCCTTTCACGCGCCCAGGCGGGCGGCACTTGTGGAGGAAAGGACAGGTCGCCTAGTGGCCCGGCGGGGGCCCGCCCCCATTCTTTCGCGAGTCTATACCCGAAGCAATCCGGCTGTTCAACAGCTTTCGACCTGGTCCCGGTGGTTCAAATAGCCCGGTTGGGCTACCACCTCCCTCAATCAAGCAATTGCGGCACCGACGGACTCGAGACCCGCCGCGGCCGGCAGTCGCGGTTAGTGGCGCGCCGCCGCCTTCACCGCGACCACCATCAGGGCCGCGGCGGCTGCATCCGACATCCCCTCCCGGGCCAAACGCCGCCACGTCCAGAAGTCGATGGCCAGCGCGACGGCGGCTCGGAGTCCCAGTTTTGAGTGGGCGCCTTGCGTAAAACCGGCGGCCAGCGCTGTCGAGAGATTGTCGAATTGCTTGTCCAGACGAGCCCTCATCACGGCGTCCAGCGGGGGCATGACCAGGCGATCTCGCTGCATGTTCTCGATGGTCCGTGCGGTGTTTCGATACCAGGAATAGAGAGGAACAAGTACGGCACATAGACGCTCGGTCGGGTTCTTCGTCCCCAGCGCGGCGGTCGGATCGGGTGGCGGATTTTCAGCTAGCCAGTAGGCGCCGCACGCGTCGAAAAGTTCCCTTTCGTCAGGGAAGTTGTTGTAGACGGTGAGCCGCTGAACACCGGCCCGGCGTGCGATCTCCGCCACCGTCGTCCGTGCCGGTCCCACTTCTGTGTGCAGGGCTGCGGTGGCTTCCACGATTCGCCGGCGCGTCTCGGCCTGACTCTCAGCCCGGGCTTTCAGCGCGTACTTTCGACTTTGACTTGACATGCCGTTCACCCATCGTATACCGTTAGAGAATCGTTGAACGCCATGTTTATCGAAAGGAGCTATTGATGACCACAACGGCAGTTCGGATCGTGGGGCCGAGGGACGGCAAGCTTGGGCAGCTTGGCGGGATAGGCGTTCGCTTCATGGTTGATGGCGCCGCGTCGGGGGGCGGTTTCGCGCTGGTCGAGCACCCGATGGAGCCTCGTGCCTTGGCCGCACCGATGCACCGGCACAGCCGCGAGGACGAGTACAGCTTCATCCTGGAGGGTCGGGTCGGCGCTGACCTCGGAGGAGAGATCGTCTACGGCGAGGTTGGGGACCTGATCTTCAAACCCAAGGGCCAGTGGCACACCTTCTGGAACGCGGGTGACAGCCCCGCCCGCATCCTCGAGATCATCTCGCCCGCCGGTTTCGAAAAGTTCTTTGACGAGGTCACCGACCTGGCCGCTCGCGGTGAGCTGGACCCAGGCCGCATGGCCGCCAAAGCAGCTGAGTACGGCGTCGAGCTGGACCTCAGCAGCGTCGCCGGGCTGATCACGGCCCACGGTGTGAGGTTTGCCGCGGGAGCCCCACCAGAGCAGCGTTAGCTTGCCGGCGCCCAGTACTACATGGGGGCAGCTTCACGGAGTTGCCCCCGCCCCTCACCGCATGCGGCTGAGGCGAGGTCGGTCGTGCAGCCAGACATGGTTTCTACCGAAAGATCATTCGAGGTTTCGTAGGTGTCGCCTCGAATCCCGCCGGGGCTACTCAGCCTGAGGCGGGGCGGCGCCTATCCGCAGTCGACCGCGATTGCCAACGCCTCGCACATGGCCCGCATGGTGGTTGGCTTCACTCGGCCCACCCTGCGCATGAGTCGTGATCGCGCGACCAACTGGACGTTGTCCAGATTCGCGACCGAGCGCAAACGAACGCCGTCTTCGGGCCCGACCGCGACCTCGGTCGACACGTTGCGGACTGTCGAAGTGATGGGCGCCGCCACCACAGCGTTAAGAATTGACGCGAGCGGGTCGCGAGTCAGGACCACGAGTGGTCGGATCTTGTCCAGCCGGGCAAGCCAGACGTCGCCGCGACGCATGGATGCCGGCGTCACCCCTCGACGTCCGCGTACAGGCTTTCCCAATCGGTCTCATCCGCCAATGCCTGAGCGTCACCGAGAAGGGCGAGGTCGTCCTCTTGCTTTGTGGGCGGGAGCCGCCTGTATGCGGCGACGTCCAGGCTCTTCCGCTCCGCACGAATAAGACGCTCGAGAGCGATGTCGATGACTTCCGAGGTTGAGGATGCCCCGACGAGGGAGCGCGCGTCGTTCGCCTTGTTTCGGTCGAGGGTGATCGTGACCTTATCCTTTGCCATACTCGATATACTACCGGCCGAAGGTATAACCGAGCTTACCAAGTTCGTCCAGGCGGTTCGAATACGTCCCGCCGGGGCTACTCCGCTGCCGCGCCATGGGCCTCGACTGTGCAGAGACTCGGCATTCGCACTCGATTCAATGCCTCTTTTTTGCACAATCGACTCCACTTACCGGCGTGCCGGAGCGACCTTGGCGCGATAGCCTCCACCAACACGAAACTCGGCGCGCTAAATGCTCTGGACCATTAGCTAATCAGAGGGATCCGGCGGCAGGGAAACGATGCCGGGACGCTGTTGTAACGGGTCTGCATTGGAGCAAATAGAGTTTGCCTTCCGCCAGCGCCCACTCGATGTCCTGTCGCGGTCCGAAACGACGCTCGCATTCGAGCCCCAAGGCGACCAAACGGCTCAGCGCCTCGTCGTCGAGGCATGCGGTTGTTTGTTGGACAGCATCCACGTCCGCTTCGCACGTCCCACCACCGCTAATCGCCCGGATGGCAACATCTTTTTGCCCGGTCAGTCGCTCGATCACGATGCCTCGGCGAGTGATGACGTAATGGTCGGGAGTGACCAGTCCGGCCACTACCGCCTCACCGAACCCCCAGGTTGCTTCCACCACAAACCGCTCATCCGAGCCTGAAATTGGGTCGACGGTGAAGAGAACGCCGGCCACGTCCGACGGCACCAACGCTTGCACGATCGCGGCCAGCTGCGGCTCTCCCGCGATCCGCATCCTCTGCCGGTAAGCGCGCGCCGAAGCGGATTGCCCTGAGGACCAGACACTGCCGATTGCGGTCAACGTCGCGTCGAGATCAAGCAGATTGAGGACGCTGAGGTGCTGGCCGGCAAAGCTGGCGGCCGAGCCGTCTTCCCCGATGGCCGACGAGCGCACGGCGACCGGCAGGCCGACCTCATGCAGCCGTGCCTCCAGCAGGGCGCGCTCTGTAACCGATACGGGTTCTGATGCGAAGTGCTGCACGTCGCCCGGAGACAGGACGAAGCCCGGCGGCACCGGCAAGCCCGCGGCAAGCGCCTCGGAGAGGCGCGCGGCTTTGCCTCCATATTCGGCTGCCGCGATGGCCTCGCCGAGCGCTTGCAGTCTCATCCCTCGATGGTGACGACTCCGCGATCGCCGTCGACCACCACCCGCGCACCATCCGGGATGCGTGACGTCGCGTCATTGGTCCCGACCACGGCTGGAATACCGAACTCACGCGCCACGATCGCGGCGTGCGAGAGAGCCGCGCCGCGGTCGGTGACGATAGCGCCAAGCAGGGGTAAAACCACGTTGTAGGTCGGCGTGGTCGTCCGCGCAATCAACACGTCACCGCTGACGATCTTCTCGAAGTCCGGGGCGCCGCGGACCAACCGCGCACGACCCCGGTACCGGCCGGCGCTGACACCGAGGCCTGTGACCTGCCCGTTGACGCTCTCCCGAGAGGGCTGCTGCAGCACCATCAGGTTGAGCGACAGCATCATGGCGTTGATCACTCTTGCCACCGCGGGCGGCAGGACGTCTGCGCTGGGCGGCGGCCCTTCTGCTTCACCGATCGTGAGCGGGGGCTCGACAGCGCTCTGTGCCCGTCGCTCATCGGCTCGGAGGTGCAGCTCAGTCCGTGAGGGTACGGTCGATTCGGCTCGGAGCAGTGCTAGCACCTCGTCAGGCGTAGCTTCGAAAACATCCTGGACGTCAGTGATCGCTCCTCTTCGTTGCAGCCTTCTTCCCGCTTCCAGCAGCGCTCGCCGGACGAGGCCGAGAGGCCACTGCTCTCCGATGCCCACATCGTCGTCCCGGATGCCATACATCAAGGCGGCCTCAGAAAAAAGATCGTCGTACTCGGCGCGGTGCTCGATCGGGACGCGGTCGCGAAGGCGCGAGGCCGCATCGTCCGCCGGCGGCATCGACCCGCCCCGGCCTGCCACGCAAGCGGCAACTGTGGATACGAGCAGGGACGGCAGCTCGAGCAAGGTCAGGTCATCCAGATCGAAACCGGTCACGGTCCGATGGCCGTATTCGGAGACGTAGGCATCCCAGAGCGACCTGACCTCCGGCGAGGCGGCGCGCAGCTGCTCGATTCGGTCCGAGGCAGCGCCATTACTGTCCAGGGCAGCCAATGCACGCCCGTTGCTCCTGATCGCCTCGGCCAGGCGTTCCAGAGGCTCGTTCATGCCGACTGAGGCGGGGGACTTTCCCTTCAACGCGCGCAGCGCGTCCTCCGGGGCGGCGCCCGTCCACTCGGTTGCGCGGCCGAGCCAGTCTCCGAGCGGCACGCTCGCGGCTGGATTGTGCCTGAAGTGGATGGTCGTGCCCTCGGTAAAGACTTGCGTCGCCGCTGCAAGATGCCGCTGCAGTTCCGGGTCGTCGAGGGCTTCGAGATCCACCGCCTGGAGCTCGAGGTTGCGCCGGCGCAGCCCGTCGCGCTCTTCGCCGAACCAGCGCTCCGCCTCCTGGCGCCATGCTCGCGTGCGGAAGACCTCGCGCGCGGTCTTCGCTCGCCGCCGCAGCTCCGGGTGAAGCAAGAACATTGCTTTGATGATCAGCTTCGGCGGAGGACTTCCAGGTTTTTCGGGCGCGCCTACTGGGCGTGGGCGGGCGAACATCCACCCGTTGACGACCCTGGCGTCGAGGCGGTCGATGAGGACGCCGTAGCGCGCGAAACCGTCCCGATATCCCCGTTCAAAGGCAGGGAAGATCATCGCGTACAGGTAGCGCGTCCAGGCCGACGTCTGGTGGACGGGGTCGCGCATCCAGGAACCGGGGCCGGGCGCTGTCCACTCGTTCGTCGTCATCGCGCTCACTCCTTATTAATGCGCCGGGCGTCGGGCGGTGATCAGGCTTATCAGCTGTGACGGGTCAGGCTCCGCGCGGCTGATGGCCTCGAAGCCCGAGTCACGAAGCCAGCCCACATAGGTGGTAAAGGGGTAGACTCGCCCGCTTCCGCTCCGCAGCAGCAGCCCCAGGGCGTAGAGCACGACGGGCCGCGGCCCATCCATCGCCTCATTGGGCAGCTCGTCCAGAATGGCGAGACATCCACCCGGTCGCAGGGCATCGAACAGGCGGGCCAGCAGCGCGCGGTTCGAGCGATCGTCAAAGAGGTGGCAGATGTTACCCGCGACGATCAGGTCGTAGTGGGCGCGGCCGAGGTCGACTGAGAAGAGGTCACCGGCCAGATATTTGAACTGCGCTCCCAGTCCGGCCGCCTCCACGGCCCGGCGCGTGTTGCCGAGCACGCCGGGCAGGTCGACCGCGGTGACCCGACAGTCCCCGTGTCGCGCAGCGAGGGCCAGACTCCAGGGAGCGGCGCCGGCGCCGATGTCGAGGATGCTCAGGCCAGGCGCGGCCAGCCGATCCGCCACAACGGCCGCCGCACCGGCGAAAAGCACCCCAAGCTGATCGACTGCGCCGGGGTAGAACGCCTCCGCACCCGAGGGAGTGTCCCCCCTGACCGCAGGCCGGTCGCTCCGTACGGCCTCCGTCAGCTGGGACCACTGCTCAAGCCATGGGGCGATCGTGTCGAGCCGCGTCAGTGCGGCAGTGTACTTGCCAGTAGCGGTGACCTCGGCCAGGCCCATTCCGGCCAGGGCCGCAAGCAGCAGCTCGGCGCCCCGCTCGGCAATGCCACGATCGCGTGCCAGGGCGGGGGGATCAACCGGCCCTTCGTGGAGACGTGACAGGACTCCGAGGTCCGCCGCCGCGCGGAGCGCAGCCGATGCGGCGATAGCTTCCTGCGCGAAGGCCAGCCGCTCGAGAAGGCGACCAGTCTCGGCGGATCGAGGCTGCGCTGAAGGTGTCACTGCGACACGACCGTATCCCCGATCCGGCGCCAGCTCTATCCGTATCGGTACGTAATTTCCGCGCCGCGGTTACGGAACTTTTCGTGCGCCCAGCTGCAGGAACTTAGCCAGTTGCGCGCGCGATCCAATGCCCAGCCGCGAATAGATGTGGTCGAGATGGCTGGTGACCGTGCGCACGCTGATGACCAGCCGCTCTGCGATCTCCTGGTTCGTCATCCCGGCCGCGGCAAGGCTTGCCACGTCCCGCTCCCGGCCGCGCAATGTCTCGTCGGGGGTGCGTCGGGGCCGCGAGCGGACCGGGCGCACACCGAGCTGACGAAGCAGCGCTCGCGCCCTGTCGGCGCGCCTCGGCGCACCCAGCCGCACGAAGGCGTCGAGACTCTCCTGCGCTGCCCTTGTCGCCTCCGCGGGCCGGATGACGGCGGCCGCCCGTGCCAAGTCCAGCCGCGTATCCGCGAGCTCGAGTGGCGAATTCAAGGCGGCGAACTTCACTGCCGCCTCGGTAAGAGAATTGATCGCGCGATCGAATTCGCGGCGCTCGAGATATGCCAGACCCTCGACACGGTTGCCGGCCGCTTCTGGGTAGGACCCGGCACCGGAAGCATGGGTCGCGAGCCAGCGTGCCGTCTCCAATGCCGCGTCCACCTGGCCGGCGGCGACTTGCGCCTCGCCCAGCCTGGCGCGAAACATCGGCTGCATGCGGACCAGCGCGCTCATGCCACCAAGCAGGTGGGCCGCCCGGACTGCATCGCCACGCTCGAGGGCCAGGAGTCCGTCGGCGAAGTCGACGAAGTCGAATATGGTGCTGTCGGCTGGCGAACCAGTAGTACGGGCTTCGGCGACCAGGGCCGTCGCCACCTCGAGCTCGCCGCGCACCGTTAGCAACACGCTGCGCACGGCGAGCGCGGCAGGGACGAACCGCGGGGGCCCGACTCGCCGCGCCAAAGCGAGGGTCTCGGCGCTGAGCCGGTCGGCGTCATCTAGGCGAGCCGTCAGCACGTGAAGCATGACGAGGCGACAGCGCGGCAGCATCTCGAGAGGAGGTGCGCCCAGTCGCCGGGCCAGGGTCAGACTCTCTTCGGCGTCAAGCCGTCCACCCTCCAGGTCGCCGCCGAGGATCGTCATCACACCGCGGAAATCGACGGCCCTCTGCTCGAGTAGGGGATCCCCGGCCGAATGAGCCGCCTCAACCGCTGCTTCAACATGGCTCCGGGCAGAGTCCAACTGGCCGCGCGCCGCCTCCACGTTCGATGTGGCCAGGTGCGCCTCGGCCAGGACGCGCGGCGAGTGAAGGAGATCACCGAGCTCGAGCAGGCGGCGGGCGGCTTCCTCCAGTCCCTCGACGTCGTTCAGCCGAGCCAGGAGCACGCTCCGCGCGTGGTAGAGGTCAGCCAGCTCCTCGCCGGGTTCAGATCCTCCGAGAGCTGCAATGCCCGCGGAGACGTGCTCCTGCGCGGCGTCCCGCCGGCCCCTATCCCATTCGACCATCGCCAGGCGCCGTCTAATCCGAGCGGCCGAGCGAAGGTCGCCCCGCTGCAGATGCTGCTGTAGCGCCTCGCTCCAGACCGAGACCGATGCGTCGCGCTCCCCCAGCCGCTCCCAAGCTTCACCCAGGCGCTCGAGGACAGCGGGCATGCGCTCGACGGTTCGCTCCTCCCTCAACAGCGCCAGCGCGGACAAGTAATTGCGAGCAGCCTCCTCGTGCGCGTAGCGTTCTCGGGCCCGCTCGGCGGCCGCCAGGGTCACAGCGAGAGCGCGATCGCGGCGAGCTTCGGTGCCAGCCCCTCGATAATGGATGACAAGCCGCTCGACGTCGTCCGGCCGAAGCTGCTCGAGCTCGGCGGCCATCCGTGAATGCAGGCGGCGGCGAGTCATTTCTGGAAGGCGTGCGTACGCAACCTCACCCACCATCCGATCCGCGACCCCGTAAACCACCTCGCCCTCGACGACCTGTTCGCTGATGAGGCCCGCGGACTCCAGCCGTCCGATCGCCGCAATGAGGCTCTCGTCATCGACTTCGAGGACGGCTTTGAGCAAAGCATGCGAAGCCGCGTCGCCTGCCACAGCGACGAGCTCCAGGAGCCGGCGGTCGAGCTGCCCGATGCGATCGAGGCGCTCCCCGATCAGCTCATAGACACTTCGCGGGACCACGGTGGAGGCGTCTGGTGACAGCGTCCACTCTTGTTCATGGACCAACAGCTCCTTCTGAATCAAATCGTTGATCAGCGCCTCGATGAACAGGGGCGTGCCGCTGCTTCGCGCGTTGAGCAGCTTGATCAGCTCGGGCGGACCCGCACTCTGGAGCAGCTCGGCTGCCATGTCTGCCACTGCGCGTGGAGCGAGCTTGCGGAGCTGGATCTCCTCGGATATGCCGGAGCGCTCGACGCCGCGCACCAGAGCGCGCAGGCCACGTGCAGAATCGACCTCCTGCGGGACGTACGCGGCGACCATCAGAACGGGCTGGTTCGCGATGCCGCGAGCCAGGTAGTGGAGCACTTCGATGGTGGCGTTATCCGCCCAGTGCATATCGTCGAGAAACAGCGCCACCGGCGATTGCGCCGCGAGGAATTCGAGCAGCCGCGAAACGTCCTCGAAGAGTCTGGTCTTCTCAAGGGCGGGATCGCCGAGCACCTGCGGCGGCGCCTGGTTCAGGTCCGCGAAAAGTAGGCCGAGGTGCCCGAGGTCGCGCGTCAGCACCGACCGCTGCCCAAGATTGAGCCTCCGCAATGCTGGCTTGAAGACAGCGATCAGCAGGGCGTAGGGCAGGTCCCGTTCCAACGGAAACGCCCCCGCCTGGAGAATCTGGAAACCGCGTGCGCGCGCAGCCTCGAGAGTCCACTGAGCGAGTCGGGTCTTGCCGATGCCGAGCTCTCCGGTCAGAAAGACGACCGCGCCCTGCCCGCCCGCTACTCGTTCGACCGTCTCGGTCAGACGCCCGATCTCGTCTTCGCGCCCAACCAGGAGGGTTGAGACCCGGCCGGCCACTGCAGGCACAAGGTACTCGCTCAGGCGTCGCCTGGCTGCTAATCGATCCTCCGCAGATACCGATAGCGCCCAAGCAACTCCTGCGAGGCGGATTTTGCTGGTTCATCCTTCGCCGGTTCGATCCCAGCCTCGGTCCCGAAACCAGAGGGTTGTTACAAATCGGTAGCCAGCTGCGACGGTGGCGACGACAAACGCTCCAACCGCCAGCCAATATCCGAATGCCCACGGGGCTCCGCGGCTTCCCGCGTAGGCCGTCGCCAGACCCGCGATGCCAACCAACCCGAAAATCAGCCTGGCAGGTGCAGGCCGCGTCGGCCTTCGATGGAGGAACAGGGCCGCAATCGCAGCTATGAGGGGAGCGCCGTACGCGGCGAAGGTGATGAGGCCCCATGGCCGGGGTTCCGACAGTAACGCGTACAGCGCCGTAAAGAAGACCTGCAGGCCTATCACGGCATTGTCCAGGGGCGGCAGAACGGGAGAGAGGAAGGGGAGCAGGTAGGCGCACCCAGCGGTCGCAAATCCTGCCGTCTCCAAGACGGCCGCGATGCGTCTCACAGCGCTCGGGCGTCGACTGTGCCGAAACTCGGCATTCGCACTCGATTCAATGCCATCTTTTCGCACACTCGCACCTAGATTTCCACTCCCCGGCCGTGAAGTACATTGGCGCCGTGATGTGCTACAATGTGCTACATGAACAGGGTTGGGATCAGGGAGCTTCGGCAGAATGCAACTGCGGTGTTGCGTCGCGTCGCTGCGGGCGAGACCGTTGAGGTGACCGATCGGGGCCGAGCCGTTGCGAGGATCGTGCCGATGCACGAGGCGAGCAGGCTTCAACAGTTACAAGCCGAGGGCCGAGCAAGCGGCGCGGTAGGAGATCTGCTCGACGTCAAGCCGATTTCGCGGACCGCTGGGAAGCCACCTCTGTCAAAGATCCTTGCTGACATGAGGGCAGATGAGCGCTGAGGTTGCTTACCTCGATACCTCAGCTGCCGTGAAGCTCCTGATGACCGAAAGGGAGTCGCCCGCCTTGCGAAGGTGGCTCCGGCGGCGGCCTGAGCGCGCGTCTGCAGCGCTCGTGAGGGTGGAACTGGTGCGAGTCGTGCGTCGTGCCGGTGTCCCCCGCTTGATCCCAGAAGCCCGCAAGCTGCTGGCCGGCCTCCATCTCATCCGGCTCGACGACGTCCTTCTCGACCGAGCGGCGGATCTCGACCCGACCGAGCTCCGCACATTGGACTCGATCCACCTCGCGGCCGCCGCAAGCCTGGGTGATGACCTGGCCGCCGTCGTTTCCTACGACGATCGCCTGCTGGCTGCGGCTAAGTCTCTCGGGTTGCCAACGGCAACGCCATCCTGATCGAGCCACAACCCGCACGTTTTGCGCAAAACGCACGCATCCCCCGCCCATGAACGGTGCGTTTGGCGCAAAACGAACCGAATCCTTCCGCACCCGTCGGAGTCGACGACTGAAGTGGTGGGCGGCGAGGGTCTCGAACCCCCGACCTCCAGCATGTCAAGCTGGCGCTCTTCCAGCTGAGCTAGCCGCCCGCCGGTGGAACGAACCAGTGGACGACTTATTGTAGGAGCGATGGCTCCCTATATCGGCCGGCGCATGCGCCGCGTCGAGGACGAGCGGCTCATCACCGGCCGGGGCCGCTACGCCGGAGACATCAAGCTCGACGGACTCGTCCACGTCGTCTTCTGCCGCTCGGTCCTCCCCCACGCGCACATCCGCGCCATCGATGCCTCGACCGCGAGATCGATGCCGGGCGTCCTCGCCATCTGGAGCGCCGACGATGTGCCCGAGGTCGCCGCCGGGCTCAGCGACTGGGGCCCGGAGGACATGGAGAATCGCGGGCGCCCCATCCTCAACCGCGACGAGGTCAACTACGTCGGCGAGGCATACGCCGTCGTGGTCGCGGAGAGCCGCTACCAGGCGCAGGACGCGGCGGAGCAGGTGTCGGCCGACCTCGATCCGCTGCCGGGAGTGGGCAACGTCCCCGCAGCGATCGCCGCCGGCGCGCCGACCGTGCACTCCGACATGAAGAGCAACGTCGCGCGCAAAGCGTCGACGAGGTACGGCGACATCAAAACCGCTTTTGCCTCCGACAGCGTGACGGCGAAGATCCGGCTGACCACATCGCGTGTCGCGGGCGCGGCGATGGAGCCCCGCGCCGTCACGGCGACGCCGGACGGCGATGGGCTCAAGGTCTGGACCTCGACCCAGAACGTTTTCGGTGTCCGCGAGGCGATCACCGGCACGCTCGGTCTCAAAGAAGGAAGCGTGCGCGTCGTCGCCGAGGACGTCGGTGGCGGTTTCGGCGCCAAGGGCAGCCCTTTCGCCGAGGAGGTGCTGACCGCCCTGGTCGCGTGGCGTCTCAAGAGACCGGCCCAGTGGGTGGCCTCGCGCAGCGAAGACGGCGCGACGACCGCGCAGGCGCACGGATCGATCATCGAGGTCGAGGTGGCGTCGGATCGCGACGGAAAGCTGCGCGGCCTGCGCGGAAAGCTGCTGCACGACCTCGGCGCATACGCAGGTTCGGGCGCCGGCCAGCCGGACATCATCGTCTCCCACATGCTGTCCGCCTACGTGCTGCCGGCGATGGACATCGAGTCGCAGCTCGTCTACACCAACACGGTTCCGAGCGGGTTCATCCGAGGCGGCGGCCGCCCGCTCGGCAACTACGCGATGGAACGCGTGATGGACCGGCTCGCGCGCGCGTTGCAGATAGAGCCCGCCGAGCTGCGCCGCCGCAACCTCGTGCAGCCGGAGCAGATACCGTTCACCACCGGCTATCCGGCGGGACGCCAGGGCCTCGTCTACGACAGCGGCGACTATCCGCGCCTGCTCGAGCTGGCTCTGCAGAAGCTCGGCGAGGTCTCGGTCGATGGAGAAAAAGACGGCCGGCTCGTCGGCATGGGGATCGCATGCTGCGTCGAATCGACCGGCTTCGGCCGCGGCGAGCCCGCGCGGCTGCGCGTCAACAAGGACGGCTCGGCCGAGCTTTTCGTCGGGTCGACCCCGCAGGGACAGGGCCATCAGACGATGGCGGCCCAGGTCGCGGCGGACCGGCTGGGATGGCCGTTCGAGAAGATCTCAGTCACCGTCGGGGACACCAGCCACGTTCCGTTCGCGCTGCTCACCGCGGGCAGCCGGAGCGCGATCCAGGTCGGCAACGCGACCTCAAAGGCGGCGACGGCGCTGCGCAAGCAGCTGCTGGAGCGAGCGGGCGAGGTTTTGGAGGCGGACGCAGCGGACCTCCTGATGGAAGACGGCGTGATCAGCGTTCGCGGAACCCCCACCAAGCGGGTCCCGGCGACCCAGGTCGTACCGGACGGCGGGCTCGAGGTGCTGGAGAAGTTCGACCCCAAGCGGGGCACCGCCTACTCGAGCGGCTGCCACGCCGCCATCGTCGCTGTCGATCCCGAGACGGGCCAGGTCGAGGTGCTGCGCTATGTCATCGCCCACGACACCGGCAAGCCGATCAACGAGCTGATGATCGAGGGCCAGATGCACGGCGGTTACGCGCACGGGCTGGGCTACGCGCTTTTCGAAGCGGCGCTCTACGACCCCGATGGCAATTTCCGCAGCGCGAGCTTTCTCGATTACACGATCGTCAGCACGGGCGAGGTCGGCGCCGAGCCTCTACTGGTGCACATCGAGACGCCGACGGACGCCAACCCCGAAGGATTCAAGGGCGCCGGCGAGAGCGGCACCATCCCGGTGCCGGCGGCGATCTCCAACGCGGTCGAAGACGCGCTGCGCAAACGCAAACCAGACGCGGTGATCGACCACCTGCCGATCACGTCGGACCGGATCGTCGAAATTCTTGGCAGCTAGCGACGTCGACCTCTGACCCCTACGCGACGTCGCCGCCCATCAACCCGGGCGGCGTCGAGTGGCGGCGCAACCTGGCGGCCCTGTGGTTCGCAGAGTTCACCGCGATCTTCGGCTTCAGCTTTGCGTTCCCATTTCTTTCGATCTTCATCTCACACGACCTCGGGGTTCACCCCGGCCGTGACCTCGACCTGTGGACCGCCGCGTCGGCCAGCGTCTCCGGCCTTTCGATGGCGGTGGCAAGCCCCATCTGGGGCATCCTCGGCGATCGCTATGGGCGCAAGCCGATGCTCCTGCGCTCGATGATCGGCGGCGCGATCACGGTCGGATTGATCTACTTCGTGCAGAACCCGACGGAGCTCCTGATCCTCCGTTTCCTGCAGGGCGCCACCAGCGGCACCGTTGCCGCGGCCACGTCACTGGTCGCCGCCGAGACCCCGCGCTCCCGCGTCGGATGGGCGCTCGGCGTCGTGACCTCCGCGGTCGCGCTGGGCGGCGCGATCGGACCGGTCGTCGGCGGCATCGCGGGCAGCCTCTTCGGGCTCCGGTTGGTGTTCCTCGGTGGCGGGATCCTGCTCCTGCTCTCGCTGCTGCCGGTGCTCCTGATCGTGCGCGAGAGCCCGATCGTCAGGCGATCGGGCGCGGGGCGAAGCACTCTCACGATGATCGGCGAGCGACCCGGGCTCAAGCGAGCGCTCGCGGTCCTCATCGGATCCCAGGGGTTCATCAGCGTCTGCAACTCCGCGACACAGCAGCTGGTCGTGCTCCGGCTGCTCGAGATGCTGACGACCGGTGTGGCGGCCGTGAGCGGAATCGGGTTCGGGTTGGCCGGCGTGGCGAGCAGCGCCGCGGCGGTGGGCTACACGCGCGTCACCAGGCGCCTCGGTTACGTCCGGACCGCGGCGGCGGCGGCGGGGCTGGTGGCGCTGGCCGTTTCGTTGATCGGCGTCGCGCCCTGGCCGGCGCTGATCGTGATCGCGATCGGCTTGAACGGACTGTTCAGCGGCGTGGTCATCCCGGCGACCGCGAGCATGATCGGCCTGGAGACCCCACCTGAGGCGCAGAGCACGATCTTCGGTTTGAACGCGAGCTCGGTCGCATTCGGATTCTTCCTCGGCCCGCTCATCGCCGGAACCGTGGCGGCGACCTCAGGCGTCCCCGCGGCGCTGTTTGTCATCGCCACCCTCGCCCTCGTGCTGGCGGGCGTGATCGCGGCCGGCGCGCGTGAGCCCGCCCGATGAGCTGGAAACGGCCGGCCTACGCGGTGCTCGGCCTCGCGGCGGCCGGGCTGGCGATCGCGGTGGTCGTCACCCAGCACGCGAGCTGGTGGCAGCTCCTGGTGTTTGCCATCGCGCCGGACATCACTTTGCTGTTCGGCTTTCGGCCGGGGCTGCAGCGTGGGCAGCTGGATCCGCGAGTGGTGCCCTTCTACAACGCGGTGCATCGATTCTGGGCTCCCGCGGTCCTGATCATCTTCGCGTTCTTCCTCCACGCGGACGCATGGACGGCGGCGGGTCTCGCGTGGTGCGCCCACATCGCCTTCGACCGCAGCCTGGGGTTTGGGCTGCGAACGCCGGAAGGCTTTCAGCGGGACTGAGTCTTGTCCTTTCTGTCGAATGTGGCCAGGTGCTCGAGGTCGGACTCGTCCAGCTCCGCGAACAGCGCCGCATCGTCGCTGCGGCTGAGGAACCGGCGCGGCAGGATCACCTCTTTCTTGAACAGCCCCTCGGGTCGCAGCACGACTCCCACCAGCTCGTCGTCGTCGAACAGCACGTCCTTCACCGTGCCCAGCTTCTTGCCGGTGTGGCCGAGCATCACGTTCTCGCCGCCGTCGATCTCCAGGGCGCCCGGCGGCTTGTTGGCCACCTGCTCCATCCAGTTGGGAATCCCAGGGTTCGACGTCAGGACTCCCACGAAATCCTCCGCCTCCTCCGCGATCGTCTCCGTCTTTTCGCGGTAGGACATGTAGGGCTGCAGGCTCCGCGCCTGTGCAGAGGTCAGCGCCAGGTCGATGCGGTCGTGACTGACGGACTTGACAGCGTCGCGCGGCACGATGAACTCGTCGGCGACAAGCATCGCGCCCGGTGACTGGCGCAGGCCCGAGAACGCCCGGCTCTCCTTGACCACCAGCGCCTGCAGCCGGTATTCGGAATCGACCAGGACGTGGACGAGGTC
>VBGP01000101.1 GCA_005880795.1 Chloroflexota bacterium | reverse complement strand
CGCGATCAGCACCTGGCCGCTCGAGCTGGAGTGGAACGCGGTCCCCTCCGGTCGGGTCAGCACGATCAGGTACTTGTCGCCGGTGGCGCCGCCGTCGCTTGCGTTGAGCTGGTAGGACCCCCCCGTGAAATCGAATGCGGAGTAGTCGGTCCCGGTGACCGCGTCCAGGTAGCGGACCGAGAACTTGCCTGCCGCCGCCACGATGCCGCCTCCGCCTACCGAGTGGAGGTTGAGCGATGCGATCGAAGTGCCTGTCACCTCGACGTCAACGTCACGAATGCTCCCTCCCCCCACGTCCATCGAGACGCGGTACGTGTACGCGATCGTGCCCTGCGGCGTCTTGCCCGGCTTCAGGAAGAGGCCGAAGTAACCGTTCTCCGTGCCCGTGTTGGAAGTCGAGTCAGGGTTGATAAAGCCGGCGCCGGCCGCGAAGTTCGAGGTGTTCGGCGCTGATGTGATGTAGACGCGGAGGAGGTCGGAAGCAAGGTAGGTCGAGGAGTTGCCGTTCGGGGATGTGCTTGAAGCTACGATCCCCGCGACCACCTCGTAGACGCCGTCTGGCAGCGGCGCGGAGAGCCTGACCTGAGCGGTCCCCAAGCCGGTGGTGCTCCAGCTCGAGGCGTCGCGCACCTCCGCGTAGGCGGTCCGGCTCGGGGTCGCGGCGCCCGGCGTGAAGACGTCGAAGCGTACCCAGACCGACGTGACGGCATAGTCGATGTACAGCGTGTCGCCGGCGGGATCACGCTGGTCGACGGTCAGCGCGAGCGTTGGACTGGATCCATCAGAGACGTAGTACGGCGTCGCGAAGATGGTCGAAGCCGCCTCGCGGAGAACGGTCACAGAGGCCGCGCCGGTAGCGCTGCTGTAGTTGACGCTGGAGCTCTGGTATGCGGCCGTCAGGGTGTAGATACCGGCCCCCGGGACGGCGGCGGCGCTCAACGCGTAATCAGCGCTGACCACTGCGGAGCTCGTGCCCGCAGGAAGGCTGATGGGAACCGTGACCACGACTGTGCCGGTCGAGAAGGTGACTGTGCCGCCGGCCGCGCCGCAGCATGCCGAGGCGAGCGTGACTCTCGCCGAAACCCGGATGGTGTCGCTGAACTGGATCGATTTGTTCGGGCTCTCAGGCGCCGTGGTGACCTGGTCGACCGTGACCGCCACTGGGCGCACAACAAGGGAAGTCTTGCCGCCGGCGCCTTGGTACGTGCCGTTCACCTCGAGGGCGTTGGGGGATGCGTTCGCGGGCGTGCACACGTTGCCGCTGCACGGGCTGCCCGCCAGGGTGAAGGTCGTGGCAGCGGTCACGTCTCCCACGTCGTTGCCGTACTGGTCGAACCCCTCGGCGCTGTACGCCTGGCTGCCCCCGACAGTGATCGTCGCGTTCGCGGGCGCCAGCTGCAGGGATGCAACTGGCCCGGCCGTGACCACCAACCTGAGCGTGCCCGATGCGCCCTGGTACGTCGCGGTGATGGTGTGATCTCCTGCCTTCGTCGGAGTGCATGCGTTCGCCTGACAGCTCCCGTCCAGCGCGATCGAGAACGATGCCTGGCCGCTGACGTCGCCGATGTCGTTTCCATACGCGTCGGCGGCTCGGGCGGTGATGGTGACCGCAGCCCCGGCTGTGGTCGACGCCGGCCCGGTCAGGGCGAGGCTGTGCGCAGGACCAGGCACGATCGTGAGCTGAGCCGTGCCGGTCAGCGCGCTGAAGTACTGCGACCACGTCCACGACGAGGTGACCGTCTCGTACGTCCCGGCGGGGGTGGCCATCGTTGAGGTGCAGACGTTGGCGGTGCACGTGCCGCTTTGAACGCTGAACGTGCTCGCCGAGGTCTCATCGCCGAAGCTGTTGCCGTACTCGTCGTACGCCTGGTCCGTGTACGCCTGCCCGTTGCCTGCAGCGGCGGTCGCGGTGGCGGGGCTGACTACGAGTGTTGTCGGGAAGTCGGGCACCACAGTGAGGTTCGCGCTGATCGCATGACCTGAGTAGGTCGCGGTCACGACATAGTTGCCGCTCTTCTTGGAAGAGCAGCTGGAGCCGTTGCACGTGCCTGGCGATGTGATCGTGAACTGCGCGGATCCGCTGACGTCCGCGATCCGGTTGCCGTACACGTCCGCTGAGTACAAGTAGTACCCCACCGGCACGCCGGCGGCGATGGTGTTATTGGTCGGGCTGATGACGAGATGGTCAATCGGCCCGGGGACAACCGCCAGTGGGCTGAGCGAAGTGAGCTGGCTTCCGCCCGAAGAGGTGTATGACGCTTGGACCGAGTCGCCATACAGGGGCTGGGTGGCATAGATCGTCGAGCAGGTGGCGTTCGGGCAGGGCAAGGGGCTTGCGTAGCTCGGCGTGATGAGCGTGAAGACCGACTGCTGCGTCACGTCGCCCAGGTCGTTGCCGTAGGCGTCAAACGCGCGATCCGTGTACGACTGGCTCCCGCCCGCGGTGATCGTCGCCGAGCTTGGGCTGATGGTGATGTGGTCGGAGGGTCCAGGCGTCACGTTGAGAAGCGCGGTCGCGAGCTTGCCGCCGACCACCGCCACGACGGTATGCTCGCCGGCTACCGTGTCGGTGCATGTCGCACCCGCGCAGCTGCCCGTCGCGTCCTGGATCGAGAAGCCGGCGGAGCCCGTCACGTTACCGAGGTCATTGCCGGCGCTGTCGAAGCCCTCGACGCTAAACGCCTGACCCGCGCCGGCGGTGATAGTGGCCTGCGCCGGGCTGACCGTGATGTGGTCGAGCACCGCGTTCACGCCGATGCCGGATAGGAGCACCGTCTGGGGCGTCGGGTAGACGCCGACGCGCACCGACAGAGTACCGGTGAGCGGACCTGCAGCCGTCGGCGAAAACGTCACCTGCACCGTGCACGACGCACCGGCCACGAGCGACGACGGGCAGTTGGTGCTCCTCGAGAAGTCTCCGCTCGCGCTGATCGCAGAGACGTTCACCGCCGACGCGCTGAAGTTGGTGACCGTCACCATTTCGCCCTGGCTGGTCGTGCCGACCGGCTGGCTCGGGAACGTCAGACTCGAGGGCGTCAGGCGGATGGCGCTGGTCAAGGCGACCAGGCGATTGCCTGCGGGCGCGAGCACGTAGCCCTCGCCGGCTGAAAGTCCGGCCAGCTGCACCGCGTCGGACTCGTCAGGGAAAGCGATCCCCGAGCCGACGTTGATGGTCCCAACCAAAGCGCCGCTGGATGAGTCGAGCGCGTACAGGTTTCCACTCGTCGAACCGATGTAGACGAACGTGCCGACCACGATCGGGGCTGAGCTGAGTCTCCCGTCGCCGGCGAAGGTCCATAGGGTGGTGCCGGTGCCGAGGTCGATGCCGCGCAGTTGAGCGCTGTCGAAGAAGTAGCCCATGGAGCCGGAAAATGCCGGGATCGGGATGGTGGAGCCGTACGGAACCGTGAACGGGAAGGTCCCGACCTGCGCGCCCGTCTGAGTGTCGAGGATGAGGTTGCCGCTGTTGAAGTCCCGGGTGTAGACGCGGCCGCCATAGAGTGCAACCGTCCTGCCCCCGCCACCCTCGCAGTTGCTGGCGTGATGCCAGATCAGTGCGCCGGTGCTCGGGTTGAAGTCATAGGCCTGGTCGCATGCGTAGGACACATAGACGCCGTCCGCGGTGACGGCCGGAATGCTGTGATCTCCGTTCAAGACCGGCGCGGTCCACAGCACATGTCCGTTCGCCTCGCTCACCGCATACAGCGTTCCGCCGCTGCCGGCGCCGGACAGATAGACGATCCCTTGATACGCCGCCGGTTGAGTCGTGAAGCTCGACTGGCCGGTGAGCTGCGCGGACCAGACCTGCGCGCCGGTGATCGCGTCGTAAGCGGTCAGCACGCCCTGGAAGTTGACCGCGAAAATGCGGCCGTCGTCGTAGGCCGCGCCGGAGAAGTTGTAGAAGCCGCCGAGTTCAATCGGGCCCCA
>VBGP01000016.1 GCA_005880795.1 Chloroflexota bacterium | reverse complement strand
CAGGCCCTGCCCGTTGCGGTCGCCGCGCAGCAGGCCGCGCACTTCGTGGGCATGCCCGAGGCGGTGCTGCCGCTGACCGAAGCCGCGCTGTATCTCGCGCTGGCGCCGAAGTCCAACTCGGCGCTCACGTCATACGGCGCGGCACGCGAGCTGATCCAGGAGACGGGAAACGAGCCGGTGCCTATGCACCTGCGCAACGCGCCGACCGGATTGATGAAATCGATGGGGTACGGCCGGAACTACAAGTACGCCCATGACTACGAGAGCGGAGTGGCCGACCAGGCGCACCTGCCGGAGAAGTTGAAGGGGCGGAAGGTCTACTCGCCCAACCCGCGCGACCGCAAGCCGGGAAAATAGTTCTCTGAATGCGCAGAGCTCGTCCCTAGTGGCAACCCTGCGTCTCGCCAGAGACGAAATAGCGACGCTCCTTTCCGGCTACGTGGCCAGACCCCGGATAGTCGCGACTATCCAGGGATCCCGACAGGACAAAGTGCGGATAGTCCGGACTATCCGGTGAGGCGGCGCCAGGTGCGAATTGGCTGACGCGCTCCTCATCTTCAAGCCCGACTCTGCCTACCGCCTGGCGGCGCGCGCCGGGATCTGGGGCTGGCTTGCATCGGAGCGCGACTGGAACGTCGAATCGCTCGAGTGGTTCCAGCCGCCCGCGTCACTGATCGAGAGCCACTACGACTTCCTGCAGGGACGGCCCTTCTTTCCGTGGCTCGTCGACTTCATGTCCGCGCTGCCGGTGGTGGTGGGTCGGATCACTGCTTCGGAGGAGTCGCTGAAGCAGATGCGACACGAGCTCGGCGAGACTCAGATCGCAAAGTCCCGCCCCGGATCGCTCCGCGAGCGGTACGGCATCTACGGCGGCCTCAACTGCCTGCACCTGTCGGACGCACCGGAGACCGGGGCGGCGGAGGTCAAGCGATGGTCCGACTTCGTCCAGCTCGATCAGGTCAAGGTTCGCCTCGATGACTCGAGCGCCAAGCCTGATCACACGTATCACCTGCGCTCGCTCGCCACGCAGGTCGCGGGCGGCATCCACACCGACCTGGCGTCGCAGATGATCCGTGAGCTGCTGGCGGAGGAATGCGACCTCGGCGGGGCGGAGCTCGAGGCCCTGTGCCGGATCACCCTTGGGGCGCTTTCTTAGCCTCCTCCTCAGGAGTCGTGCCGTGGATCGTGACGGCTTTGGTGAACAGCTCTGAGTTGGGTACGACGATGACGTCCCCGTGCTCGCTCCTCACCAAAGTGACCCGGAGGCGCACTTCATTGATCGTGCCCGAATGCCCGTCGAAGCTGATGCGATCGCCGACCCGGATGTGACGCTCCAGCAGGACGTAGTAGCCCGATACATAGTCCCTGAGCAAGTCCTGCACTCCGAGTGCCGCCACAACCGTCGCGAGCACAAGGCCGAACAGCGCGACGTTCGCGCTCTCGACCGCGAAGCTGAGCGCGGCGAACAGGCCAAGGACGATGACGACAAAAGTCACGACCCTCCGGCTCAGGACGACCACCTCGGCTCTGACGTGGCGCTTGAGCAGCTGCTCGCTGGCCATGCGAGATGCAACTCGTGCGGCGAGCAGGAACCCGAAGAGGACGATCAGCCCGACAGCGACGAAAAGCAGGTTCTGGGCGCCCGGGTCGATGATGATTCCTGAGCCGCCGGACGCGGCCGGAATCATTCCTCGGTCTCGGCTGCTTCCCCTTCCGCGGGAGCCTCGCCCTCGGCAGCGACCTCGCCCTCGGCCGGCACACCGGCCTCCACGGCGGGAATCTCCTCTTCCACCTTGAGCTCGCGCTTGTGCACGATCTTGACGACCAGCTCGTCGGCGTCCTCCAGCACGGTCACGCCCTTCGGGACCGCGATCTCGGAAACGCGAAGCTCCGCCTCGATCTCTTCGAGCGGCGTGAGGTCGACCTCGAACGCCTCAGGGATGTCGGAGGGCAGACACTCGACGCGGATCGAGTGCAGCGGCTGGAGGATGTCGGCGTCGCCGCGCTTCACGGCCGCGGATTCGCCCGTCAGGTGGATCGGGACCTCGACCTCGATCTTCTCCTGCAGGTTGACCTGGTAGAAGTCGACGTGGATGGGCCCGAGCCGCCGCGGATGGGTCTGGATCTCGCGGACCAGGACCTTCTCAGTCCGGCCGTCGATCGCCAGGTCAACGAGATGCGTGCGGCCCGACTTGACGAAGACCTTCTGAAACTCGAGCCGGTCGAGCGTGATGGGAGTCGCCTCGGTGTTGTGCCCGTAGACCACCGCGGGAAGCTTGCCTTCGCGCAGCAAACGGCGCGAGCGCTTGCCGAGTGGTTCGCGGAGCAATGCCTTCAATTCCATAGTTGCGCCTCGGGTTGGAGAGGCCCGCATATGATACGCCAACCTTGCGCAACCCCCCGCCGCCGAGCCTCGCCGATCCTGGGCTTCGGGTCGTCGCCGGGCTCATCGACCTGGTCATGCTCGCTGTCCTCTTCGGCCTCGTCGAAGGCGTCACGAGGGGCGGTCACGCAAGCGCGTTCGGGGTCGACCTTGTCGTGGCTCTCGCTTACTTCGGCTACTTCTGGAGCGCCCATGGGCAGACGATCGGTCAGATGGTCTTCGGCTTCCGCGTGCGCGACGCGACGAGCGGCAGGTTTCCCGGGCTTGGCATGGCGGTGATCCGCGGCCTGATCTGGTGGCTCGAAGTCGTGTTCTGCTGCGTCGGCGCGATCGGCTGGCTGTGGATGTTCTGGGATCCCCGGCGCCAGGGTTTCCACGACAAGGTCGCCGGGACGGTCGTAACTTCGGCTTAAGTCCCCAATGAGGGCGTCGGCGTCGGGATCGAGTTGACGAGGCTGGAGAACGCCAGGCCGAACAGAAGGATGGCGATGCCTAGAAGGATCCCGATTCCCAGACCTGTACCGCCCGTGATGATTCCAGCCAGGGCCTTGCCGCTTCCACCCATGGTGCCCTGACTGGCGGCGATCCTGTTCCTCGCCATGAATCCGAGGACCACCGCCGCGATACCGAGCGGTATGACGATGAGCTCAACTACGCCGCAGCAGCAGGCCAGCGGCAGGAGGCACAGCGAGAGGATGCCCAGCACCATCGCGGGCATGTCGTACTGCGCGTCCGGCAGCAATGCCTGGGGCGCAGACGGGTATGGCTGCGATGGTGGCGGCTGATACTGCTGCGGCGGAGGCGGAGGGCTCTCCGGCGGGGGAATCTGGTCGGGCGGCTCGCTTGACATGCGCGGATGTTATTCGAAAAACGGACCGGTTACTTCGTCGCTGACTCCGGAAAACGCTTGCGCAGCCAGTCGACGATCTCCTGCAGCGGCGTCCCCGGCGTGAATATCTCCTCCACCCCCCGCTTCTTCAGGGCGGTGATGTCGTCGTCCGGGATGATGCCCCCGCCGAAGACGATGATGTCCGTCGCCTTACGCCGCTTCAGCTCTTCGACCACCGCCGGGAAAAGGGTCATGTGCGCGCCAGAGTGGATGGACAGGCCGATCACCTGGGCGTCTTCCTGCAGCGCCGCGTCGACGACCATCTCGGGTGTCTGGCGAAGGCCGGTGTAGATCACCTCGTATCCGGCATCGCGCAGCGCGCGCGCCACGACCTTCACCCCGCGGTCGTGGCCGTCGAGGCCGACCTTCGCGACGACGATCCGCACCGGGCGCACAGCAGTCGGCATCAGACGACGGCGGTCTCCGTGTAGGTGCCGAACACCTCGACCATCGTGTGCATGATCTCGCCCTCCGTCGCGTACGCGCGCACGGCATCGAGGATGTAGGGCATCAGGTTGTCGGTCCCGGCGGCCGCCCTGCGCAGGCGGTCGAGCGCGTTGCTGCACTTGGCCTGGTCGCGCTTGCGGCGGACCTCACTGATCCGCTCCGCCTGCTCGCTCTCGAGTCGCGGGTCGATGCGCAGGATCTCGATCGACTCCTCATCGGCGTTCGTGAACTCGTTCACGCCGACCACGATCCGGCGCTTCTGCTCCAGCTCTTGCTGGTAGCGGAAAGCAGCATCGGCGATCTCCTTCTGGAAGAACCCGACCTCGATCGCCGGGATGACGCCGCCGATCTCCTCGATCCGCTTGAAGTAGGCCTCGGCCTGCCGCTCCATCTCGTCGGTCAGCGCCTCCACGAAATAGCTGCCACCGAGCGGGTCGATCGTGCTGGCGACGCCGGTCTCATAGGCGAGCAGCTGCTGCGTGCGCAGCGCCAGCCGCGCGGCCTTGTCCGTCGGCAGCGCCAGCACCTCATCCATCGCGTTCGTGTGCAGCGACTGCGTTCCGCCGAGCACCGCGGCCAGCGCCTCGACGGCGGTGCGCGCGATGTTGAGCTCCGGCTGCTGCGCGGTCAAGGAGACGCCGGCGGTCTGGGTGTGGAACCGCAACTTCCACGACCTCTCCTGCTGCGCGCCATACCGCTCGCGCATCCAGCGCGCCCAGATCCGGCGCGCGGCGCGGAACTTGGCGATCTCTTCGAAGAAGTCGATGTGCGCGTCGAAGAAGAAGGAGAGTCGCGACGCGAAGTCGTCGATATGCATTCCGCGCTCGAGGCAGGCGTCGACGTAAGCCATGCCGTCCGCGAGCGTGAACGCCAGCTCCTGCGCGGCGGTCGATCCCGCCTCGCGGATGTGATAGCCCGAGATGGAGATCGTGTTCCACTTCGGCACCTCTTTCGCGCAGTACTCGATCGAGTCGACCACCAGGCGCATCGAAGGGGCCGGCGGAAAGATGAACTCCTTCTGCGCGATGAATTCTTTGAGGATGTCGTTCTGCAGCGTTCCGCCCAGCTTCGAGGCAGGCACTCCCTGCTCTTCGGCAACCGCGATGTACATGCAAAGCAGGATCGCGGCGGGCGAGTTGATGGTCATCGACGTGGTGATGTCGGCCAGCGGTATCCCCTCGAACAGGGTTTCCATGTCGGCGAGCGAGTCGATCGCGACACCGCAGTGCCCGACCTCGCCGCGGCTCGTCGGCGCGTCCGAGTCCTGGCCCATGAGCGTCGGCATGTCAAAGGCGACCGAAAGACCTGTCTGCCCGTTGGCGAGCAGGTACTTGTAGCGCCGGTTGGTCTCCTCGGCGGTGGCAAAGCCGGAGAACTGGCGCATGGTCCACAGCCGCCCGCGATAGCCGCTGGGGTGGATGCCTCGCGTATAGGGGAACTGGCCGGGATACTCCTCGGCCCGCCGCGGCAGGTCCGCGGACGTATACAGCGGCTCCAGCGGGATGCCCGAGATGGTCGAGGTCTCGATGCCGTCGTCGCGGGCCGGGCTGGACTCGAACTCCTCCCGCCAGGCTTCCTTTGCGTCGCGCGCTCTTACTTTCATTTCAAACCCAAAATCAATTATCGGTTCGCGTCCGGAGGATCTCTTCCGCCGTACGGTACGGGGTGCCGTCCTTGAGCAATCGCTCGGTCAGCGTCGGGTCCTCCTGGAGGGCCCGCCGAGTCCGGTCGCGGGCCAGCTCGGCGGCGACCTCGGCCGTCTCATCCCTGAGCCGCCGCTCGCTCAGCTCCTTAGCCCTGCCGCTCTTCTCCAGGTGGCGCCGGTGGGCCAGGATCGCCTCCCACAGCTGCTCGACGCCCTCCTGCCGGGTGGCGACGGTGGGAATGATCGGCGGCTTCCAGACGGCCTTGGGCGCCATGTTGAGCATGGTCCGCAGCTCGGCCACGGCCCGGCCGTGGCCGTCGAGGTCGGCCTTGTTCACGACGAAGATGTCCGCGATCTCGAGGATGCCGGCCTTGATCATCTGCACGCTGTCTCCCAGGTTGGGCGTCAGCACCACCACGGTGGTGTCTGCCACCGCGGCCACCTCTAGCTCGGACTGCCCGACCCCCACCGTTTCGAGGATCACCTGGTCGAAGCCGAACGCCCCGAGCAGGCGGATCGCCTCGCGGCTCGCCAGCGAAAGGCCGCCGAGGTGTCCGCGCGCGCCCATGCTGCGGATGAAAACCTTTGGATCCAGCGCGTGGCGCTGCATCCGGATGCGGTCTCCGAGGATGGCGCCGCCGGTGAAGGGCGAGTTCGGGTCCGTCGCAAGCACCGCGACGGATTGCTCCTGGCCCCGCAGGAGGGTCACCACCGAATCAACCAGCGTCGACTTGCCAGTCCCCGGAGCGCCTGTGAAGCCGGTCACACCCGGCACCCGGGCATCGTTGCGAATGGCGTCTTCGAGGTTGCGGACGGACGGGTCTCGGCGCTCGACCAGGGTGATCGCCCGCGCCAGTGCACGCACATCGCCGGCCCGGAAGCTGCTCAGTAAGTCTGGATCGTTCAGATGCTCACTCGCCCAACCAATGTAGGGCGAAGTTGTGGCCGAGCACCACCACGAGACCGTAGTTCTGCTGACCTGCCACCGGGGCGGGGCTGGTCGGCGTGGCGTTCACCACCGTGGCGCCGAACCAATCGTGCAGCCACTTGGTGGTCAGGGGGAACTTGCCTCCGGAGTAATCGAGGATCAGCGTGTCCGCCGACGGCCGGTAAGTGACCGGGTCCGCCAGCTGCAGGCCCGTCGGGTCGAGCATCGTCGTCACGCGCGCGTCGAGGCCCGGAAAGTTGGTGGCTCCATTGACGAACTGCACCGGCGCTTTCTCGGCCAGCGTCTTGGGGTCGATGAAAACGGCCGCGGCGAAGAATTTGTGGATCATGAAAAAGCTCGGGTCGTCGGGACAGAGCTGCGAGACCCCCGACCCCATTCCGCAGTCATACGAATCGAGCAGGTTCCCGCCGCCGGTCGACGACGGTGCGGTGAGAGCCACGCGGATGATCGAGCTGTCGGGCAGGTTCTTGCCCCAGTCGTAGATCGCTTTCATGTCGGAGAGCGACATGTCGGTGTGGATGTTTTTCTGCAGCGCGGTCAGCAGCTGGGGCGCTTTGGCGAAGCCGTTGACGGTGGTCGTCTTCTTCTTGATCGCCTGCATGATGTCCTGCTGCCGCCGGGCGCGGCCGAAATCGGACGCCTGCTCCGGCTGAATCGCGTGTCGGGAGCGCGCGACCTCGAGCGCCTGCTCGCCGTTCAGGTGCTGGCAGCCGGCTTTGAAATGGATGGGCCGGTATCCATTGCTATAGTCCGGGTACTCGTAGTCGTCGAGGTTTGTGGTCAGGCAGATGTCGACTCCACCCAGGGCGTTCACCATGTCGCGAAACGCGACGAAATCGACCGCGATGTAGCGATCGAAAGTCTTGCCCGTGATCTTCCCGACCTCGTGCTCCGCCGCGTAGCCGCCCCCGTTCGGTCCGCTGTATTTCGGGTCGACGCAGCAGATGATGTTGGTGTAGGGAACCTCGTACGCGGCGTTGATCTTGTTCACCCAGACCCGGTCCGGGTTGCTCTGCAGGTTGATGTGCACGACCAGGTCGCGAGGGATCGACGCCATCATCACGCGGTTGCTGGCCGGGTCGATGGTCACAGCCATGATCGAGTCAGTCAGATAGGGCGCGTCATTCTCGTAGCCGCCCATCCCGAGCAGCAGGATGTTGACCTGCTGGCCGTGGTTCAGCTTGTAGGCGATGGTCCCGGGAGACGGCTGGACCGCCTGCACCACCTCGCCGATCGGGTTGATGTGATGGCCCGTGGTCGCGCTCACGAAATCGTCGAAGCGCTTGTACGTCAGGGTCGCTCCGACGACGATGGCAAGCAGAAGAACAGCCACGACCGCGGCCGGGAAAGACCTGGTCAGGCGGTAGGAGACGCTGTAGCGGGATCGCCTGGCCCGTTTCGGCCTGGCCCGGAACATGAGCACCGGGATTCTAACAACGGCGCCTGGGGATCGAGGGTTACGGCGAAGGCGTGGCGTTCGAGTTGTTGAACGCTCCTGAGACGATCACGAAGAAAAACCAGGCCACGCTGGCGACGAAGCCGACCACGCCCAGGACCAGTCCCACGATCGCGAGCGTTCCCCCGCCAACCGTGCCTCCACTGGTCGCGATCCTCTGCCGCGAGATGAAGCCCATGATGGCGGCCGTCGGTCCGAGGATGATGCCGAGGCAGGCGACCGAGCAGGCGATCGAGACGATCCCGATGACCAGGGCCGCGATGGCAAGGCCGTCCGTGCGCTGACCCGCGTAACCGACGCCGGGTTGCATGTAACCACCTGGCGGCGGCGGGACGTAGCCCCCACCTCCCGGCGGCGGTGGGACAAACCCTCCTCCCGGTGGCGGCGGCGGTGCGCCGTAGCCCCCGCCCGGCGGTGGCGGCGGCGGGTTGTAGCCGCCTCCGTAGGGCGGAGGAGGCGGAGGCGGTGATCCAGGCGCGGGAGGAGGAGGCGGTGGTGGGGGCTCGCTTCCCCCGCTCGGCGGAGGTGGCGGCGGCGGCACGTCCGACATTTACTTCCTCCTATTTGGTGGGCGTTGGGGTTGAACCAACTTCGAAACTGCGGATGATCCACGCCTGCATGGCGAGCGCATACGCGCTTGTGAATACGACGCCGATAAAGCATGCAAACACGCCGAGCTGGCCGATGAAGCCGGCGGCGATCAGCATAAGGCCCGCGATGAGGGTGTTGAGCGGCGAGGACCGAGCTCGGCGAAAGATCGCCTCGATGTGAAAGCCGCCGGCGATGCCTCCGTGGTCCACGGCCAGCACGATCGACGGCATCGCAAAGGTCAGCGCAAGCGAGCCGATCGTCACGATGGCGAAGGTGAGCAGCATCAAGGCGAAGCCGAGCAAAACAAGAAAGGCGTTTGGCGAATCGTGTCCCTGCTGCGCGAGCACGAGGACCGCGGGCACGTAGAGCACCGCCGCGATCAGGGCCAGCGCCAGGTAGTAGACGAGGTAGACAACGAAAAGCTGGACGCCTTTCAGCAGGTAATCGAAGTTGGCTGGGGGTAGCTTCTCGTCACCGGCTCGCAGGCGGTCGATGCCGGCCAGCATCCAACCCAGGGCGTTGATACCGCCGACGATCGGGATCAGCTGGATCAGTCCCATGATCAGGATCTTGTTCAGCCAGTCGGGATCGCGGAACGGCCAGCCGAAGGCGTCGCCGATGCGTTCCATCTACGGCTACGCGGGCGGGGCCCCGAAGTTTGCGACCAGAACCAGGACCCACCAGATCAGGAAAACGATCGCGCCGGCGGCCGTGCTCACCGCACCGATGACCCAACCCGCCACCGCGGTGCTGCGCCCGCCCAGGGTCTGCGGCGACGCCGCAATCCTGCTCACCGCCGACCTGCCGAGGAAGTAGGCCACCGGGCCGACGATCATCGCCGGGAGGCCCAGCAGCAGGAAGTTCAGGAGCTCGCCCAAGGCGGTCAGCAGGGCGATCACGCCCAGCAGGAAAGCGACCATCGCGAGCAGCAGCGAGACGATGGACAGGACGAGCGATACCGTGGCGCGGGCCTCGGTTCGGCCCGCCGGCGCGACCGGGGCCGGGTAGACAGGCCGCCGGTACTGCGGCGCGATCGCGTATGGAGGTACCGGAGGCGGCGGTGGCGGGGGAGGTGGCGGCGCGGGTCTCTGCGGGTCGGCGCTCAACGCAGCAGGGCCCGGGCGATGACCACCCGCTGAATCTGGTTCGTGCCCTCGTAGATCTGGGTGATCTTCGCGTCTCTCATCATGCGTTCGACAGGGTAATCGCTGATGTAGCCATAGCCACCGAGCAGCTGCACGCAATCCGTGGTGACTCTCATCGCCATGTCGGAAGCAAAGAGCTTGGCCATGGCGGCAACCTTGGTCAGGTCGGGCGCCTTGCCGTCGACCTTGGTCGCGGCCTGGTAGACCAGGTGGCGCGAAGCCTCGATCTGGGTCGCGATGTCGGCCAGCATGAACTGGATGCCCTGGAAGGCCGCGATTGCCTGGCCGAACTGCCGGCGCTCCTTGACGTAGTTGAGCGCGTAGGCGAAAGCCCCTTCCGCGATCCCCAGCGCCTGCGCCCCGATGCCGGGTCGAGATCGATCCAGCACCGCGAGCGCGATCTTGAAGCCCGCGCCCTCCTCGCCGAGGCGATTCGAGACGGGCACCTTCACGTCCTCGAGCACGATCTGGGCTGTGGGCGATCCGCGGATTCCGAGCTTGTGCTCGAGCTTTTCCACTTTCCACGGGCTGGTCTCACGCTCGAGGACGAAGGCCGATATACCCCGGTGGTCTTCTCTCGGATCTGTCTGCGCGAAGACCACGAGGGTGCCGGCGATGCTGCCATGCGTGATGAACTGCTTGGTGCCGTTGAGCACGTATTCACTGCCATGCTTGGTCGCTCGAGTCTGCATCGCCGCGGCATCGGAGCCGCTGCCTGGCTCGGACAACGCGTATGCGGCCACCTTGTCTCCTGAGGCGAGCGGCGGACAGAGCCGCTTCTTCTGTTCTTCCGACCCGGCCACGAGGATGGGATAGGAGCCCAGCGCCTGGACCGCGAGGATCAGCGACGAGCTGGCGCATGCCTTCGCGATCTCCTCGATACCCATGCAGATCGTGACGCTCGACCCAGAGATGCCGCCGTACTCCTCGGGAAACGGAATGCCGAGGATCCCGTTGTCGGCGAAGAGCCGTTCGATGTCCTTGGGGTATTCGCCGGTCTGGTCGATCTCCGCCGCGCGAGGCGCGACCCGGTCCTGGACGAGCTCGCGGATTGTGTCCCTGATCGCGACCTGCTCGGCGCTGAATTCGAAGTCCATCCGAATCGGATTATCCGGTGTTGACTAATTCACGCGCGATCACGATGCGCTGAACCTGGTTCGAGCCTTCGTAGATCTGGAGCGCCTTCGCGTCGCGCATGTGTCGCTCGAAGGGGCTGCCCGCGCGGGCGCCCTCTTCACCGGCAATCTGCAATGCATCGACTGTGACCTGCATCGCCGTGTCGGTGCAGTGGAGCTTGGCCATCGAGGCCTGTCGGGCGAACGGCCGGCCCCGGCTGCAGAGCCAGGCGGCGTGGTATGCGAGCAGCCGCGCCGATTCGACCCGTGTGGCCATGTCCGCCAGCGTGAAGTCGTCGCCCTGGTCGTGTCCCCTGTCGCGCATCAAGGCACGAGCCTCGTCGACCGCCGCTTGGGCGATGCCCAGGCCCTGGCCTGAGATGCCGATGCGACCGGAATCGAGCGCGCGCATGGCTACGACAAAGCCCTTGCCTTCCGCACCAAGACGGTTGGCGGCCGGCACCTCGACGTCTTCGAGCACCAGCTCGCCTGTGGGCGAGCCGTTGAGGCCCATCTTGTCGAACACCTGCCCGACGCGAAGCCCGACGCTTCCCGCCGGGACCAGAAACGCCGTCACGCCCGCCGCCCGCTCATCTGGCCCGGTCCTGGCGAACACGACGTATAGACCCGCGTGGCCGACGTTGGTGATGAACGTCTTCGTGCCGTTGAGCACGTAGCCGTCGCCGCTGCGGCGCGCCGTGGTCTTCAAAGCTGCCGCATCGGATCCTGAGGCGGGTTCCGTCAGCGCAAAGGCGCCGAGCAGCTCGCCTGAGGCGAGCCGAGGTAGCCAGCGCTGTTTCTGCTCCTCATCCCCGAACAGCAGGATCGGTTCGGTCCCAACGCTGGTGTGCACGTCGACGATGACCGCCGTGGACGCGCACGCCTGGGCCAGCTCCTCGATGCAGATCGCAAAGGCAAGGGCGTCGAGACCCGCGCCGCCGTATTCGCGGGGGATAAGGACCCCCATGAGGCCGGATTCGGCAGCCGCCCTGACCGCCTCCTGGGGGAATCGGTGGTCGCGATCTACCTCGACGGCCAGGGGCCGGACCACTCCCTGCGCGAGTTCGCGAACCGCAGCCCGGAACGTCGAGTGCTCGGGCGCAAGTTCGAGGTCCAACTCAGACGTTAACTAGAATAGTGGGCTTGACCATGGACGCAGGGCCGAGATATCTCGAGGGCACGACCGTGGGAAGTGGCCGCGACATCATCGGCGTTCGGCGGGATCGCATCGCGGACATCATCAGCACGGGGCGCGAGATCATCTCGCGCGCCAAGTCGGAGAAGATCCTCCCGGACACCATCACCGGCGCCACCGCCGCGCTGCTGGTCACCATCGCAGGCTACGGCGAGCCGCTTTCAGAGGGCCAGTGGCGTGAGCTGGCGGGGGTCGTGGGCGGGATAATGCGCGACAACACGTACGCGGACCTCGCCCGGCTCCGGACACTGATCACCCAGGAACAATTTCTGAATGTGGCTCGTAACCAGGGATATTCCCGCTTCATCCGCCGCCTGGACGACGGCAGATGGGTTTGCGAGCTGACGCCCAAGCTTGAAGATCTTCCAGACGAGTGAGGGGCATCACGGCCTGAGCGGAGCGCTTCGCTCGCGGGTTCTTCCCATCATCTTCGCCCTGATCTTCGTTTTCGCGGTCCTGAGCCCGGCCGCCGTGGTCTTCGCGGTGGTCTGGATGGCGCCACCGACAACGGCGGCTTCAGGCGCGGAGGAGGGATCCCAGGATTCGGCCCGGCAGCTGCCGGCGCCCGACGTCCAGCCCACCAGCCTTCCGGAGCCCTCGTTCAACGTCTACGCCAACACGCTTTCGGGCGCGGTGCCGTGCCCGCTGTGCGAGCTGCCGCCCCGCGTCTACGTGCCCAACAGCACGGCCGGCACGGTCGATGTCATCGACCCGCTCACCTTCAAGGTGATCGACCACTACCGCGTCGGCGCCATCCCCCACCACATCGCTCCCGCGTGGGACATGAGCGCCCTCTTCGTCGACAACGAGGGTTCGAGCAGCCTGACCGTCCTCGACATCCGCACGGGACGGCCGGTCGACAAAGTTTCGATTCCGTTCCCCTACAACCTCTACTTCACGCCCGATGGCACCAAGGCGGTCGACGTCGTCGAGCGCCTGCAGCGGATCGAGTTCCGCGACTGGCGACACGGCTGGGCGCTGCTGAAGTCGGTGCCGATCCCGTGGCCGGGAGCCGATCACCTGGACTTCAGCGCCGACGGAAGCTACTTGATGATCTCGACCGAGTACTCGGGCGTGGTCGCGAAGGTCGACGTGAACACGATGCAGCTCGCGGGCTACGTCCGCGTCGGCGGGCTTCCGATCGACGTGAGGCTCTCTCCGGACGGAAACCTCTTCTACGTGACCAACCAGGGCCGCATGGGCGTATCGGTCATCGATCCGGTGGCGATGAAGGAGATCCAGTTCATCCCCACCGGCCGCGGGGCGCACGGCTTGCAGGTCTCGCGCGACACGAAATCGCTCTACGTGTCAAACCGCCTCGAGGCTTCGGTCTCGGTGATCGATTTCGCCACCCGCACCGTAGTCGCGAAGTGGCAGATTCCAGGTGGCGGAAGTCCGGACATGCTGCAACTCAGCCCCGACGGAAAACAGCTGTGGGCCTCCGGCCGCTACCACGCGACGGTGTACGTGTTCGACACGGCCACCGGAAACGTGCTGGCCAGGATCCCGGTCGGTTCCGAGGACCACGGGCTGACATATTTTCCAAACGTCGGGCAGCACAGCCTGGGCCACAACGGGGTCTATCGCTAGTCCAATCCCTCAGGTGCCCAGCAACCTCGCGATGAGCATCCGCTGCACCTCGGAAGTCCCCTCCCCGATCTCGTTCACCTTCACATCCCGCCAGTACCTGGCGACGGGATAGTCCTCCATGAACCCATACCCCCCGTGGATCTGCACCGCGTTGTCCGCCGCACGCGTCGAAGCCTCCGACGCATAAAGCTTCGACATCGCGGCGAGCATCCTCACCTCATCGCTCGTCTCCGCCCCCTCCCGCCCATAAGCCGCCGCGGCCCGATAAACAATCGTCCGAGCCACCTCCGCCTCCATCGCCATGTCCGCGAGCTTGAACTGGATCGCCTGATGCCTCGAGATGGGAGAGCCAAAAGTCCGCCGCTCTTTCGCATAAGCGAGCGCCGCATCCAGGCACGCCTGCGCCACCCCCACCGACAGCGCCGCGATGGCGATTCGCCCCCCCGTCAGCGTGCGCAGGAACTGCCGGTACCCCCCACCCCGAGTCCCCAACAAGTTCTCGGCCGGCACCTCGCAATCCTCAAAGCTCAAAGGATGCGTGTCAGACGAATGCCACCCAAGCTTCCGATACCCCTCCAAAACGTGGTACCCGGGCGCGCCCGTCGGAACCATGATCGCGCTGATCTCAGATTCACCATTGGACCTCCCGGTCACAGCGGTGATCGTCACCCCGGCGGAGATGTCGGTGCCGCAGTTGGTGATGAACTGCTTTGCGCCGTTGATGACCCACTTTCCGTCCCGAGCCTCCGCGCGCGTCTTTGTCGCGCCCGCATCCGAGCCGGCCTCAGGCTCGGTCAGCCCAAACGCCCACAGCTTGCGCCCCGCGACCAGGTCCGGCAGCCACCGCCCTTTCTGCTCCTTGCTCCCGAACTCATAGATCGGCGATGAGCCGAGACACACCGCAGCCTCGAGCGTGATACCCACGCCCGCGTCCGCGCGCGAGATCTCCTCGATGGCTATGCACAGGGAGAGGAAATCGCCGCCCGCCCCACCGACCTCCTCAGAAAACGGCAGCCCGAAAAGACCCAGCTCGCCCATCTGCCGGACGACGTCGTAACCGAATTTGTGATGCCGGTCGAGCTCTTCCGCCGCGGGCGCGACAACCTCTCGAGCGAAGTCGCGACAGGTGTCGCGAATCGCCTGCTGCTCCTGAGTCAGTTCAAAATCCATTGCACCAATCCTTGCACGTGAAGGCCGAAGACCACTACTCAGAGGGGATCCGCGTCGCGACGACGATCAAGGATCTCGACGGACCGAACGTCAACCCGCTCTGCCATACGCGCCTCTACACGCACGGACGCCGGGTGGAGCGCGCGCTGGTCCTGATGCACGGATTCACGAACTGCCCGCAGCAGATGGACGCCCTCGGCCGCCAGTTCTTCGAGCGAGGTTGGAACGTCTTCATCCCCCGCTATCCACGCCATGGCTACTCCGACCGCCTCAACACCTCGATCGCGGAGCTGCGCGTTGAACATCTCATCGCGCTGGCCAATCGGTCGGCGGAGGTTGGCGCGGCCCTGGGTGAGCGGTTCACCGTGGCGGGGCTGTCGCTCGGCGCGATCCTCGCGGGCCTGCTGGCCCAGACGCGTGACGACATCGAGCGCGCCGTGCTGATCGCACCGATGCTCGGACTCAGGCCCATACCGGGCCCGGCCCTCACCGCGCTCAGCAACCTGGCGATTCGGATTCCGAACTTCTATCTGTGGTGGAACAGCAAGCTGCGGGACCGGATCGGTCCACCGTACGGATATCCAAGGTTCTCGACGCATGCCTACGCCGCTCTCTTCCAGGCCGGGCGGCAATTGGTCAAGGCCGCACGAGCCGGCGGGCCGAAGGCCCGATCCATCGTCGTCATCACGAACGCCGCGGAGCCACGGCTCGACAACAGGTTCACCTACCGGCTCATCGATTCGTGGCGCGCGCACGGCGCCAATGTCGAAACGCATGAGTTTCCGCTGGGAGATCGCCTGCCACACGACCTGATCGACCCCGGCGGCGCAGCGCAGAACAACGCGCTGGTGTACCCGGTCGTCACGCGTTTGATCGATGGAACTAAAGCTTGAGCGACATCTCGTGCTCGAGCTCTCCCGGGCGAATCTCCTGGACCGCTCCCGTGCTGACAAACCCGTTGCGTCGATAAAGACGCTCGGCGTCCGCGTTGACGTCGGTCACCCACAGAAACATCTCGTCATAGCTGGCAGCCCTGGCCCAGCTGATCACGTGAATCACGAGAATCTCACCGATGCCCTGGCGGCGAAAACGCGGATCGACCCACATCCCCGTCATCGCGGCCGCGGCCGTCGTGTCAGCGTCGCCCCCGCTCACAGTTCCGGCGACCACGCCGTCCACCTCCGCCACGAAGCGCACGCGATCGACGAGCGTCTGCCTCCAGCGGCCCTCCGGCACCTGGACCTCGCGCTCGTAGCTGGAGCCGAACGCATAAGGCGCTTCCTTCAGCGCGGCTAGACGAACGCGGCGGTACAGCCGCCAATCCTCGGGACTCAGCCGCCGAACCTTAGTTTCCGAAGACGAACCACTTGAGCGCCCAGCTGATCGCCAGGACCACTGCAGCGCCCGCTCCGATTCCCCGCCACTGCACAGGCGTCAGGCGTGGCGTCCAGGTTCGCCCGGTGATCGCGCCCGACACAAGGCCACCAACCCCCGCGATCGTCCCGGCGAACAGGGCCGGCCCCAGCGGATACATCCGGACCGCGTCCGACAGGTCGCCCCGCCACATGTAGGCAAATGACCGTGTCCCCCCGCAAAACGGGCACGGGTGGCCGGTCACGTAGTAAAACGGGCAAAGCGGGCCGCCGAGATGAGCCGCCTGCAGCACCCAGTAGATGCGCGTGTAGACAAGCCACAGCACAAGCGCACCCGCGATCGCGAGGTCGCGCGCCCGTTCCGCGGGCAGCGCCCTCGTCACGGCCAATGGCAACGCGCTCATCTAAGCAGCCCCACTATGTCATCCGTAGTTTCCGCCACCGTGACGCCGGCTTTGCGAAACGCCTCCTCTTTGCTCTTGGCGGTGCCCCGGTTGCCTGAGATGATGGCGCCGGCGTGCCCCATGCGCTTGCCTTCCGGCGCGGTGCGTCCGGAGATGAAGGCCACCGCCTTCAGGCGAGTGCCGCGGGCCAGGAGCTCGGCTGCACGCTCTTCGTCGCTGCCGCCGATCTCGCCGATGAGCACCACCTGCGTGGTCGCTGGATCCTTTTCGAACATCTCGATCACGTCGCGGAACGTCAGGCCCAACACCGGGTCGCCGCCGATCCCGACGATCGTCGACTGGCCCATCCCGGCGGCGGAGAGCGCCGATGCGACCTCATACGTGAGGGTGCCGCTGCGCGAAACCAGGCCGATCGACCCCGGCTTGGTGATGCGCTGGGGGATGATCCCGATCTTCGCCTCGCCGGGCGTGATGAGGCCGGGGCAGTTGGCGCCGAGCAGGCGCGCCTGCGGATAACCGCGGAGAAAATCTTTGACCCGGATCATCTCCTGGATCGGGATGCCTTCCGTGATGCAGACGATGAGGGTGATGCCTGCCGCGGCGGCCTCCATGATCGCGTCGGCCGCGAACGGCGCCGGGACGAAGATGCCCGAAGCGTTGGCGCCTGTCGCCTTGACCGCGTCCGCCACCGTGTTGAACACCGGGACGCCGAGATGGGTCGTCCCTCCCTTGCCCGGGCTGACGCCGCCGACGACCTTCGTGCCCAGGGACTTCATCTGCTCGGTATGAAACGAGCCTTCGCGGCCGGTGATCCCCTGGACGATGACCCTCGTAGACGAGTCGATCAGGATGCTCATCTGATCCCAACCCGACTCAATTCGACGATCTTCTGTGCGGCCGCCCACGCATTGACCCCGGGCTCGATGCCGTTTCGCTTCAGGATGTCGCGCCCCTCCTCCTCGTTGGTTCCGCTGAGGCGCACGACCAGCGGCAGCTTCATCTTCAGGTTGTCGCGTGCCGTGATGATGCCCCTCGCAACCTCGTCGCCGCGCGTGATCCCGCCAAACACGTTGATGACCACGCCCTTGACCTTCGGGTTCATGAGGATCACCGCCAGCGCGTTCTCGACCACCTCGGCCTTCGCCCCACCGCCGATGTCACAGAAGTTGGCCGGCCGGCCGCCCGCGCGCTGCACGAGGTCGAGCGTGCCCATGCACAATCCGGCGCCGTTGCCGATGATCCCGATGTCGCCGTCGAGCGAAACGTAGGTGAGGCCACGCTTCTTGGCTTCGATCTCATACGGGTCGCCCTCGATGAAGGCCCCGTATTTCTGCTCGAGGTCCTTGTGGCGCCATGCGGCGTTGTCGTCGCTCTCGAGCTTGGCGTCGCCGGCGATCACGTCACCGGTCTTGGTGACGACGAGCGGGTTGATCTCGGCGGTCAGGGCGTCGTAGTCGGGGATGGCGCGATAGAGCTTTTTGATCAGCGCGGCCAGCGGACGCGCAAGATCGCCCAGCCCCGCGTCGAAAACCAGCTGGGTCAACTCGAAGTCGAGCGGTCCCCGCCAGGGGTTCGGGTACAGCCGCGCGATGGAACCGGGCGACTCTTCGGCCACCTGTTCGATGTCCATGCCTCCCCTGGCGGAGAGCATCAGGATGTTGGCGCGCGCGTCGCGGTCGACCGTAAAACCGAGGTAGATCTCGCGCTCGATCTCGAGCGCCGCCTCGCAGTAGACCAGCGGGACTCTCAAGCCCTTGATGTCCATGCCGATGATCTGCTCAGCGGCCTTTCTAGCCTCGTCCGGAGTCCGGGCCAGCTTGATCCCTCCCGCCTTGCCGCGGCCCCCGACCGGCACCTGGGCCTTGACCGCGACAGGGCCGAGCCTGGCGCACGCGGCGGCGGCCTCGTCCGCGTTGCGGGCGACCTCACCGGGGGGGATGGCGATGCCAAGCGACGCGAGGACCTCTTTGGCCTGGTACTCGAGGAGCTTCAAGTCAGGGTGAAGGGTGGAATGGGCAATCGAGGTTCGCGCTGTTGTCGCTGTTCCAGCCGTTGCAGAAGGTGTGCTGGAAGTCAGGGCTGTTCAGCGCAAACACGGTCAAGCCGATGCCGATGACGAGGACGATCACGAGGGCAAATCCGCAGCCGATCAGGACCGCCGGAAGCGCCGAGATGCCTTTGCGGGCAGCTGCCTGCGTGCCGATCGGGCGCCATGCGGCGCCGTCCCAGTACTGAAGGCCGTCGTCGCTGATCCAGCGGCCCTGGGCGTCCTGGTTGGGCATCGGCTAAGTGTATTGGCGCAGCATGAAGCGCCAGTCGTTGCTCGGCATCCAGTTGCCTTTCGGATACTCGAATTCCACCGCACCCAGCAGCTCGAAGCCCAACTTCCGGCAGACGGCGTTCGAGGGCGCGTTGTCGACCGACGGGAACGCATGGATGGCGGCGCGCCTGGAGGTGGCTCGAGCCTGCTCGATGGCTTGCGCAACAGCCGCCGACGCGATGCCGCGGCCCTGATATTCGGGCAGGATTCCCCATCCCATCTCGAGCACGGGCTCGCCTTCCCAGTCCCGCTCCCAGAAGTTCACCCCGCCAACCGGAACACCCTCCGGAAGCAGAACGACTTTGAAGATGTGTGCCGCGTCGGAATCGACGGCGGCCACGTAGCGACGGTGGCGCTTTTCCAGCTGCTCGGGAGTCTCGGGGCCGCCCAGGTGCTCCGTCATCTCCGGCGCGTTGAGCCGCACCAGCAGCGGCATGTCCTCGTCGGTCCAGCGCTCGAGCTGGATCGTTACAGAGGGATGTTGCCGTGCCATAGCGCGGGGGGATCAGGATCCCCCCGCGGAACCCCCCTTTGGCATAGAGCTAGCCAGGAGTCGAAACTGCGTGGCGGGGGGACGCCCGGAATGAATCCGGGCTTCAGCTCCACCACGATCAGTGTCACAGGGGGATGTTGCCGTGCCATCGCGGGCTGCGCCTTCGCTCCTTGCGCATTGCGATGCGCAGCGCGCGGATGAGCTCGGCCCTGGTCCGGCCCGGCTCGATCACATCGTCGATATACCCCCGCTCGGCCGCGATGTACGGGTTGGCGAAGCGCTCCGTGTAATCGCTGACCAGCTCACGCCGCTGCGCCGTTCCCGCCGCCAGCTCGCGACGGAAGAGGATGTTCACCGCGCCCTCGGGTCCCATGACCGCGATCTCCGCAGTGGGCCACGCCACGTTGAAGTCCGCGCGGATGTGCTTCGAGCACATGACGCAGTAAGCGCCGCCGTAGGCCTTGCGTGTGATCACCGTCAGCTTCGGCACCGTCGCCTCGCTGAACGCGTAGAGCAGCTTGGCGCCGTGGCGGATGATGCCGCCGTACTCTTGCGCCGTCCCGGGCAGAAAGCCCGGCACGTCGACGAATGTGACAAGGGGGATGTTGAACGCGTCGCAGAACCGCACGAAGCGCGCGCCCTTGTCGGAGGCGTTGATGTCCAGCGCCCCCGCCATCACCTTGGGCTGGTTGGCCACCACGCCGACCGGCTTGCCATCGAGGTGTGCGAATCCGACCACGAGGTTCATCGCGAAGAAGGGCTGCACCTCGAAGAACTCGCCGTGGTCGACCACCATGCTGATGACTTGCTTGATGTCATACGGCTCCTTCGGGTTGTCGGGAATGATCGTGGCCAGGCCCGGCGCGGCACGCTCCGCGTCGTCTGTCGCATCCACGACGTGTGGCTGCTCCTCGCAGCTCTGCGGGATGTACTTGAAGAGCTTGCGGACCTGGGTGAAACACTCCTCCTCACTCTCCGCGAGGAAGTGAGCGACGCCCGAGCGGACGTTGTGCACCTCAGCCCCGCCGAGGGAATCGAAAGTGACATCCTCGCCGGTTGTCACGCGGACGACCTCCGGGCCGGTGATGAACATGTATCCGACGCCGTGGACCATGAAGGTGAAGTCGGTGATGGCCGGCGAATAGACGGCGCCGCCGGTGCACGGGCCGAGGATCAGGCTCAGCTGGGGGATGAGCCCGCTCGCCTCCACGTTGCGCCAGAAGATCTCGGCGTAACCAGCGAGCGATACGACGCCTTCCTGGATGCGGGCGCCACCGGAGTCGTTGATGCCGATGATCGGGATGCGGTTGTTGAGGGCGACGTCCATGACCTTGATCACCTTTTCCGCGAAAACCTCACCCAGCGAGCCTCCGAAGACGCTCGCGTCGTGGCTGAACAGCATCACGTCGCGGCCGTCGATCTTGGCCATCCCCGTCACCACTCCGTCGCCGGGCACGCCGTCCTGGTGCCTGGCAAAGAGATCGATCTCTTCGAACGAGTTGCGGTCGGCCAGGCGCGAGATGCGTTCGCGGGCGGTCAGCTTGCCCTTGGCGTGCTGCCGGTTGAAAGCCTCCGCGTCGCCGTGACCCGCTTCGTATTTCCGCTGCCGGAGCTCGTTGAGAGGGTCGATCTTGCGATGCCGGGGCGGGGTGCTCACTTCTTTTGCATGAACATCCACCGATGCCCCTCGAGGTCCTCGGCGCGGTAGCGCTTGCCCTCCTGGCCCTCCTCGACCGGTGACAGCACCGTCGCGCCCGCGGCTTTCGCCCGCTGGAAGTGGGTCTCGACGTCGTCGACGTACACGAGCACGCCGTCGATGATGTACGGGACCTCTGACCAGCGCTGGGCCTGCTCGCATTCCTCCCTGTGGTGCTTCGGCCCGCGGTAGTGCGGCGAGGGGGTGGCGAGCATGATCATCCCGTCGCCGGCTTCCATCTCGCCGTGGCTCAGCCGGCCATTCTCGCCCAGCATCCGCGCTCGCTCGCGAAATCCGAACGCTCGCGAAAGCCAGTCCATCGCGGCAGCACCGTTCTCATACGCGATCATCGGGATCACTGCTGGGTATGGATTTGTCATGCCGCCTCCCCTGGGTGATACTCGCCGAACACTCCGCGCAGCACGGTGCAGCACTCGCCGATCGTCACGTAATCGGCCAGCGCCGCCTTCAGGGCCGGCATCAGGTTGTCGCTTCCCCGAGCCACCCGCTCGATCTCGCCGAGGTGGCGCTCGACGGCCGGTTTCGAGCGCCTGGCGCGCAGCTTCTTCAGGGCCCGGGCCTGGGCCACCTGCTGGCGCGGGCTGATCTTCATGATGTCGATCGGGCGCGCGTCGGTTTCGGCGTAGCGGTTGACGCCCACCACGACCCGCTCGCCAGACTCGACCCGGCGCTGCAGCCGGTAGGCGCTGTCCGCGATGCGGCGCTGCGTCCAGCCCGACTCGATGCACGCCACCGCACCCCCAAGCTCGTCGATCTCAGCCATGATCGAGTGCGCCTCCTCCTCGACCCGGTCGGTCAGGTTCTCGACGTAGTACGAACCCCCGAGAGGGTCGGCAACGTACGGGACCGCGGATTCGAAGCCGATCACCTGCTGCGTGCGCAGGGCGATCTCGGCGGCGCTCTGCGAGGGCAGGCCGAGGGCCTCGTCGTAGGCGTTGGTGTGCAGCGACTGCGTCCCGCCGAGAACGGCGCTCATCGCCTCGAGCGTGGTGCGCACGACGTTGTTCAGGGGTTGCTGCGCGGTCAGCGTCACGCCTCCGGTCTGGGTGTGGAAGCGAAGCGCTTGGGACCGCTCGTCCCTGGCGTGAAATCGATCGCGCATGATGCGCGCCCACATCCGGCGCGCGGCACGGAACTTGGCGACCTCCTCGAAGAAATCCATATGGCACGCGAAGAAGAAGGACACGCGCGGCGCGAAATCGTCCACGGCGAGTCCTGCCGCCTGCGCCGCTTCGACGTAGGCGATCGCGTGGCTGAGCGTGAGCGCGATCTCCTCGGCAGCGGTCGACCCGGCCTCGCGCATGTGATACCCGGAGATCGATATGGTGTTCCAGTTCGTCAGGTTCTGTGCGCAGTAGGCGAACAGATCGGTGATCAGGCGCATCGAGGGCCTGGGGGGAAAGATGTACGTGCCGCGGGCGGCGTACTCCTTGAGGATGTCGTTCTGCACCGTGCCGGTGATCTTCTCGGGTGGGCACCCTTGCTTCTCCGCGACCAGCTGGTAGAGCAGCAGCAGCATCGCCGCGGTGGCGTTGATCGTCATCGAGGTCGAGACCCGCTCCAGGGGTATGCCGTTGAGAAGGATCTCCATGTCCTCGAGCGAGTCGATGGCGACGCCGACCTTGCCGACCTCTCCGTTGGCCATCGGGTCGTCCGAGTCGTAACCGATCTGGGTCGGCAGGTCGAACGCGACTGAGAGCCCGGTCTGGCCCTGGTCGAGGAGGAAGCGGTAGCGCTTGTTGGATTCGGCGGCGGTGCCGAAGCCGGCGTACTGGCGCATGGTCCACAACCGGCCGCGATACATGTCTTTGTGGATGCCGCGCGTGTACGGAAATGTGCCCGGCGGCGGCTCCTCGGTGGCTCGATCCTCGACCGAGTAGACCGGCTTCAGCGGGAGGCCGCTGTCGTTTCTAAGGGGGGACTCCCCCCTCCCGCGACGGCCGGGCAAAGCCCGTCCATCGCTACCCCCCTGTTGCACGTCGCTCATGTCTCGACGAACTCCGTCAGCACGCCGCCGACGCTCTTGGGATGAACGAAGGCGATCAGGGTGCCGTGCATGCCCATACGCGGTTCGGCGTCAATGAGCTCCAATCCGGCGGCCCGGGCGTCTGACATCGCCTTTCTGATGTCGCTCACCGCGTAGGCGACGTGATGCATCCCCGGACCCCGGTTGGCGAGAAATTTGCCGACGGTCGAGTCGTCGCGCAGCGGCGCCAGCAGCTCGATCTCGGCTTCGCCCACCTGCAGAAAGGCCGCCGTCAGCCCATCCTTCTCATTGCTCGCGCGGTGCGTGAGCTCGGCCCCAAAAAGCGACGTATAGAGCTTGATCGCGGGCTCGAGGTCGGCGACCGCAACGCCGACGTGGTGAAGCCTCACCTCCCCGCTCCCCTTCCCCACTTGCTGGGGAAGGTGGCCCCGCCGCGCCGCGGCCGGGCCGGATGGGGACGGGGAGGTCGGCGGCAAAGCCGCCGGGTGGGGAGATCCATCCTTGTATGGCCAATCAATACCGATACCACCCTTCCCCAGTCTTCCGTCCCAGCTTGCCCGCCTTGACTTTCGCCTCGAGCTTCGGCGACGGCTTGTAGCGCTCGTCACCGGTGACCCGATACATGTGCAGGCGGGCGTTGTACGTGACGTCGAGGCCACTGAAATCCCCGAGCCGAAACGGCCCCATGGGCCAGTTCAGGCCCTTCTCGACCGCCGTGTCTATGTCCTCAAAGGACGCGACCCCCGCATCGAGCAGCCGGTAGGCCTCCTGCGTAGCGGCGTGGAGGATCCGATTGACGATGAAGCCATCGATCTCCTTGTTAAGCAGCACCGGAGTGCGCCCCATCTCGCGGGCGAGGTCCCGCGCGCGCTCAACTGTTTCGTCCGATGTCGCCGGTCCGCGCACGATCTCAACGAGGTCCATCACGAGAACCGGGTAGAAGAAGTGCATGTTGAGGCAGCGGTCCGGCCGTCTTGTGACGTCGGCGATCTTGCTGATGCCCATGGTTGAAGAGTTGCTCGCCAGCACGGCGCCGGCTGGCGCGACCTCATCGAGCTCGCGGAAGATCGAGCGCTTCAGCTCGAGGTCCTCGAACACCGCCTCGATGACGAACTCGGCCCGATCCGCCGCTTCGCTCATGTCGGAGACGAGTTGGACTCGATTGACGGCAGCGTCCGCTTCCTCCTTCGAAAGCTTGCCCTTCTCGACGCGGCGCGCGAGGTGACCCTGGTTCGACTCGCGGGCTCTTTGCAGCTGACCCTCGTCCTGGTCATGCAGCGCCACCTCGATGCCGTGCAGCGCCGCCTGCTGCGCGATCTGGGCGCCCATGCTTCCGGCGCCGACCACGGTCAGCCTCATCTGACCGAAAAGATTCGCGTCACGGTGTTCACAGTCGCGATGTTGCCCAGCATGCCATCGATCCGAAGCTTGCCCTGCACCAGCTTCGCGGCAACTCCGCGCCCCACCTCGTCGTAATAGACCGGCATGCCGAACAGGCCGATCCGCAGGTTGCTCAGGTTCATCACGGTCTCTGCCTCAGCGCGAATGGTGATGTCACGCTTCGGCTTCAGTCCGTTGTGGACCAGCAGCGAACCACGCTGAAACTCGAGCGTCACGCCCTCGTCGATATCGGTGACCCAGATACCGACTCGAGCGGCAAGGTCATCGAAGTCCTTTCGCTTCGCGGGACTGTTTTCGACGTTTGCGTCGATCAGGCCACCAAGCATCGACGCAAACGCGCTTGGCTCCGGATCAGCGTAGTCGACCGCTCTAGACATCCTTTTGGTTTCTATTTTTCGTCGGGCCATTCAACCGGGATCCGCGTCGTGCACTCCGTCATCTCTTGCGACGCCTTGGTGTAGCGCACGATGGTCGGCAGGTCCCCCTTCAGCTTCAGCTTGCCCTGCAGGATTCCCTTGGTCGCGTCGAGCTCCTTGGTCGCCACCTGCTTCCAGCGCGTGTAGGGCGCCGTGATGACGAAGTCGCACTTCTGGGCATCCGCGGCGGCGCCCACTTTGATGTCGCGGGCCGAGCCGTCGAACAGGTCCATCACGACGCCCTTCGACTCTGGAAAGTTCTTGTCCGGCTCCGCCTCGACGACGAGCCCGACCGTCCATTTCCACCCCTTGGCTGCGGACTGGTAGGTGCTGGACCGGTTGACCTCGTCCTTGAACTGCTTCGCCCACTCGTCGGAGAAAGCGCTGACCCCCATTTAGACCTCCTGCTGAACCCGGAAACCTTCCGTCGTGAAGGTTAGCTACCCGACGAAATCACCGATGGCGACCCGTCCAGGCTTCACGACCCTGCAGTACACACCCATCATCTCGTCGTGCCGCTCGACCAGCACGCGCAAGACCTCGGGGCTCGTCTCGGTCGTGTCAGGGTCCATCGTTATGACCTTGCAGCGCTCGCAGCGACTCGTCACCTCGAGCTCGGCTTCACCGGCCTTGATGACGCGCCCCAGCCAGTCGAGCTCTGCTTCCGGCTCCAGCCCGTCGACGTAGAGGTTCGCGCGAAAGCGGCGATGGTCGAGCGCGATCCCGACCTCGAGCTCGAACGCTGCCACCGAGGCGAGGTTCACGATGAGGACGTGCGAGTCGTCGAAGTTTTCGCCGGGAAGCTCGCGCAGCTGCAGCGGCCTTTCTGAATCGGCCTCGAACCTGCGCAGAAGGTTCCCGTCGAGCGCGACGCTCGACCCATCGGGCGCAATCAGGTCCAGCTCGCCTTCGACCAGCCGGGCGCGGTAGGTCATGAGCGGCGAATGCTGTTTGATGTTGAACCACTTGCCGAGGCGGTTCGGGGATTGATCGATGAAAGCCCACTTGCGATCACCCTCCAACCCGACGTCGGTGACCATGCAGGTGTCCAGCCGCTCGCCGGCCATCGACTTCACCGGGTATCGCCAGATCTCGACGACCGAGGCCACGTCTGGGGTCGTGTCTAAGCCTCGAGCGTGAAGCGAAGCGTGTTCTGCCCGATGGCGATCATGTCGTTGTCCGAGAGCTGTTTCTCGATCACCGGCTCACCGTTGACGAGGGTGCCGTTGGTGCTGCCCAGGTCGCTGATCCAGAAGGAGCCGGTGCGCACCTCGATGCGGCCGTGGTGCCCGGACGTGGCCGGATCTCCGACCACAACGTCATTGTCCGGCGCTCGCCCGATGCTCACCATCTGGCTTGGGAGGGCCACGATGCGGCCGGCGAACGGACCTGACTCGAAGGTCAGCAGCGCGGCAAAGCCCGATCCCGAGGCGACTTCTTCGGGCGGCATCGCCTGCAGCGACACCGTCCTTTTCGAGTCGGCGTTCGGGTCGGTCTGCTGCCAGACCGGGATGACCGAGGTGGCTTCCTCGAACGAACCGGCCTGGGCCGGGGCGCCATTTCCTGGCGGGGCCGGTGCGGTGTTCGTGGGCCAGGCGACGAGGGTGGAGCTCACGTCGGGGGTGGGCCGGGCCTCGCGCTCGGCGCGAGGGCGTACCTCTGAAGCGGGCACTGGCTCCGGAAGGGGCGTTGACGGCTCCGCCACCACCGGTTGGGGCGCAGGTTCGGGTTCGGGTTCCGATGCCACCACGGCGGGCTGCGATTCGGCTTCGGGCACCGGCTCGGCCGCCGCCGCTTCGGGCGCCCGTTCAGGCGTCGGCTCCAGTTCGTCGGCGGGTTCATCGAAGGCGGTCAGCGCGGGCTCGGTTTTGGCAATCACCGGTTCGTTTTCGGGTTCAAGTTCGGGCGCAGCCTCTGGCTCAGGCTCGACCACACCCTCTGGCTCCGGCGTCGCCTCCGCATCGGCCTGAGGCATCGGTTCTTGCTCTTCGTCTCCGCCGGGCCCGGGCAGGTCGGGCAGGGCTTCGGGCTCGACGATGGGCGCGGCCGCGGTTGCGAACTCCGAAACCGTGGGCTGAATCACCTCCGGCTCCTCGACGAGGATCGCGGCCGGGGCCGTCGGCTCCTCGACCGGCTTGGTGTCGGGCGGCGGGGTTTCGATCGCGATCGTCTTGGCCCACTCGCGAGGAGCCTCGGCGGGGATGGGCAGCACCTGCGTTTCCTCCTCCGCCGCCGGCCGGTCGACCGAGGACGTGCCCAGGAATCGCTCGTACCAACCGCCGATTCGCCGCAGTCGCTCCACGCGCCGGTCGGGCCGTCCGTTGCGCGAAAGGTCATGCGACTCCTCGGGGAACCGAACCAGCTCGACCGTCTTGCCGAGCAGCCTCATCGCGCCGAACATCTCCTCCGACTGGGACATGGCGCACCGCAGGTCCATCTCCCCGGCGGTCAGGAGCAGCGGGGTGCGGATGTTCTGCACGTAGCGGATCGGCGATCGGCGCCAGAGCTCGTCCAGATCCGGCCACGGCGGTGGGCCGAGCTGAAGCACGCCCCAGAGCACGATGTCGTGCTGGGAGTACTCGCTGACCAGGTTGGAGATCGAGCGCATGGCGACCGCAGCAGAGAAGCGGTTGGTCTGGCCGATGATCCAGTTGGTCATGTACCCGCCGTATGAGCCGCCGCCCACCCCAAGCCGGTTGGTGTCGATGTAACCGGTCCGCTCGATCACCTGATCGAGCGAGCTCATCAGGTCGAGGTAATCCTTGCCCGCCCAATCGCGCACGACGTCCCGCCGGAAGCGCTCGCCGTAGCCGTCCGAGCCGCGTGGGTTCATATAGAAGACGACGTAGCCCAGGCCGGCCAGGATCTGAAGCTCGTGGAAGAACGTCCAGCCGTACTGGGCATGCGGGCCGCCGTGGATCTCCATAACGGCCGGGTACAGGCGGCTGGGGTCGTGATCCGGCGGCTTGAGCACCCAGCCCTCGAGCTTCCAACCGTCGGGCGCCGTGAAGTGGTGCTGCTCGGGCTCGGCGATGTACCGGTCGTGCAGCCAGGGGTTGAGGTCGGTGATCCGCGCCTCGGCCCCGTGGGTCAGCATGAACAGCTCGCCGGGGTTGCTGGTGTCCGATGCGCAGAAGGCGAGCACGCCGTTCGCCAGGTCGAAGTCGTAGATGCGTCGGCGGCCGGCCACCTCTTCGCGGACGTCGCCTTCGAGATCGACCGAATGGACCCCGGTCACGCCCGGTCCGCTGGCGACGAAGTAGATCCGGTCGCCTTCCGCCGACCAGCAGATCCTGGTGGCATGCCCGGCCCGCATGTCGTTGATGACGCTGTCATTCACGGCCAGGTCGAAGTTCGCCGTCAGGCAGCGTGGCCCGCCGCCGGACAGGGACACGATCCAAACGCGCTCCAGCAGGCCGACGTCCAACCCGTTAGGGGCGATGAAAGCGATCTGGTCTCCCTTGGGCGACCAGATGGGCGAGCCCAGGAAGAAGCCGCCGCCCAGGCGCACCCGGTTCGCCTCGAGGTCGACCACGTAAAGGTTCAGCTCACGCTGCAGGTCGGCGCCTGGCTCTGCGTTGCCGGCGACGACCAGCCGGGTGCTGTCCGGCGCCCAGTCGAAGTCGGCGACGTCCCACGTCCCGTTCGTCAGCTGCTTGGCGTCGCCGCCGGTCGAGGACACCGCGAACAGGTGGTGGAAGCGGCCGTCCACGTATCCGTAACCGTCGTGCTTGTAATCGAGGCGGCGCACCACCCGGGCGACCGGCGCCCGGCGGAGCTGCTCACGACCTTCGGGTGGCCGGGGATCGTCGACCACGGCGTCGGGGTCGGAGACGACCACCCCGACGAATGCGAGGCGCGCGCCGTCGGGTGACCACTGCGGCCTCGACACGCCTTCGGCCACGGACGTCAGCTGTTGAGCGGGACCTCCCACGGTGAGGTCGACGACGAACAGCTGGTCGGCGGCGCCAACCCGGCTGACGAAAGCGAGCTTGCGGCCATCTGGTGACCACTCCGGGGAGTGGTCGCGCAACACTCCGGCGGTCGGTTCGATGGGTTCCGGATCGAGCAGGCGCCTCACGACTATGCGGCTGCGGTTCTGCCTGGAGCTGGAGTCGGCCCACGCGACCTGATACGCGACCCGCTCGCCGTCCGAACTCAGGCGAACATGATCGATCCAGCGAAATCGATAGAGGTCATCGGCTGTTATCGGTGCGGCCATTCCGACCCGAGGATGCTACCAGTCGCCGCGAATCCCTACAGTCCCGTACGTATCCAACTTGAGTAAAGAAATCGACATGTTCAGGTGTTACAACCTGACGGAGTGACACGCAAGCAGGCGGCTCTACACGGGTTTGGCTGGGGATGCATCGGCGGATTGGCCCTCGTGGCGCTCATGTACCTGGCCGGCCTGGTCCTCGGGCTGCGCCCTCTTCCGCAGCTCCTCAACGAACCCCTGCTCTCGCTGATGCCTGGCTTCGTGTTCGGCTTTTTGATCGACAAGCTGCAGCACGCCGGGAAGGTCGTCGAAGAGTTCGGGCTGATCGTCGCGATGGTGGTCGCCCTCGGAGTGCTCGGCGCCGCCGCGTCGGTGGCGGGTCTTCGCTGGACATCTCAGTACCTTCCGTTCGCCTTCGCCGGCCTGGGCTGGCTGGTGGTCGCGGGACTCCTGCTTCCCGCCGCTGGCGCCGGGCTTCTCGGCCTCAACGACGGCCCGGCCACACCGCTGGAGTGGGCGGCGCTCTTCGCCATCTACGCCGTGATGCTGCAGTTCGGTGCCCAGGAATCACCGGGCCTGGATCCCGGCCGGCGGCGGGTGCTTAGCGCCGTGCCGCTCGGCATCGCCGGTTTCAGCGTGCTGGCCCTTGCCTACCGCCTGGGACCGGACTGGTATCAGGCTGTCTTCAACGCCCCGGAGTCCAGCCTCAGAGGCATCTCGCCTGCCCTCACACCCGTGCAGAACTTCTACGTCGTTTCCAAGAACTTCGCCGACCCTTCCGTTGACGGCCAGAGCTGGAGGCTCAGCGTCAGCGGCATGGTGGATCGAACGCTCAGCCTTTCGCTCAACGAGCTTCGCGCTTTGCCGGCAACCAGCGAGTACGTCACCCTGGAGTGCGTCAGCAATGACGTCGGCGGAAACTTGATGAGCACCGGGGCCTTCACGGGCGTCGCTCTCCGGGACCTGATCGCGATGGCCTCTCCGCAAGCGCAGGCGAGCTGGGTCGCGTTCAAAGCGCGCGACGGCTATGCCGAGAGCCTGCCTCTGAAAATGATCCAGGACTCCGGCGAGATTCTGGTCGCGTATTACCTCGACGGCAGCGCACTTCCCATGCAGCACGGCTACCCGGCTCGCGTCTTGATCCCGGGCCTCTACGGCATGAAGGGACCCAAATGGCTCGACAGCATCCAGCTGGTGAACCACGAGACCGGCGGCTATTGGGAGCAGCAGGGCTGGGACCACAACCCGGTGGTCAAAACGACAGCACGATTCGACGTGCCGCATGACGGCGACATCCTCAAGCTGGGCTCGATCGAGCTCGGCGGCGTCGCGTTCGCCGGGACGCGGGGAATCAGCAAGGTCGAGTACGCGGTCAACGACACGAGCTGGAACGAAGCGCCTTTCGAGCAACCGCTCTCGAAGCTGACGTGGGTCCTCTGGCGGGCGACCTGGACACCTACCTCAGAGGGCGCGTACCGGCTGCGGGTCCGCGCCACCGACGGCGCCGGCAAGCTGCAGGACGGGCACGGATCGGCGAGCTACCCCAGCGGCGCGAGCGGGTACCACACGATCCAGGTAAGCGTCTCCAAGTAATTCATAAGGCTCCTCCCCATTCATGGGGCCGCACCCCGCGGGCACGGAGGGGCCGGATAGTCCGGACTAACCGGGATCTCGCTCCCTCGAATTCTCAGATAGTCCGGACTATCCGTGATAGCAGCTCGTCAGCTGCAGCCCGAGTGGCTGGTCCATCCTTATTCAGACCGTGAGAGAAGCTCCTGCACGATCTCCTTGTCGTGCGTCAACGACACGAAGTGCCCTTCGTTGTGCCACGTCCGGAGGTCGACTTTCCGAAGCTTTGCCACGACTCGGCGAGCGGCCGACAGCGGCGCGTTCTTGTCGTCGTCCCCGTGCCACCAGGTGACGGGCGTCTGGACCTCGCTCGGGTCGAAGTCCCACTCCCCGTGCATCGCCAGGGATTCGTCGGTCCAGCCTTCCGCGCCCTGGCGCAGGGTCTCGGCGATGTTTTCCCGCGACATCCGCTGCCAGGCTGGATCCGACATGAGCGCCCGGTCGCTTGGGGGCGCATCGCTGAGCACCCCCTGCATGCCCTCGTCGCTCAGCAGCCGCTTGCGCACCTCGACCAGGAACTCATGCAGCGGGTCCCAGCCCTGCTCCGCCAGCGCGTAGCCGCGTGCGTTGACGCCGACCAGCTGCGCGACCTCTTCGGGGACGAGCGGCGTCCCTCCCACGACGACAGTCGCCGCGGAGATGCGCTCGGGATACCGAGCCGCGAGCGCCAGCACGTGCGGCCCGCCGCCGCTGGTGCCCATCGCGGGCACCCGCTCGAGGCCGTGCGCGTCGAGCAGCTCGATGTAGTCGTCGGCGATGTCCGCAATGGCGCGGCCCGGCTTGCGAGTCGAGCCGCCGTAGCCGGGGCGGTCAGCCATGAGGTATCGGGCGCCGACCTCGCGCTGCACGTTCGCGTCCGGGTTGTACTGCATCCGGGAGCTGGGGGTGCCCTGGATTCGCAGCAACGGCGTACCACCCTGTTCACCCCACCAACGCCACGCAAGCAGGCGGCCGTCTCGCAGCGTGAGCACGCCGTCTTCGAAAGTGCGTCCGTCAGCGGTCTTCTGCAGCTCCTTCATTTCATCGCCCACAAAGCTTTGACCGTATCCCAGCCCATCCTGAACATGCCCTCCTTGCGGACCATCTTGAGAATCGTCTTCTGCTTGTCCCACTTGGACGCCCCGTCGACGCGGAAGAACTCGTCCAGGGCGCGATCGAGGACCACCGGATACTTCGTGAGCATCTGGGGGTTGTGCTCGAGAAGGGGCACCGCCTTGTCGTACTTCTTCATGTCCGCCATCACCCACGAGTGGTCGAGCTTGCCCCGATACTCGGCCAGCCTGCGCTCCGAGAAATCGCCCGTCTCCTTGGCGTGGATGACCGTCTCGCCGGCGAACCGTCCCGATTCCATCGCCAGGTTCGAGCCTTCGCGGTGGACCGGGTTGGAGAGCATCGCGGCGTCGCCGCAGACCAGGTAACCCGGGCCGTAGACCTTCGGGATGCCGCGATAGCCGCCCTCCGGGATGAGGTGCGCCAGGAACTCGACCGTTTCAGCCCCGCGCAGCAACGGTTTGATCGCCGGGTGCTTCTTGAAGTGCTCCATCACGTCGTTCGGCGTGCGCAGCGTCTGGTTGAACTCGCTGAGCAGCGCTCCGCCGCCGACCGACAGCGTGTCGTGGTTGGTGTAGATGAACATGAAACCCGACATCCCCATCGTCGAATCGCCGAAGCACTCGACGGTGCAGCCCTCGCCCGACTCGCAGTTGAACCTCTCCTCGATCAGGCCCGGATCCAAATCCATGATCTCCTTGAAGGCCAGCGCAACCTCGTTGGGACGCAGCTTGCGGCGCAGCGGCTTGCCGTTGATGACGGTGTTTTCCAGCAGTCCGGTGCCGAGGCCGATGCCCTCGCACACGATCGTGACCTCGGCGTAGAGGTCGTCACCGCGGCCGGTGCCGACACCGACCACGCGCCCGTTCTTGACGATCAGGCGCTCGACCACCGTCTCCGGCACGACCATCGCTCCGGCCTTCTCGGCCTGCTCGGCGAACCATGCGTCAAAACGGGCGCGCAGGACTGAATAGGAATGCGGGTGGTCGCGATTGCGCAGGTTCTTGTAGTCGAGCCCGATCGCGGCCGAGGGGGTCATCATCCATCGCCTCTCCTCGATGATCGGGCGCTCCAGCGGGGCCTGTTTCCAGTCGTCGCCTACGATCTCTTCGAGGTAGTGGTTGTAGAGGATGCCCCCCATGACGTTCTTCGCGCCGGGCTTGGCGCCGCGCTCGAGCAGAGCAACCTGTAGCCCCGCCTTCGCCATGGTGATGGCGGCTGCGGTGCCGGCCGGCCCGGCGCCGACGACCACCGCGTCGAATTTCTCCTCGTCAGCCACTTACGCAAATTGAAGCTCATTGGGCTGACAGGCGGCGCGGGGTCGGGGAAGTCGACGGTCGCCGAGATGTTTCGCGAGCTCGGCGCCGCGATAGTCGACGCCGACGCGGCGACTCACGCCCTCTACGAGCCGGGGAGCCTGGGGTTCGACCTGATCGAGGGCGAGTTCGGCCCGGAGTACGTGCGTGACGGCCGCGTGGACCGCGCCCGGTTGGGCGAGCTCGTCTTCAACGACGCGGGCGCTCGGCAGCGCCTCAACGCGATCGTGCATCCGCTGGTGCGCGAGTGGATGGCCCAACGCACCGCCGAGGCACTGATACACGGCGCCACGATCGTCGTGCAGGACGTGCCCCTGCTGTTCGAAAACGGGCTCGAGCATCTTTACTCTGCGGTCGTCCTGGTTTACGTGCCGGAGCCGGTGCAGGTGCAGCGGTTGGTCGAAGGACGGGGCCTGACCGAGGAACGCGCGCGCGGGATGATCGCCGCTCAGATGCCGATCGACCAGAAACGTCAGCGTGCCCAGCACGTGATCGACAACAGCGGCAGTCGTGACGAGACCCGGGAGCAGGTGCAAAAGCTCTGGCCCGAGATCGCTAGATGAAGCTTTGACTCCTCAGGACTTCGATGCGTTCCTGATCGAAGCCAATCTCTCTCAGCACCTCTTCGGTGTGCTCGCCGAGATGCGGGGCGTGGCCCACCTCGCCCTGTTCGAGGACCTGGCGGGCGGCGATCTGCGGATGCGATGCCACCTCGTCCATGGCCAGCACGGGCTCGCAGCACGCATCCAGAGCTGAGAGCTTTTGCTGCCACTGATCGCGCGTCCTGGTCGCGAAGATCTCCTCCAACGTGGCCTGGGCGTCCACGTCCTCTGAGTACTGCCTCTCGATCAGGTCGGGCATTTCCAGCGCCTGGCACAGCGCGTTCCAGAATTTCGGCTCCAGCGCGGCGACGCTGTAGAACCCACCTCCCTTGCAGGCATACACGCGATAGCACGGGTAGCGACCCGAGAGTCGCTGATCGCCTCGCGCCACCCGCTCGCCCGCGCGATGCGCCGCGAAAGCGAGCTTCAGCCAGCTGACCGCCCCATCGGTCATCGACGCGTCGATCCATCGACCCTGGCCGCCGCGCTGCACGCCGACCAGGGCGCCAAGGATCGCCACCGCCGGCTGCAGCCCGCCGCCTCCAATGTCCGCAACCTGCACAGACAGCGGAACCGGCGGTCCGTCCCGCTCCCCGTTGAGGCCGAGCCCACCGGCGATTGCCATGTAGTTGAGGTCGTGGCCGGCGCGCCCGGCGTACGGACCGTCCTGCCCGTAGCCCGTGATCGAGCACATGACAAGGCGCGGATTCCGCGCGTGGAGGACATCCCAGCCGAGCAGCAAGCGATCCATCACCCCGGGCCGGTTGCCCTCGACGAGCACGTCGGCGGTGTCCACAAGGCTCAACAGCACGTCACGGCCAGGCGCGGCCTTGAGGTTGATGGTGACGCTGCGTTTGTTGCGGTTGATGGCGTTGAAAAGAGCGCTCTGCCCGTCGACCAGCGGCGGCGTCCAGCGCATGTAATCCCCGGTGCCGGGCTCCTCGACCTTGACCACGTCGGCGCCCATGCCGGCCAGCAGCATCGTGCAGTAGGCGCCGGGCAGGAGCCTGGTCAGGTCGAGCACGCGGATCCCCGTCAGGTCCATGGCGAGTTCAATTGTGCTTCCGTCGTACGTTGGTAGGAGACTTTCGGCGGCCTCCCGTGCGTTAATACGGCATGAAAGAGACGGGTTCCAACATGCGTCCCACTCCACGTCTCGGCGAGATGACGATCAAGGTCCCCGCGCCGTTTGCGGGCCTGTCGGACCTCGGCTTCACTGCGCAGTACCGCGCCCAGGAGTTCAACGAACCGCAGCGCGACGTGCCGCTCCTCTTCGAGGGCCCTCAGCCGCCGATGCGACGCCTGGCCGAGATGCTCCAGCTCCTCAGTGGCACGCAGTCATCGACATACGCGTGGACCGATCCCGTGATGCTCAGTGATGACGTCGTCATCCTCGCGTTCCGCGACCGCAGCGTCGCGGGCGACACGTTGTCAGACGGGGCGCGGATCGCCGACTACGTGATGAACCTCGTGCGTCCCGTCGTGTTCACATTCCTGCGCGACTGCGCGGTGGTCGCCCACCTGAGGCTCTCGGACGTGATCGAGATGCGAGTCAGCGCCGACCATAGGCCGATCGCCGAATTCGCGCTGCCGCTGCAGAAGATCGTCCAGCCGAACGGTGAACGACTTCTGTGGGGTCCCTCCGCCTAGGACCTAATGCGACGGTGAGGGGCTGGGCGAAGGCGACGTCCGCGCCGGGCTTGCCGTCTGCACGCCGCTGGCCCGCGCGCTGCTCGTAGTGCTGATGGTCGGCGTCGTCACGGCACCGGGCGTGACGTTGGCGAAGTAGAGCGCGAGCGGGACCACGATCATGCCCGCGACGACGGTCAGGACGAACGTGACCGCCCCCCACTCTCCGCGCAGAACACCCCAGTTCACGAATCGTCGATTCTAACGACGACTAAAAGTCGTCGTCGGGTGCGGCGCCTTCCTCTTCCTTCTTCTTGCGCTGGTTCAGGAGTCGGATGAAGTCTTGCGCCCGCGCGAGCGCTTTCCAACGTTCCGGGAAGAAGTCTTGAACCAGGATCTGGCGGTCCGGCTGCTGGTAGACGGTGACGCACCATTTGTTGAGGGTGCGCGAGACTTCGACCTCGAAGTCTTTCTCCGCGGTCTCATACCGAACAACTTTGTCGTCGTCGAACCTTCTTCGTCCTGAAACAGCCATAGGTAATTCACTCGTGCGGGGGATCGGCTCATAGAGCGTATTCAGATTATAGGGGTCGGTGAGGGGGCCCCTCGGGGGGTGTTTCGAGCAGCTCCCGCAGCAGCGGGGCGAGCTGCTCGCGCAGCCCCTCCCGCCTCATGGCCAGCATCAGGTTGGCCCGCAGGTAACCCGGCACGGTGCCGGTGTCGAAGTAGTCGCCCTCGAACTCGTAAGCCACCACGGGCGAGGTCCCAACGGTCCGCTTGATGGCGTCGGTGAGCTGGATCTCCTTCCCGGTGCCCGGCTCCGCCCGGTCAAGCTGGGCGAAGACCTCGGGGGTAAGGATGTAGCGGCCGAGAATCGCCAGGTCCGAGGGCTCCGTCCCGGGTTCGGGCTTCTCCACCATGTCGATGACCTCGTGGATCCGCCCTTTGCTCCCGTTGGTGACGACCACTCCGTAGCGGCCGACCTCGCTCCGAGGGAAGCGGCGCACCGCGATCACGGTGGCTCCGGTCTTGCTGTGGACCTCGCATAACTGCTTCAGGCAGGGCTCCGCGCCCAAGATCACGTCGTCGGCCAGCAGCACGGCGCATGCCTCGCCCTCGACGAGGAGCCGCGCGGTCCAGACCGCGTGCCCAAGACCCAGCGGCTCTTTCTGCTGGACGTAGGTGATGACGAGCTGGTTGCTCAGCTCGTCGACCTCGGCCAGGATGTGCAGCATGTCGCTCTTGCCTCGCTGCTCCAGGTAGTGCTCGAGCTCCAGCGAGCGGTCGAAGTGGTCGACGATGGCCCGCTTACCGCCGCCGGTGACCATGATCACCTGCTCGATGCCGCTCGCGATCGCCTCCTCCACGCCGTACTGGATGGTCGGCTTGTCGACGAGCGGAAGCATCTCTTTCGGCTGCGCCTTGGTCGCCGGCAGGAACCGCGTGCCGAGACCGGCAGCCGGGAAGATCGCCTTGCGTACAACAGGCCGTGTCATTGACGACAATCTATCTCGTGGACACGATCGAAGGGATCCGGCCGGGGCTGGCGGGTCACCTCGAGCGCATCGTCGACGGCGACCTCTTGACGCACCATGTTGGTGGCCAGGGCACGTTCTCGACGCCCGCGATGATCGGCCTGATGGAAATCACGAGCCATCGCTCGATAGAACGCCTTCTGCCGGAAGGTCACACGACAGTCGGCTACGAAGTTCATGTCAGGCACCTGGCTCCGACCGCGCCGGGCGCCACCATCGAGGTGACGACCCGGCTGACCGAGGTCAAGGGCAACAAGCTCTACTTCGACGTCGAATGTCGTGAAGGGGACAAGCTCCTCGGCTCGGGCATCCACAAGCGCGCCATAGTCCCGGCCCGGTTTTAGCCATGCACTACTGGGAGCTGGTCACGCGCTCGTTCCGAATCGCTTGGGATCACAAATACCTATGGCTGATCGGGCTGTTCTCGGGCGAGGCGGGCGGCTCGAGCTTCAACTACAGCCAGCGCAGCACCGGCACGACTCAGACCCCAGCGCAGTTTCAGCAGCAGGTCTCGACCTGGCTCTCAGACCACCTTGGACTGATCATCTTTCTCGCCGTCGTTTGGCTTGTGCTCATCGTCGCCTTCTTCATCCTTGCGGCGATCTGTGAAGGTGCGACGGTGCGCGCCTCCGCCGAGCACGACGCCGAGCGGCCGTTTGGATTGGGTATGGCCTGGCGAGCAGGCCTCCATACGATGTGGGTCATCGTCCGATTCAGGCTGCTCCTGCTGGCCCTATATCTGCCTCTGCTCATCCTCTTCGTCATATGGCTCGTCGGGCTGGTCTCGGCGATCGCGAATGAGAATCGCGGCGCGACACCGGTGTTGGTCCTCGCGGGTCTTCTCCTCCTGGTGGTGTGGTTCGTCTACGCGATCTATCTGTTCTTCCTCGATCGCTTCGGCTCCCGCGCGCTGGTCCTCGAGCAGCTGATGGCGAGGGCGTCGATCGCGCGGGCGCACCGCTTGCTGTTGAAGCGCTTCGGCCGCTCGCTCTTGGTGCTGCTCCTGGCCATAGGCGTCGCGATCGTGCTCGGCATCGCGCTGGCATGCGTGTCGCTCATCGTCGTCGTTCCATTTGTGGCAGGGGCCTTTGCGGCCGGCAGCAATTCGGGTGCGGCGGTGGTCGTGCTGGTGATCGGCGTCCTCATCCTGCTGCCTGTCTACCTGGTCGTCGCGGGTTTCCTGGCGGCGCAGGGCTCCACCTACTGGACGCTCGCGTTCAGGCGCCTCGACTTCGACCACGCGCCTGCATACGCCTATCCCACCGCGCCTTACCCGCCCGCCTCGCCTGCACCGCCCGCCCCTCAACCGTGAGCGACGAGCTGGACCGGGTCGCGCCGCGCGAAAATGCGCGGGTCAGGTCGCGAGACAAGAAGGTCCGCGGGCCGAAGGTGGTCTCGGTGAATCCCGGGCTCAGGAAGCTCGCGCAGCACCTGGCCGAAAAGCGAAAGAAGAAAGCGACCAGCCGCAAGAAGGGGTAGTACCTTTAGGCGATTCCGTCCACCTTTAAGCAGGGGGTTAGACGATGAAGGCGTACGTCCTCATCAACGCGTCGCCCGGGCGTGCACTGGAGGTGGCCAAGAAGATGGAAGGGGTGCAGGGGATCTCCGCGGCCGACGCCATCACGGGTGAATACGACGTCATCGCGGTGTGCGAGGCGCCTGACGTCAACTCGATTGGCTCTTTGATCGTCGACAAGATCCAGAAGATCGACGGCGTCTTCAAGACGATCACCTGCCTGGCGGTGAAGTAGCCTCCCCACCAACCGGCACCGCCATCGCCGCCGAGACTTCCGGAAGCTTTGCCAGCCACGGCGTCATGGAGGGCATTTCCTGCTCGATGCTTCCCACCGACGGCGACCAGGTCAGCTCGCGTCGCGAATACGAATCGTCGTAGTAGTGCGGCTTGCCGATCACATCGACCGCGTAGATCCCCGGCCAGACCGCGGCTCCCTGGGGGGTCAGCGTTTCTGCTCCCAAGGCGCGGACGTAGGCGAGGTCATAGGGAACGGAGGCCACCTCCGCCGCGAATCCCACGGCGCGGGCTGCTGAGATGAGCACGTCTCGCCATGTCGAGTCGAACCCGCCGACCAGGTAGCGCCGCCCCGGCCGGCCGCGGTCCGAAGCCGCGAGACAGGCGCGCCCGACGTCTTCCGCCGAGACGAACGTCTGCTTCGCACGCCCGCCGCCCGGCAGCCAGACCCTGCCCCGCACCATGGCAGCCATCAGTCGCGGGAGTATCCAGTCTTCGCCTGCGCCGAAGACCCTGGCCGGCCGCACGATGACGACCTCGACGTCACCGGCCGCCTCGAGCAGCCACTCCTCTTCGAACAGCTTGATCCGCTCGTACGCGTGGACCGGCTTGAGTGGCGACTTTTCCGTCACCCGGGTGAAATGGTCGGGGCCGAAAACGTCGGCGGTCGACACATGGACCAGGCGGCGCACCCTGGCCGCGCTCGCGGCCCCGAGGACGCGCTGGAGCAGGTGTGGTGCAGCCTTGCGATAGCGCAGGCGGCGCACTCCGGAGACGGTCTGGGCACAGAAGACGACCACCTCCACACCGGCGATGGCGTCGCCAAGGGTCTCGTCGTCGGCGTCTGCGTTGAGCTCGATGACCGGCACGTCCGCGGCCAGCGCGCGGGAAACGTGGCGCCCGAGAAATTCGCCGGCGCCGATGACCAGGTGCAAAACTTTCGAATTCTATTCGCGGCGGCGGGATAGGGCCGTCGTGAGGGCCGTTCGAACCCTGTCGACCACACCGGTCACCCGCCGGCTCAGCGCCCACCAGGCCGGCAGGTCGGGCATCACCGGGGGGCCGATCGAGACTTCCACGCGGCTGAACGGACGGAGGGTGTCGGTGCCCGTCACGGCGACCGGGCAGATCGGGACGCCGGCGTGCAGCGCGAAATACCCGACGCCGTTTTTCAGCGGCCGGAGCGCGCGGCCGCGCGAGTACCGACCTTCCGGAAAGATCAGCAGCACTCCCCCGCGCTCCAGGATCTGGTAGACGGTGCGCAATCCCTGTTCGTCGAGCTCGCCTTTGTTGGGCGAGATAGGGAACACTCCGACCAGCGGCAGAAGGCGGCGCTTCCATGCGCGGTTGAAGACCGTCTCTCGTTTCGCCATCGTGTAGATGAGAGGCCGCTGCGGAAAGAACGGGATGATGAACGCCGGGTCAAACCAGGCCTGGTGGTTGGCCGCGATGATGAAGGGCGGCTTCGGGATGTTCTCCAGGCCGGTGACCGTGACCCGAAACAGGTGCGTGACCACCCACCGGGCCAGCCCGCGGATGAACCGATAGAGGCGCGGTGGCTCGAGCGGGTCGGGGTGGACGAGCGGGTCGAGCGGAGCAGCGACGAGCGCCCGGTATTCGGGACTCCGATAGCGGTTCGCGTCGTCCGGGCTAGCGGTCGAGGAATTGTTGGAGGACGCGGTTGAACTCCTCTGGCCGTTCCGCCTGCGGGGTGTGGCCGGCGCCTGTGATGACGGCGAGCTTCGAGCGCTCGATCAGGGAGTGCGCGCGCTCGGCTTGCGCGACGGGGAACAGCGGATCGTCCGCGCCCCAGATCAGCTGCACCGGGATCTTGAGCTCGTTCAGCCGGCGCGTCACGTCGTGCTGTCCGCCGAACAGGGCGCGAGGGTTGATCAGCGCCCTAACCGTGGAGAGGTAGGCGCTGTGAAACCCATCGGCCGCGTACATCTCGCGCAGGTCGTCCAGGTAGGTGTCGTCCATCGTCAGCTCGAGGTCGGTGCTGACACCCGCATACCGCCCCGCAACGCGGCGAATCATGGTCGGCGACGCCCACCGCAGCGCGTCGCGCGTGAAACCCATCACAGCCTCACCGACGCGGGGCAAGGAGACCAGTCCGTAGGCCACCTGCGCCATCCGAACCTTTGGCCTTCCCAATCCAAGAGTGTTCACCAGCACCAGCTTGCGCACGAGCCTCGGCTGCTCAAGCGCGACCTCGAGTGCGACACGGCCGCCAAGCGAAGTACCCACCACGACGGCGGAGCGCAGGCGCCGGTCGTCCATGTAGCGCTCGATGAAGCGCGCGAAGTAGGGGATCGTGTATCTCGCGCGGGGCTTGTCGGTGCGTCCGTAGCCGGGGAGGTCCGGCGCGAACACGCGGTGTCGCGACGCCGCGACATCGAGGTTCTTCCGCCACTCCATGTAGCCGGACGACCCGAGCCCGTGGATGAACACGACCGGCGAGCCGCGGCCGCCATGGGTGTGATGAACCCGCAGCCGGCCGATGTCGAGGAACTCCGAATGCAGCGTTTTCGAGGCGCGCTGCGCGGTTCGGATCACTGGTTCGGAAGCATACGGGTCGGGCTCGGGAGCCCGGCAATCGTCGACCCGGTGGTGAATGTGGCCGTGTTCGATCCGTTGATCACCGTCACGACGCCTGGGCCGGCGGCGCTCCAGGCGTCGCGCGACCAGACGGCGGCGGTGCGCTCGTCGATGCCCAGGAGGGTCACGTCGGGCAGCTCGCGCCGGGCAGACTCGACCCAGCGGTGGCCAAACGTTTCGTAGTGAGGAAGGACCGCCGTGTCCGGTATGAGGCCAAGCGCCGCGGTCGGCCGGCGGTTGAAGCGATTGGGCCAGCTGGCTCGGATCAGCGTGTGGCCGCACAGCGCCATGGCGCCGGCCGACGAGCCGGCCAGCGCCGCCCCGTCGCGCCAGGCCTCGAGGATCGCGGCCCAGACGCGCGAGCCCACCAGGACCTGGGCCACCAGGCCCGGGTCACCACCGACGAGGTAGAAGAAGCCTCCCGAGCGCGCCCTTTCAGCCATGTCTTTGGAGTTGGCATCGGCGCGCTTGAGGACCGGCAGCTCCTCCAGCGAAAGGCCGAACTGCTCGAACCACGATGTCGCGTGAGCGACTGCCTGCTCGGGGCCCTGCCTGGCCGCCGCGGTGGGGACCACGAACGCGGGCCCGGCTTTCGCAGCGCTCGCCAGCAGCTTGTCCTGCTCCTCGTTGCCCGGGTTGAACTCGTCACCCCCGACCAATGCGAGCATCCCGGCCTTGTCAGGCACGTCCGTAGGATATGGCGGTGTCTGTTCGAGTAAGGATCGCGCCGAGCCCGACGGGCTTCGCCCACCTCGGAACCGCCAGCACCGCGCTCTACAACGTGCTCTTCGCGCGCAAGGAAAGCGGCACGTTCGTGCTCCGCGTAGACGACACCGACGTGGAGCGCAACCGGCCCGAATACGAGCAGCTGATCTACGAGAGCCTTCGCTGGCTCGGCCTCGACTGGGACGAAGGTCCAGACAAGGGCGGCCCGTACGAGCCGTACCGGCAGTCGGAGCGGGTCGACGTGTACAGGCAGGAGGCCGCGCGCCTGATCAAAGACGGCAAGGCTTACCGGTGCTACTGCACGCCAGAGGAGCTGGAGGCCGAGCGCAAGCAGGCGCAGCTGGAGAAGCGGCCGTACAGATACTCACGCCGCTGCTTGAAGAATTCGCCCGAAGGCCGGAGCGTTTTCGCCGTGCGATTCCAGGTGCCCGGTGGAGAGGTCCGCTTCACGGACATGATCCGTGGCGAGATGAAGTTCGACACCGACCTGATCGGCGACTTCATCATCATGAAATCGGACGGTTATCCCGTCTACCAGTTCGCCAGCCCGGTGGACGACGCGGTGATGAAGATCACGCACGTCATCCGCGGCGAGGAGCACCTTTCCAACACGCCTTACCAGCTGATGCTGATCGACGCGCTTGGGTATGAGCGTCCGCATGCCTACGCCCACATGCCCCTGATCCTCGCCCCAGACGGCACGAAGATGTCGAAACGCAAGCATCCGGAGATGAACCTTGCCCTCTATCGAGAGCAGGGTTACCTACCCGAGGCGCTCCTCAACTATCTCGCGCTGCTCGGTTGGAACCCAGGCACGGAGCAGGAGATCTTCACGTTCGACGAGCTCGTCCACGCTTTCTCGTTCGACCGCGTGCAGCACGCCGGTGCCCGCTTTGACTGGGAGAAGCTCAACTGGCTCAATGGCGAGTACATCCGCAAGCTCAGCGACGACGAGCTCGCCGCGCGTCTGCGCCCTTTTCTTCCGCAGCTTGACGAAGAGACGATCAAGAAGGCCGTGCCGCCCCTTCGCACGCGCATGCACAAGCTCGCGCAAGCGGTCGACTATCTCGACTACCTGTGGACGGATCCGCAGCCGCCGGCTCTCGAGACCGAGACCACGCTGCGGCTGCGCAGCGCGATCGACGCCCTCAAGGATGTGCCCTGGGAACCTGACCGCATCGAGGCGGCGCTCGAGAAAGCGGTTGAGGAATCAGGCGTGAGCAAAGGCAAGTTCTACACGCCGCTGCGCGACGTGCTCACGGGCAAGAAGGTCGCGCTGCCCATCCACTACGGCTTCTATCTGCTGCCGAAAGACGTCGCGATGTTTCGGCTGCATCGAGCCACCAACATCCCCGACTGATGCCACTGACGATCGTCATCGACCTCGACCCGAACATCCTGCGCATCGGGCCAGTCCTCCTCACCTGGCATGGAGTGTTCGCGGTGCTCGGCATCATCGCCGCCGCGCGCATCGGCTTCTGGCTGCTCAAGAAAGACATCCCCGACCTCGCCAACACGGGCGACGGCCTCGCCTGGATGGTGGCCCTGGGCCTGATCGGCGCGCGTCTTCTTTATGTGTGGGAGAACTTCCGCCTCTTCGGCAACGGACAGCTGCTGCGGATATTCGCCCTGACCGAGGGTGGCATCAGCCAGTGGGGCGGCCTTTTCGGAGCCATGGTAGGAGTCGTCATCTGGTCGCGCCGGGCGAAGTATTCGTTCTGGAAGATCCTGGATGCGGGCGGACCCGCGGCCATGCTCGGACTGGCCGTCGGCCGTATCGGCGACGTCATCAACGGTGAGCATCACGGCACTCCGACCACCCTCCCCTGGGGCGTCGAGTACGTCAACCCCGCGACGCTGGGCGAGCCGGGTAAGGTCGTCCACCCGGAGGTCGCCTACGAGATGGTCCTGGGCCTGGCGATCCTGGGCCTGCTGCTTCCCGTTCACCAGCGACTCAAGAAGCGCCTGCCCGACGGGGTGCTCGGCCTGATTTACTTCGCGCTCTACGCCGCGGGCCGCTTCTTCCTGAGCTTCCTGCGTACCGACCCCAGCGTTTTTGCCGGACTTCGCCAGGCGCAGCTCGCGTCGGCTTTGATGGTCCTGGCCGCGGTCATCTTCGTACCGATTCTTTTCCGGCGAGGCGGAGCAGCCGCCGAGCCAGCGCCGGCGACCCCGAGTCATGTTTGAAATAGACATGGACCTCCTCGTGCGCGGCCACCGCGGATTTCACCTCATCGATCCACGGCGTCAGCGACGTGGTGGTGTATCCGCGTCGTAGCCGGAAGAAGGCAATCGAGCTGAGCTCGACCAGTGGCGCGCGAGGCCACTTCTCCTCGTCGGTGACCACGAGCGCTCCCCCATGCTCGCGAATCACCTCGTACGCGTCCTCGTCGAACCACGATGCGTGGCGGAACTCCACGGCCGCCGGTCGGGCGAGCGCGCCGAGCAACGAGTCGAGCAGGGCGACGTTCTTCTGACGGGTTGGCGGGAACTGCAGCAGCACCGGACCCAGCCGCTCGCCCAGGAAAGCGATTCGCCCGCTGAAGATCCTGGCCAGGCCGACCCGGTCGAAACCCTCGGCCGAATAGGTGAGTCCGCGATTTGCCTTCATGCAGAAGCGAAAGCCGGGCGGAGTCTCCGCCGCCCATTTCGCAAGGGTCGTCTCAGGCGGTGTGCGGTAGAAGCTGCCGTTGAGCTCGACTCCGTTGAGCCGCTCGGCGTAGTAGCCGAGCATCTTCGAGCCGGCGAGCTGCTTCGGATAGAACTTGCCTTTCCAGCCTGCGTAGCTGAAGCCGGACGTCCCGGCGAAGAGCATCGACGTTATGAGACCGCGGCTTGATCGTTCCGCATCACCCGCTCGTGCAGCTGTCCGCAGGCCGCGTCCGCCTCGCGGCCCCGCGTGTCGCGCACCGTCACGTTCAACCCCTGCGCATCGATCAGGGTTCGGAACGCGCGGATCGCTGCGCGTTCGGGCGCGCGATAGGGCGTGTCATCCACGGGGTTGAAAGGGATGAGGTTGACGTGGGCATGCTTGCCCTTCAACAGCAGCCCGAGCTCTCTGGCATCGCGCTCGGTGTCATTGACGCCGGCGAGCATCACCCACTCGTAGCTCACTCGCCGTCCCGTCTTGCCCGCGTAGGCCTGCGCTGTGTCGACGAGGTCGCGCACCGGGTATTTCCGGTTGATCGGGACCAGCACGTCACGCAGCTCATCGCGCGCCGCGTGCAATGAGATCGCAAGTGTCACCGGGATGTTCTCCTCGCTCAGCTGCGTGATGCGTGGGATGAGCCCGCTTGTCGAGACCACGATGCGGCGCGGGCTGATGCCAAGCAGCTCGGGGTCGGCAAGGCGGCGCACCGAGTCGACCACGGAGTCGTAGTTGGCCATCGGTTCGCCCATGCCCATGAAGACGACGTGCGACAGCCGCCGGCCCTCGGCCGCCAGGACTCGCGCCGCGTCGACCGCCTGCTCGACGATCTCGTGCGCCTTCAGGTTGCGCCCGAAGGGGAACTTTCCCGTCGCGCAGAACGGGCAGCCGATCGGGCAACCTGCCTGGGATGAGATGCACAGCGTCGAGCGCTCCGTGTATCGCATCACGACGGCCTCCACCGAGTGGCCTCCGTCGAGCTCGAACAGGGTCTTGGTGGTCAGGCCGCTGTCTGCCTCGGAGACCGCGACGGGTCGCAGAGACGTCGCCCGAAACTCTCGCTCCATCGCCTCGCGCAGCGACCTGGGCACATCGCGCATGGCGTCGAAGGTGGTGGCCCCTCGGGCCAGCCACGTCCACACCTGCTTGCGTCGGTACGCCGGTGCATCGTGCTCGGCGAGCCAGGTCTCGAGCTCGGCAGCGGACAGCGACAGGATCGGCGGGCGGAGGTCGGTCACCGGCCTACTGTACCGACGGCTGTGTAGACCTCATCCTCCTCGTGCACTGAGCCATCATCGACCAGCTTGCGGAGGTGTGCCCGCAGCGTCATCTCGGCCGCGACCATCAGCTTTTCATCGAGCACGCCATAGACGCGACGCGTCAGCCCGTCCGCGGTGCCACCACCGCGACGGACCTCCGCCAGGATCTGCGCCTCGCGTTCGAGGCGGTGGCGGCGGTACTCGTCGATCTTTTCCATCGCGTCCTTGACTGGATCCCAGTGGCCCGGGAACAGGATCAGGGGCTTGAGGTCTGCGACGCGATCGAGCGAGCGCAGGTACGCCGCGACGTCGCCCTCGGGGTAGGTCACCATCGAGCTGCCCTGGCCGAGGATCAGGTCGCCGGTGAAGAGCATCCGGGCATCCGCGATGTGGAAGCTCAGGTGGTCATTGCTGTGACCCGGTGTATAGACGGCGGTGATGTTCGTGTTGCCCACTCGCACGATGTCGCCGTCGCCAAGCTCGGGATATCGGCGTACCGATGCGCGGTGAGGCGCGGCAAATCGCTCGGCGAGAGGCAGGTGGTCCGGATGTGAGTGCGAGACCAGGACCACTCCGACCGTCCGCCCCGCCAGTCGCCGGTTGAGGGCGTCGAGATGCCGGTCGTCATCCGGGCCGGGATCGACCACCGCGACGACCGGTCCCGCGTCGACGATCCAGGTGTTCGTCCCCGGCCCGGTGTAAGGGCCCGGGTTCGGGGCGATTACGCGTGTAACCCGAGCCACGGTCAGGGGCCTCGCCGAGAGATTCGGTGACCAGGCGGCCCAGATGCTAGGCGCGGCCGAGCATCGCAGCGAGCGCATCCGTTGATGCGTGAGCGAGAAGCGCAGGTCGCAACAACGCAGATGGGCTGCATGGGCGCCGAAGATCCGGCGAGGATCCCTGACCGGGGCTCGATCGTCAACGAGGGTGATAGGCGGGCAGGTAGATGTCGACTCCGTCCGGCGGGCTGACGTCGAGCCAACCGTCGAGGTGGGTGTCGACGATCAGGCGCACGAGGGGCTCACCAAGCTCTGGGACCGCGGGCTGCCGGCGCTCTCCGCTGACGGAGATGCGGACCTTCCACCAGGAGCCGAACGGTTCGGCGGACACGGTCAGGGAGTCTGCGACCAGCCACTCCTTGATGCGGGTGAGCGCCTCGACCAATGCCGGCTCCGATCCAATGACCGCCGCGGCGGGTGGCACGTTGTGCGCGGCTGAAGGGACGGCGAGGTTCAGCACCGCTCCAAGGACGACACCCCGCGCGCTGTCCTTCGGATCGATCGCGGCCGCTTCGAGTCCGGCGGCCCGCCGGCCGACCTCCTGGGCCTGCTCGAAAACAGCCTCGAGCAGCTCGGGCCGGCCGAAGGCTGCCTGGCGCGCAGACTCCTGGAGCGCCAGCACCGAGGAGCGCAGCTTGTGGCCGAGGCGGCCCAATAGGTGGTCGCGCTGCTCGTCGATCAGACGCTGCCCCATCTCGGCCGACTTTCGCGCCATCCGCAGCCCGCTCTGGGCTGCCCAGCCGACGAGCTTGCCGTTGAGGACGAGTGGCTCCCACGGGCCGCCGGGCGGCGGGAAGTCGACATCGGCGGGCCCATGGCGCTGGTGACCGGGGACGGACTCCATGCCTCCGCCCACCCGAACCCAGACTGGCTCGGCATCCATGGCCTGTGTAACGGAGATCGAGAGGTCTACGTGCGAATCCGGGCCGGAACGGTGAATCTGAAGGTCGTGCCGCGCTTGTCGCTCGCGGCGACCCAGATCCGGCCGCCGAACGAGCGCTCCACCACGAGCCGGCACAGATAGAGGCCGAGCCCCAGCCCGCCCTGGGATCGGCTGCGGCCGGCCGGACCTGTCTTCTCGAAGACCGTGTCGAGGGTTCCTGCCGGCAGGCCCTGGCCGTTGTCCGCGACCGTGATCTCGAGCCAGCCGCGCTGGACCTGGCGCGCCTCGACCTGCACCGGCCCGCTCGTGTACTCGAGCGCGTTGCCGATCAGGTTCGTCAGGACCTGGCCGAGGTGGGCGGGCTCGCAGAAGGCCTGGGGCAGCCCTTCGGGGAGGTTGACCTCCACGGCCAATGTCCGTTCCGCGTAGCGGTGGGTCAGCACTGCGACTACGCCCGCGAGAGCCGAAGTGAGGTCTACGGGCTCGGGAGTCGGCTCGAAGTGTTTGGTCTCCAGCTTGGCGATGATCAGCTGGCTCTCGACCAGGCTGAGCAGGCGGTCGGAGGATTCGTACGCTTCCTGGAGCAGCGAGCGACGGCCGTCGGCATCGATGCTGTCCTCCCACTGCATGATCCCGGCCAGCGTGTTCTTCATCGCCGCGGCGGGACTTCTCACCTCATGTCCGATGGCACGCAGCATCAGGTCTTTGGCCTCGAGAGCCTGCCGCTGCGCGGTCACGTCCTCGTGCAGCGTCAGCACGCCGGCAGGCTCCCCTTCGAGACCTGGGATCACGACTCGGCGGACATGGACCGTGCGGTCGGGATCCTTCATGCGCAGCTCCATCGTGCCTTCGGCATCTGCCTCGTCGGCCGGCGTTGCTCCAGCCGCGGCGAAGACCTCGTCGGGCTTGCGCCCCGGCATCTCGGACGCCTGGAGGCTGTAGATGGCCTCGATCTCCGGGTTGGCGTACACGATCCGGCCGCCGGCATCCTCGAGCATCACGCCGACCGGCGAGTGCCGCAGGATCGCGTTCATCATCCGGCGCTCGCGGTCCAGGGCATCGACGAGCTCGAGCTGACCAAGCAGCACGGCGGCCTGGCCGGCCAGCACGCCCGCCAACCGTCGCGTCTCAGCGGGGCCGGCGGTCATTCGCGCGACAAGCAGCGCGGCAAGCCTACCCTCGACCTGGACGGGAATCGCGAATGCGTCCTGAGGCGAACCCAGCAGGTCGAGCAGGGCGCGCATGCGCCTGGCGCCGGCGGATGAGGTCAGAGCGCGCAGCAGCTGTGCGCTGTCCGTGACCGGGACCCTCGGTGAGGGATCCCCGTTGTCGGACCGCCGCACGAGCTCACCGTCCTCGAGCAGCCAGAGCTCGCCCTGCGAGCCGGCCAGGGCGCGGCTCACCAGGTGGGCCATCTCGGACCGGGCTCGATCGGGCTCGGTTGGCGTCAGGTCGGTGAACGCCGCGACAGCTTCCAGCGTGCGAATTCGGCCTCGCGTCTCGGCCACGAGCCGAGCGTTTTCGATCGCGACTGCGGCGTGCCGGGCGAAGTCCAGCGCGGCCGAGCTCGGCTCGGCGACGAGCGCCGACGCGTGGACCGCCCCGATCGCGCCGACCAGGCGGTCCCCGTACCAGAGCGGGATGAGGTTCCACGCGTAGTCGTGCGCCTTGCCGCTGACGATGCCGGCGGGCGCGACGCGGTCGTCGGAGCTCAGGCTCGCCCAGCCGAGCACCTCCTCCGCCGCGGCGTCGCCGCTGCCGCGGGTCGCCGTCACGCGTCCTTCCGTGTCGAACGCCCAGCAGACGGAGCCGCCGGCCTCCAGCATCGTCCGGGCCTGGTCAGCGATGTTGGCGACCACGCTCATCAGCTCGTGGCCGGCCAGCGCGGCGAGCTCCTGGATGCGCACCGATTGGGCGAGGGCGAGCTCGTTGGCGTGATGCAGCCGCATCGTGCGGAGGGCGATACCGACCACCGGCATTGCGGTCTCGAGCAGCTTGAGGTGGGTGGCCTGGAAACGTCCGCCGTCGTTGCGCATCGCGACCACGCCCGCCACGACCCGATCGTCTTGCGTGATGGGCGCCCAGACGACATGACTCGGCGCGTGGCTGAAGACATAGCTGCCGATAGGTCCGCTGAGGTCGGCTGGGTCATCTGCCGAGACGTCGATCACGTCGGTGCCGCCTTCGATCATGCGGCGGAAGAACGGCGCGCTGTCGATGGCGATGGGACCGATCGGCGCCGCGCGCTCATCTCGCTGCCCGGTGAACCCGGCGACCAGGCCTCCCACGTCGACGTAGGCAAGCACCATGTGGGTCGAGCCGAGGTAGTCGCACGCGGCTGCGAACACCGCCTCGGCCAGCTCTCGCTCGTCAGAGGCGCTGGCCACGCCCAGGTCGAGGAGGTGCAGGGCTTCGAGGCGGGCCCGCTCTGTCTGCGCCTGCGCGAAGTGGTCGGCGTTGGCGAGGGCCAGGCTCACATGCGCGGCGACGTCGTGGAGCAGGTTTACGTGCCAGTCATCGAACGCGCTCTCCGTATAGGACTGCAGCGAAAGCATCGCCGTGATCTGCTCGCCGCTCAGGACCGGGACCCAGACAAAGGAGCGGGAAACCCGGCGCTGGTCGGAGGGCGGGCCGGAAACGAAGATCGCGGCGCCCTGGCCCATCGTCCAGACCTCGCGCTCGAGCTGCTTGCCTTCGAACGAGCGGGCCCACGGCGACTTGCGGACCAGGACCGGCTTGCCGGTCTCGTAGGCCTCGCGGGACGGGCCGGTCATGGCGAGCGGAACCGGGGGGACGACCTCCTCGACGCCGCCCACGTACTGGTAGCCCTCGGCCACCGGTCCCTCCGCGGTTTGCGTGATCGTCGCGAGGATGAAGCCGTCGAAGCTCAGAAATGCCGCCAGCTCCTCGCGCAAGGTGCGCATGATCGACCAGCGGTCGAGGCTCGAGGCAAGGCGCCGGCCGATCGAGTTGACGACCTCGAGCCGCCGGCGCTGGTCCTCGATCGCCTCATAGCTGCGCGCGTTGCGCATGGCGAGGGTGACCTCGTCCGAAACCAGCTCCAGGAAGGCCGCCGTCGAGTCTTCGTATGCGTAGGGGCGCGAGCACTTGATGCCGAGCGCGCCCCGCGCCACGCCGCCCTCTTTGAGGGGTACCCAGAGCGAGGAGTGCGGGTGGTGGATCAGCACGGTCTTGTTGTCGGCCACGACGCTGCGCGCCGGTGCCGCCAGGGCCGAACGCGGCGCGAGCCACCGCGCGCTGGGCGCCGCCTCGCCCTCCATGGTCAGGTAGCGGGCTCGGTCGGTCCCGTCTTGCAACGTGACCATCTCGAGCGAATCCACCGGGAGCAGCTCGCGCAGGGTGGCGTAGAGCCCGGCGAGCACGCTGGTCTCGTCCAGGGTTGCGGTCATGGCCCGCGCGATGCTGTTCAGGGCCTCCAGGCGGCGAGCCTGGTTGCGAGTCAGCTCGTTGAGAGAGGCGTTCGCCAGCAGGACGCCGAGCCTGCGGTGCACGTCTTCCAGGAACTCCAGCTCGCCGGTGGGAACCCGACGCTTGCGGTAGGTGTGGTAGATCACGCTGCCGATGAGCTCGCCCTGGTGCTTCACCGGCACCCAGATCGCCATCTTGCTGCGGACCCGCACGCCCGGGCCCTTGCCGATCTCGAGGCGAGCGTGCGATTCGATCGGAATCACGGTGCTTTTCGGGTTCGCGAACTGGCGCACGTACATCGACTCACGCACCGGTCGCCTTCGTACGTCCTGGAGCACGCCGGCGTCCATGGCGAGCGAGTGGTACCAGCCTTCACGCTCGAGGATCTGCAGGTTGATGGCGTCGTAGCCGAACTTCCCCTGCAGGCCGCGGTGGAGGACCTGGAGGAGGTCCGCCTCGGTCACGCAGGTGCTCAGCTCATGGACGAGGGCGTTGACCGACGGGCCGGCGCTCCCTCCCACGCGCTTCCTGGAAACCGGGGTCGGGCGAGCCGGAGAGCGCTTGATCCCGGTCGGTAAGCGGTGCGGTCCTGTGTTGCGACGCGCGGAAGTCGCCATTGCCACCGATATACTGCGCCAGAATTCAGGTGCCGTTCACCCCGCCCAAGCCAATCGCGCCCACTCCCGAGGAGTTGAAGGGGTCAACTGTGCTGGTCGTCGACGATGAACGGGCGTGGAGGGTCATCCTCGAAACCGACCTGAAGATGCTTGGCTACAAAGTGTCGATCGCCGAAGACGCCGACCAGGCGCTGGTTCGGGCGCAGGCGGACAAACCGGAGGTGGCGATCATCGACCTGATGCTGCCGGAGCCGATGGACGGCTGGGGCCTGCTCAACGAGCTGCGGGCACGCGGGCAGAAGGTGCCTGTCATCTTCTACACCGCCTACCCCGTGTTCCCCTCAGGGACCGACGACCCGGACGTCGTCGGCTACATGAGCAAAGCAGTCGACCGGGCGGACCTCTATGCCCTTCTCCCGGTCGCGATCCGGCGCGCTCGCGAGCGCCGGAATTCAGATTCCTAGGTGATTACCAGCCGAACGAGAAGAAGCTGTCGTCCGTCCACTGCGCGCCGGCTGCCATTGCGAGGGCGCCCAGCACGAGCAATGCGATGATCACACCCTGGACCTTGAGTCGCCAAGTCATCCCCAAATTACCCCTTTGTTTTTCGAATCCGTGCCAGGTCCGGCCGATAGTATGCGGGAACCCGGTCGTATTCGAGCATTTTACTCTAATCAACTTTAGTAAAAAATAAAGTAGGCAGGGTCTTGGAAAATCCAACCATTCGAAGGGGACAGGGCAGAAATGGCAATTTGCCCAAGCGCGAGGTCCGCCTGCCCCCACTCCCGCCCGGCCTCGAGGTCTACCGTCCGGCCGACGTCCTCGGCTCCTCCGTCCTGGTGGTAGAGGACGAAGCCGCGATGCTGCAGCAGCTTCGCATCGACCTGCATGACCTCGGTTACCGACCATCGGTTGCCGCCTCGGCTCCCGAAGCGCGCGACCTGCTCGAGCACGAGCGCGTCGCCGCGGTGCTGCTGGACCTGGTCCTCGACGAGCATGAGGACTCCGGCTTCGAGCTGCTGACGTGGATCCGCCAGCACCATCCCGGGCTCCCGGTCATCGTGCTCTCCGCGGCGCAGGTCAACTCCGCCTCGATCCGGCGCGCCTACGAGCTGGGCGCGAGCTCTTATTTCGTGAAGGGCAACGTCCCGATGGCTCACATCTACTCCGACCTTGCGGCGCGGCTGGTAGAGCGCGGGACTGGCCGCCCGGGTACGTATCGCTTCGGACGCCTCGAGTTCGACCCGACCCGACGCACCGTGCGGATGGGCGAGCGCGACGTGAGGTTGACGCAGCAGCAGGCGGCGCTGGTGTTGTTTCTCGCGCAGGGTTCCAAGCCGGCCACGGCGCGCGAGCTGATCCAGGCGGGACTGTTCCGGAATAACGCCGCTCATTCCACGGTGCACTCCGCACTGCTCACCCTTCGCCGCCGGCTCGACGAGCTCGAGCCTGGGTTGGGCCCGACGTTCGTGCATGCGTCCGCGCGCGGATACAGCCTGGTGTCGATTCATGAGTGACGAGAACGCGACCACGCCGCTGCCCAGCAAATCGGTGCTCGACGACGTGGTCGACCTGCGCCGTTACTTCCACAAGCATCCCGAGGTCAGCTTCAACGAGCACGAGACCACGCGCTACCTCAAGGAAAGGCTGCGTGAGCTGGGACTCGACCTGGAAACATGCCCGACCGAAACCGGCGCCGTGGCGCTGCTCGACACAGGCAGGCCGGGCAAGACGGTGATGCTGCGCGCCGACATCGACGCGCTGCCGATTCACGAAGAATCCGGAGTCGACTTCCACTCCCGCATCGATGGCCGAATGCACGCGTGCGGCCACGATGCGCACATGGCGATCATGATCGGCGTCGCGCGGACGCTGATCGACCGGATCGGGGACGTCAGCGGCAAGTACCTATTTGTCTTCCAGCCGGCGGAGGAGATCGTCGAAGGCGCGAAAGCGATGATCGCGCGCGGGCTGCTCGACGACCATCGTCCCGACGCTGTGATCGGCCTGCACATCGCCAGCTTCCTGGAGTCCGGAACTGTCGTCTCGCGGCCCGGCCTGCTGTGGGCCGGCTCAGATGCTTTCGACATCAAGTTCGCGGGCCCGGGAGGCCACGGCGGAATGATGGGAAGGCGCGGCAACGTGCTCGCCGCGCAAGCCTTTTTTGTCGAGCGCTTGCACACGGTGGTCGAAGGACTCGAGCACGACGGGGTGCAGTGCCACACCACGGTCGGCAACATCAGCAGCGACGGCGCGTGGAACATTGTGCCGCGCGGCGTCCTGGTCCAGGGCAGCCTGCGTACCTTCAACGATCTTCTGCGCGAGCAGGCGCTGGACCGCCTGCACGACCTGCTGCGCGAAACGCAAAGCGAGTTCGAAGTCAGCTCAACTCTCGACCTGGTGCACGGGACGGTGCCTCTGATGAACGAACCCAACGTGACGCGCACGGTGATGGAGGTCGGGCAGCAGCTTATCGGGGATCACGCCAGCTTGCTCGGCCGTCCGCTGACGGTGAGCGACGATTTCGCGGAGTTCCTGACCCGCATTCCTGGCTGCTATTTCATGCTGGGCGCGCGACCCGATGGCGACACGCCTCCGGCGCATCACTCGCCGGGATTTCGGATCGACGAGGCGGCCCTGCCGGTCGGCGTCAAGGTGCTGGCGGGAGCGGCTGCGCGGCTCGCCGTCGAGTAACCCTCGACCTCATGTTGTGGTTTTTTGCGATTGGATTCGGGCTGCTGCTCGGGATCGCAGGCGGCGGCACCCTCTCCAACCTCGCGCGGCTCAAGTTCCGATGGCCGTGGCTCCTGGTCGCGGCCGTCGTTGTCCGCGACGTCGTGATCTTCAGCCCGCTCAGCCGGGTCGAAGGCGCCCAGTACGTGTACTCGGTCTCGCTGGCGCTCATCGTCCTGTGGACGATCTGGCACCTGAAGCTTCTGCCAGGCGTGTGGCTGGTCACCGCGGGCGGGGTGCTGAACCTGGTCGTGGTGGTCGCCAATGCCGGTCGCATGCCGGTGGCGCCCGACCTCGCCCTCTCGCAGCTGGGCGGCGCGCTCAACCAGCGCGGCCACATCGGCCAGTACACGCTGATGGGGCCCGACACACACCTCAACTGGCTGGGCGATTGGGTGTCCCTCCGCCCTCTCCCGGAGGCCTACAGTCCGGGCGACCTGCTGATCGCGATCGGCATCGCACTGGTGATCCTCGTGGTCTTGCACCGGAGACGCGAATCTGACGGCGTTACTGAGAAACCCGAGAACGTATAGTGATTTGACCCCGCCGTGATCATCTTCTGGATCCTCACGTTTTTCGTCGGTGCATCGGCGTTCGCGTTCGCGCTCATCGGGCTGCAGCTGGGCATCGTCGGGTCGATCATCTACGCGGGTTTCGCGATGCTGGTCTGCCGCGGCATCCTGAGCCTGTTCAAGCGCTGGCTTGTCGTCCGCGAGCATGTGAGCGCTGAACCCGACGTCCTCGAGCGAACCATCGAGACCAACCGCGCGATCTTCTGGCGACGAAGTCTCTGGCTGACCGCGTTGCCCGCGGTGTACTTCGCCCTCATGTATTTCATCTTCGGTCTGGCACCGCTCGACGCTGTGCTCCTGCTGCCTTCGATCTTGCAAGCCTTCTTCGGGCAAATGATCTATCTGGTCTTCTTGATGTTCGCGAACTTCGCCCTCATCCTCGGGCCGTTTTACATCCTGTCCAGGATCGGCAAGACGATGATCGTGCCGGACGACGCCCGTTTCGGCGTGGACATCGAGGACGTGCGTGGCCAGAAGTCGGCTGTCAGCGAGATGAAGAGGATCCTGAAGCTGATCGAGCATGGCCGGCTTTATGTGAAGGCCGGCGGGAAGCGCGAGAGGGGCGTGCTCATGGTCGGCCCTCCCGGCACCGGCAAAACGATGCTGGCCAAGGCGATTGCATCCTCGCTCCACGTCCCGATCTACATCGCGAATGGCGGCTCCTTCGCAATGCTTTTCATGGGTATCGACGCGATCAGCGTCTACCTGATGGTTCGGGCCGCTCGCAAGAAAGCCAAGACCTGGGGCGGCTGCATCATCTTCATCGACGAGATCGACGCCCTCGCGTCGCGACGCAGCGGCATGGCCGGCGGCGGAATGATGGGCGGCGGCGGAATGATGGGGATGATGGGCGGGGGCATGATGGGCTTGAACATGCTTCTCGTCTTGATGGACGGCATCGACAACCCCGGATTGATCATCCGGCAGTTGCGCGGACTCGTGAACCTCACCCTCGACGGTCTGTTCCTGCCGCGTGTAATCGGATTCAACGGCACCAAGTTGAAGCTGCGCATACCCGCGCTGAGAGCCCCGAGCTACAACATCCTCTTCATCGGCGCGACCAACCGGCCGTCGGTGCTTGACGAAGCCGTAACCCGACCCGGCCGGTTCGGGCGCCAGCTCGTGTTTCGCCTTCCGGACCGCGAGTCACGCAAGGACATTGCCAACCTGTACTTCGCCATCAAGCAGCACGACCCGGCGCTGGACACGCCCAGCCGCCGCGACGAGTTCGCGCGAATCACCGAAGGCTATTCACCGGCTGATATCGAGCAGGCTCTGTCCCTCGCATTGCTGTACGCGTTCGAAGACGGACGCGACGCCCTGAACTGGCAGGACGTCCGAGAGGCGATGGGCAACGTCGAGGCCGGCCTTGCCCTTCCCGTTGAGTACAGCGAGAGGGACAAGATCGCTGTGGCACGCCATGAGATGGGCCACGCGGTCGCATCGCATTTCTTCAAGACCGACCACGCTCATGTCCGCCTTTCCATCCGCCGCCGGGCGACCGCGATCGGTGAGATCGGCGGTTATCACAAGTCGCTGCCCAACGAAGAGGAGTGGATGGAGTTCAGGTCTCAGCTGGCAGGCGACATCCGGCACTCGCTCGGCTCCATCGCTTGCGAGCACGTCTTCTACGGCGAGGGCTCGACCGGCGTGTATGGAGACCTCCGGAGCGCCACGGCGATCGCGTGCCGAATGGTGGGAACGATCGGGATGGGCGCCGACAAGCTGGACCCGAAGATGTCGACAAAGGCCACCAACATCGGCGAACAGCTGATCTCTGTGGCGCAGGTCTCGGAGGGAATGCACGAGCAAGGCACATGGGTCGGGGCGGTGCTGAACAATCCCCGCGGCCGGCGCGTGGTGGCCCAAATTCTCGGTTCCGCCTATATCGACGACTGGCGCCTGATGAACGTCAACAAAGAGGCCATCGACCAGGCGGTGGAGGCGCTGATCGCGCAGGGCGGCGAGCTGATGGGAGACGAGGTGACTGGATTGATCGACTCGGTTGGACTGCGCGCGCCGACGGCGGCGGACGCTTATCCACCCGACCTGCCCATGGTTCCCGATATGCGTCCCGACGTAGTCGCCGGCTCGGAGCAGACGGCCTGAGTAGAGGCCCGGCCTCGTTCCTGGTCGCGGTGGTGTTGGCTGCGCTTCCGCACGCCGCCCTCGCCCAGGACCCGGACAGCGGGCCCAATCCGCACCACGAGGCCGCTCGCGTGATCGCGGCCGAGCTCGCCATGCAGGAAGCGTCCAACGCGCTCGCCACACTGGCGGCACAGCCGGCGTCCGGCCTGACTGACGCCATCCGCCAGGAGCTTGCCCTCGCCACCGCCGCATACAACTTCCGGCAGGGGGCGCGCCAGGAGCAGCTGCGCGTCTATGAGCTCGCCGGATATGCAAGCGTCGAGTCGGCGGTCATGCCGCTGCTGCCTGCAGGCGTGCAGCACCCGCTCGGGGATGTGATATCCGCGCTGCACTCGCTCTACATCCTCGCGGGCATCGATCAGTACTACCTGGTCAACGTGCACTTCAACCACGTGTACACCGACACGGAACCCCTCAGCGCCCTGCGCTCTTATTACAACGAGGCCGCCCGGCGCTACGGGATCGACCCGAGCTACCTTGCATCGATCAATTTCATCGAGAGCAACTTCGGCCGCGTCAAAGACAACTCGTCAGCGGGCGCGCAAGGGCCGATGCAGTTCCTGCCCAGCACGTGGACGCAATACGGGCAAGGCGGAGACATCCACAATTCCCACGACGCGATCCTCGCGGCGGCGCGCTACCTGGTGCGGAACGGCGCGCCGTACAACATGCGCAACGCGATCTTTCAGTACAACCATGACTTTGACTACGTCGACTCGGTGGAATCGTTCGCGCGGGCCTACCGGACTGACCCTGGCTGGCTGGACCGGATGTACTACTGGAACACCTTCGGCTAGGGCTTATCGATCGTTAGAGTAAGTACTCATGGAGTATCGGATCGAACAGTTGGCCCGGGCCGCCGGTGTGGCCGTGGACACGATCCGCTTCTACCAGGGCAAGGGCCTCCTGGACTCGCCAAGGCGAGAGGGCAGGGTGACCTGGTACGGGGACTCCCACGTCGATCGACTGAAGCGGATCAAGGAGCTGCAGCAGCAGGGCTTCACCCTGACCGTGATCCAGCGCTTCCTGGCCGGTGAGCTGGAGCCTTCGGACGAGGCGCTGGTCGCCGCGGTCACCCGTCCATCCGCGCCTCAAACCCTGACGCTCGGCGAGCTCGCCGACCGCAGCGGCGTCGCCGAGCCGCTGCTCAGGAGCCTGGAGCAGACCGGGCTCCTGGTCCCGATCGAGGGCGGCGAGGAGCCGCTTTACCCCGCGGACGACCTGGACGCCATCGCGGCCGGCATGAAGCTCATCGCCGCCGGGGTGCCGCTTGGCGCCTTGATGGAGCTGGGCAAGGACTACGCCGCGGGCGTCGACCGCACGGCGCGGCAGGCCGTCGACCTCTTCGACCGCCACGTTCGCGAGCGCATCCAGGCCGAAGGCGGGGCAACCGAGGCCGCGGAGCGCCGGCTGCTTCAAACCTTCAACGACCTCCTCGAGGCAAGCGGAACGCTGGTCCGCCATCACTTCCAGCGCACCCTTCTGCGCGCAGCGCGCGAGCACATAGAAAAGCGCGAGTGATCACGCAGACAACGATCCAGACCCGTGAGCTCGACCGCACGCCTGACCTGGCCGACGTCGTGGGCGCCGCGCGGGACGCCGGGCACGAGGTGATGCTCATCGAGCGGCCGATGCCCGACGCGGTCAGCGTGGCCGCGATCGGACGGGCCCTCGACATCGTGGCGGCCAAGGGCGGCGTCGCACTGGAGGACGCCGAGGGCAAAGCGGTCGACTTCGAGGCCGGGGACAACAGAATCCTCGCCGCGTCGCGCCTGTGGAAGCGTCTCGGGCTTTCTGTCGACGCTGTCGCCGTCGGAGGCTTCGCGTATCGCGTCGACCGCGATCCCGGTGGAGCGTGGGCAGGCTTTCCCGCGCTGCTGTTTCGCGTCCCCGCACTTGCGATCAAGCGGAGTCGGGGACGCACATTCATCTCGACCGCGACCGCGGATGCCGAAGAGCTGCTCGAACTGAACGTCGCTAGCGTCCGAGCGCCGGCGGCGCGCCACCTTGACATCACACCGGTTCGCAACCCGATGGCGTGGACGGCCGCGGTCGAGACGGCCGCGGCGCGGCTGCGCGGCGGCGAGGCTCAGAAGGTGGTGCTGGCGCGCGAGGTACTCGCGCGCGGGGATGGCGTCGTGTCGGCGGGGATGGTGATCCGAGCGTTGCGCGCGGCGTATCCCTCCTGCTTCACGTACCTGATCGGCGGAGCTGACGGAACGGCTTTCGCGGGCGCCTCGCCCGAGCTGCTGATCCAGCGCTCAGGTTCGCACGCATTCGCGCAACCCATGGCCGGCTCGGTCGCGCGCGGCGCGAACGACGCAGAGGACGAACGCCTCGCGCGCGTGCTCACCGCTAGCGACAAGGACGCCGACGAGCACCGCCTCGTTTCGAAATTCGTCGTCCATGCGCTGCGACCGTTTTCGTCAGCGGTCAGCGCGCGAGGTCCGGAAGTTGCCAGGTTCACCAACATCCAGCACCTGGCGACGAGCGTCGATGCAGAGTTGAAAGGACCAGCCGCTGACGTCCTGACGCTGGCGGCTGCGATGCATCCAACACCTGCCGTGGGTGGCTGGCCCCGAGAGGCCGCCGACGCGATGATCGACGAGCTGGAAGGTATGGAACGCGGTTGGTATGCGGGCGCGGTGGGATGGATCGACGGCAGCGGTGACGGCGAGCTCGCCGTCGCGCTGCGCTGCGGCCTCCTGTGGGAAGACGGCGCGCGGCTCTACGCTGGTGTCGGCGTGATGCCCGACTCAGACCCCGCGCGAGAGCTGGAGGAGACGGAGCTCAAGTTCAAAGCGCTTCTGACCGCGCTCATCTGATGCAGGCGACCATCAACGGGGCACGTATCCACTACGAACGCGAGGGCTCGGGCCTGCCCGTCATTTTTCTTCACGCGGGCGTCGCCGACTCACGCATGTGGGGGCCGCAGGTCGCAGCCTTCGCCAAGCACTTCGACGTGATCCGCCCTGAAACGCGGGGCTTCGGCCAGTCAGAGCTGCCGCCGATACGTTGGTCGCCGGTGGCTGACCTGCTCGCGCTGATCGACCAGCTCGAGTTGAAGCCCGTTCACCTGGTGGGCTGTTCCATCGGCGCGGGCATGGCGATCGACTTTGCGTTGCAGCACAGCGAGCGCATCTCGAAGCTGGTTCTCGTCGGGCCCGGTATCGGCGGGGCGAACTTCGGCAAGAAATATCCCGACCTCTTTGCCGAGGTGAGCGCGGCGGACGAAGCCCATGACATGGACGCTGTGAACCATGCCGAGATGCACCTCTGGCTCGATGGGCCGCGACGGCCTCGCGGATACGTGAAAGAGCCGCTGCGTCGATTGTTTCTCGACATGAACGGTGGCAACGTCAACGCCGACTGGGAGAGTGCGCCCACCGACGACCTCGATCCCCCGGCCGTCGAGAGGCTCCATGAGATAACCGCTCCAACGCTGGTTGTGGTTGGCGATGAAGACGCGCCTCCGGTCCTGGACGCAGTCGGCTTGTTGATGGAGAAGGTGCCAAACGCGCGCAAAGCGATCATCCACGACGCGGCGCATCTTCCGAACCTTGAACACCCCCACGAGTTCAACCGAGTCGTGCTGGAGTTTCTGCTCGAAGAGTAATTCCGTGCGGTTTGCGCAGAAAGGACCTTTCCTGAACTTTCGACGGTGCGTTTTGCGCAAGACGCACCGAATCGAGCTAGCTCCTGAGCGCCGACGCTGCCGCTTCCCAGCACAGGCGGTGGCCGCTCACGCTGTCCTCTCGCTTGAATCGAACGACCACCATGGTCGGCGTGGGGGCGGCGATTGCGTCCGCGATCGCAGGCTCGAGGCCCGACCGGTCGGTCACCGGGCTGTAGACGAGGCCGTAGAGCCGCGCCACCTGCGAGAGGTCCAGCCCAAGCGGGGTGGCGAAGATCTCTTCGAAAACGTCCTGGTGCTCCGCCTGGGGCAGGAAGTTGAAGACCCCGCCACCGTTGTTGTCGCAGATGACCAGCGTCGCCCTGATGCCGTGCCGCTGCAGCGCCCAAAGCCCGTTCATGTCGTGATAGAGCGATAGGTCGCCGAGCATCAGCACCGTCGGCGCCGGATCGCGACCCGTGGCCACGCCAAGGCCGCTGGACACCAAGCCATCGATACCGCTGGCGCCCCGGTTGGCGAAGAAGCGCTGCTTGGGCCTGGCCAGGGGCCAGAAGCTGTCGGCCGCGCGGATCGGCATGCTCGATCCGATGAACAAGTTGCCCGGATCCGGCAAGCGCGAGCTCAGCGCCCGCGCGACGTGGCCCTCATGAAGCGGCGTCGAGACCATGGTCGCGGCGATCGCGGCGGTGGCGCGCTTCCCCGCGCTGAGCCACAGCTCGCGCCACGCCGACCGATCGACCGGCGGCAGCGCCTCGAGCAGGGGCTGCGGGTCGCAAGCCATCACGTTGGTGGCGACGTGGTCCTCGTCGCGCCAGGCGCGGTCTGGATCGAGAAGGAACGTGGGCGCCGCGGCCGCGGCCAGCCACCGGTTCAAGACCCGAGACGTGGGCATCGCGCCGATGCGGATAACCAGGTCGGGGCCGTGCTGCAGCGACCATCCCGCCCGCAGCAGAGCCTCGTAAGACTCGACCACCGCGCCCGCTTCGGCCCGCCGCAGCTGGGAGGTGGGCTCCGCGAACAGCGGCATCCCCAGCCGGTGCAGGGCTGCGGCCAGACGATCGCCGTCCCGCATCGCGCCCGCGACGATGAGCGGGCGCTGCGCGCGCTGCAGCGCGGAGGCGAGCGAGGCGACCTGCGCCTGGCTCGGCAGCAGCCGGCCGGCGGTCACCGATTGCGCGGGCGCTCCTTCCGCGACCGGGATATGGCCGGGTTGCGGCACCAGCGGCTCGCGAAATGGAAGGTTCAGGTGCACCGGTCCACCGGCGGCTTCCGCAACCGCCCTCGCGGCCAGCCGCCGCCAAACGCGGGCCGCGTTGGGCATCTCGACGGGCGGACCCGGATCGAAGAACCACCGCGCCGCGCTTCCATACAGATGCTGTTGGTCGATCGCCTGGTTGGCCCCCACTCCCTGCAGCTCCGGCGGCCGGTCGGCGGTGAGGACGATGAGCGGGGTATGCGAGTACGACGCCTCCACCACCGCGGGATGAAACTCAGCCGCGGCGGTGCCCGAGGTGGAAAGCACGACGGCCGGCTTGCCCGACGCCTTGCCCAGGCCGAGGGCAAAGAAAGAGCCGCATCGCTCGTCGATCTGGACGAGGACCTTGATTCGCGGATGCCGCTGCAGCGCCATGGCGATAGGAGCCGAGCGCGAGCCAGGCGAGACGCAGGCGAACTCGACGCCCTGCGCCGCCAGCTCGTCCACGAACGTGGCGGCGAAGGATTGAGTCACGTCAGTCATAGGATCGAGTCGTGATTCTGGAGCGTGGGGACGTCAGGCTGAGCTACTTTGTGACCGGCGACGGGCCGCCGGTAACGCTTCTGCACGGCTTCACCCAGAGCGGACGGAGCTGGCGCGAGCTCATTTCCAGGATGCCCGAGGGGTGGAAGTGGATCGTGCCCGACCTGCGCGGCCACGGCGAGACGCAGACCCGTCGCGAGGCGCCCTGCTCGATGGAGGCGTGCGCCGCCGACCTCGAGATGCTCTGGGACGAGCTGGGGGTTGAGCGGACGCACCTGGCCGGCTACTCGATGGGCGGGCGGCTCGCGCTGCACGTCGCCGCGCGACAGCCGGAACGCATCCTCTCCCTCCTCACCATCGGCGCCCACGCCGGGCTTGATGAGGACGCGCGCGCGGGACGGCGCCAGGGAGACGAGGCGCTCGCGGAGCGGATCGAGAGGGACGGCGTGGAGTCCTTCGTCGACTACTGGAGCTCGCTTCCGCTTTTCGCCGGACTGCAGCGCCGAGGTCCCGCGTATCTGGCCGAGGTTCGCGCCGACCGGCTGCAGAACCACGCGACAGGTCTTGCGTGTTCGCTGCGCGGCATGGGCGCAGGGGTGATGGAGCCGGTGTGGGACGAGCTCTCTCTCGTGACGTTTCCGTGCACGTTTGTTGCGGGTCAGCTGGACCACGGCTACGTCGCTTCTGCGCGCAGGCTCGCCGTGACGGTGCGAAACGGGCGGGCCGAGCTGGTGCTCAGGGCCGGACACGCGGTCCACCAGGAGCGACCCGATGCGTTCGCGCGCGTCCTCGCGAATCACCTCGCGGCCGCGGCCGCCGCGGTGAGCGCCTCCAGCTCGACCGTCGACTGAAGGCCGGCCGCGTAACGCGCGGCACCGAGCCGCTCCTGGTCGAGCATTCCGCCGTGATCGATGGCGCTGATGGTGAAGCGTGTCTGGCCCTTGCGTGCCAGTCGCTCGACCTCGCGGGCGACAGCGTCCGGCCGCTTCGCGGTGATCACGGCTTCCCTCACAAGACGAATGCCATCGCGAAGAGCACCGCATACACCGCCTGCGCCGTGGCCATCCGTTTCAGCGCCCCCACAAGGGGCGCGGGCTGGGCGGTGACGAACGCCGTGCGCAGGGCCCCAACAGCGACCGGAATACCCAGCTCAACCAGGAGGACGCTTGCGGAAGCGAGATGCGCGATCGCGAGGACGACGGGCACAGCGAAGGCGGCGCCAACCAACAGCAGGAGGAGGATGCGAGTTGGACCTCGGCTGATGCGCGTGGCGAGCGTCCTCTTCCCCACAGCCGCGTCGCTGTCGAGATCGCGCAGGTTGTTGAGCACAAGGATGGCCGTCGCAAGGAAACCCATCGCGCATCCCATCAAGACACTGAGCGTCGTGACTCGTCCGGTTTCGACGTACACGGTCCCGACCGTCGCGACAAGGCCGAAGAAGACGAAGACGAAAACCTCGCCCAGCCCCAGATAGCCGTAGGGACGCGGTCCGCCCGTGTAGAGCCAACCCGCGAGCAGACACGCCGCTCCCACCACGAGCAGCCGCACGTCGACGGCCAGGCTGAGCGCCAGGCCCGCCACCCCCGCGACACCAAAAGCGGCGATCGCCGCCCAGCGCACCTGCCCAGGGTCGACTACTCCAGACGACGCCGCGCGCACCGGACCAACTCGATTTGCATCGGCGCCGCGAACGAAATCCGAGTAGTCATTGGCGAAGTTCACCCCCAGCTGGATTCCCACTGCGACCACCAGGGCGCCGATTCCGGCGGCCCAGCGCGCGCCGCCATCGTGCACGGCGATCGCTGTGCCGGCGAGCACCGGAGCGATCGACGCATTGAGCGTCGCCGGCCGGACGGCCGACCACCACACCTGCATGGCGCTTGGCCTGATTGCCGGCGCGACCGTGGCCACTACGGCCGCTTCGGAAACTTCGTGAAGTTCGGCTTACGTTTCTGTACGTAAGCGTCCCGGCCTTCCTGCGCCTCTTCGCTCATGTAATAGAGGAGCGTTGCGTCGCCCGCCAGCTGCTGGATCCCGGCCAGCCCGTCGTCGGCCGCATTGAGTCCGGCCTTGAGCATGCGGAGCGCAAGCGGGCTGAGCTCGAGCATGCGGCGGCACCAAGCCAGGGTCTCCTGCTCCAGGTCCGCCAACGGCACGACCTTGTTGACCAGTCCCATGTCGAGCGCCTGCTGCGCGTCGTACTGCTCACAAAGGAACCAGATCTCACGCGCTTTCTTCTGCCCGACGATCCGTGCGAGGAGCCCCGCTCCATATCCACCGTCGAAGCTGCCGACTCGAGGCCCGGTCTGGCCGAAGCGCGCGTTGTCTGCGGCGATGGTCAGGTCGCACACGACATGCAGGACATGACCGCCGCCGATCGCGTAGCCCGCGACCATCGCGATCACCGGCTTGGGGAGGCGCCGGATCTGGACCTGGAGGTCGAGCACGTTGAGCCGTCCCGTGCCCGCCGGATCGACGTAGCCGTCGTCGCCCCGGATGCGCTGGTCGCCGCCTGAGCAAAACGCCTCGGTGCCGGCGCCGGTGAGGATGACCACACCGATGGTCGGGTCGTCGCGGGCGACCTCGAACGCTTTCGCCATCTCGGAGACGGTCGTCGGGCGAAAGGCGTTGCGGACGTCGGGGCGGTTGATCGTGATCTTGGCCACGCCGTCCCAGGTGTCGTAGAGGATGTCCTCGTACTCGCCAGAGCCGACCCAACCGTCCTTGACTCGATCGTTGGCGTGATCTTTCAAGTCATCACTCCTAGAGCGATCACTAGCACCATCAATGATGCTACGCCGTGCGAGCTGCTACGCGCGCTGGCGAGGCCTCTTCCGCGGGAATAGACGGACGATCTTCGCGTAGTCGTCCGGCGTGTCGATGTCGTCCGGCCGGCCCGGCGCGGGCACCACGTCGAGCAGCTCCGGCCGGCCGTGCAGGACCTGCCTCGCGCCGGCATCGCCCTTGAGGGCAAACAGCTCGTCCCAGAGCTCTCGGGAGATGATCACGGGCGGGGCCCAACCATCTTCGCCGCTCGAAACCGCGACCGCGGGACGCGATCCTTCGCGCCGCCATGCCCTCAACAAGGTGGCCACCGTGCGCGACCCGACGAGCGGCTGGTCGCCCAGGAGCACCATCGCGCCTTCGATCTCGGGCCGCAGCGCGCGCAGCCCGACCTGCAGTGACGAGGCCATTCCGCTGCCGGCCTTGGCGTTGAAGATCAGCTCCGCCCTGCCGTCGATGGCCCGCCGGACGTCCTCCTCGGCGTAGACGACGACCGTCTGATGGCAGCCGCCTTCAGACGCGGCCTCGAGAACATGGCGGACCATCGGCACCCCGTCGATGTCCAGGAGAAGCTTTTGCGATCCAGGCATCCGCGAGCTGCGCCCGGCGGCGAGGACGATGCCGCCCACGGGCAGAAGCGCGGCGGCAAGCCGCTCGAACGGCGGTCGGGCCGCACGAATCCACTCCACCTCGATGCCTGCTCGGATCGCGACTTCCGCAAAGTTGCGCAGGCGTCCGCTGTCCCCGTCGACGAGCAGCAGTCGGCGTCCGACCAGGGCCGACAGGTCGGGCACCTGCTCGGGCAGGCCGACGACCGCGACGGACCTGCAGTCGCTTCGCGCCGCGATGTGCTGCAGCCCGGCATCGAGGTCCTTGCCCCGCACGACCATCGAATGCGGGCCTTCTGGCTCGCGATAGGTGCGGCCTCGAATCGCGAGGTCGAGGTCGCCCATGACGAACACAGACAAAGCCCGGTCAGCATGCCAGATGGGACCCGAATTACTCTCTCTTGAATGGCCATTCTTGGGGCTCATGTCGACTCGTCCGGTGGACTCCATCTGGCCTTTGAGCGCGCGAAGGCGATGGGGGCGGAGGCCATACAAGTCCACCCTACTCCCCCTGGCTTTTGGGGATCGCCGAAGCTCGACGAGAACCGAATCGCGACGTTCAAGGAAGCGGCCGCGCAGCACGGCCGCCCGCCGTTCTACTTCCACGCCGTCTACCTGATCAACCTGGCGGGCGACGACCCGACCCTGCGCCAGCGCTCGGAGAGCACGCTCGCGGGTTACCTGAAAGCCGCGGACGAGCTGGGGGTCGACGGCGTGATCTTCCACACCGGCTCGCACAAAGGCGCGGGCTTCGAGGCGCGGCTGCCGTCGATCACCGAGCACCTGAAGCACGTCCTGGAGAGGGCCAGCCCCAAGTCCGCCCGCCTGCTGATCGAGAACAACGCCGGCCTCGGTGGCTGCGTGGGCGCGAAGTTCGAAGAGATCGCCGAGATGCTGAGCGCGCTGGACGGCGATCCACGTGTCTCGGTCTGCTTCGACACGTGTCACGCGTTTGCTTCGGGCTATGACGAGCGCACCGCGGCCGAGGTGAAGAAGACGATCGACCAGCTGGACCGCGTGGTCGGGCTGAAGCGCGTCGAGGTCATCCACTGCAATGACTCGGTGACCGGCTTGGGCTCGAACCGCGACCGGCACGCGAACATCGGGACGGGTCAGATCGGGGAGGAAGGCTTCCGGGCCCTGCTCCACGAGCCGCGGCTCGCGAAGCTGCCCTTCATCCTCGAGGTACCGGGCGCGGGCGGCGGACCCGACGCCGAGCAGGTCGCGGTATTACGCCGGCTGGCCGGCTGACCGCTTACGCCGCGTGGGAAGCGGTGTCGCGGTCTTCGTTCACGACGCGGAGGGGCCGGCGTCGCGGCGCCCGCCGCATGGCGAGGCCGGCGATCCACCATGCACGCTGGCCGAACATGCGAAGCAGAGCGACCAGGCTCCTCAGGGTGGTGTCGCCGTAAAGCCGCCTGTTCTCGGCCTCCAGCTGGATGTCCTTCAGCCGCTGCCACATCACGTCCTCGTTCATGTACGGGTTCATTCTCGACCTCCTAACCGTCTAATGGTGTACGACAGTTATTATAACCAATGTTGCGCCTTTTGTGGTTATGGGTAGACTGAATTTCGATGTCTGAACGGGAGACGGCAACCGGCGAGCTCGGCCTGGTCCAGGCGTTCGTCAACACCCTCGACATGGTGCCCAGGAACGAGGAGCTCAAGGACCCAAACACGCTCAAGGCATGGCTGGTTGCAAGGGAGCTGATGGAGGGCTCGCAGGTGGTTGAGGAGGGGGACCTCAAGCACGCCCAAGCCGTACGCGAAGCGATGCGCGCGGTGATCGGCGGGAATTCGGGCTCGCGGATCTATCCGGTGGACCTGGCGACCCTGAACGAGGCGGCCAGCGCGAGCCGGCTCCGGATGCGCTTCGCGCCGGACGGCAAGGCGCGCCTCGAGCCCGAGGCGTCAGGCGCCGTCGGGGCGATCGGCCGCCTGGTCGCGAGCTTCTACTCCGCGATGCAGGACCGAAACTGGGAGCGGCTCAAGCTGTGCGGCTCTGGCGAGTGCCGCTGGGCGTTCTACGACCGCTCCAAGAACCACTCGAGCCGTTGGTGCACGATGGCTTCCTGCGGCAACCGGGAGAAGGCGCGCCGTTTCAGAAAGCGAGAAAAGGCTGCGTCCTCACCAACTCAGGACTGAACACCTGCGTCAGCTGAATCAACCGGTCGTAGGCGATGGGGTGCCGCAGCTGGATGCTTCTTGACTCACCAGTCAGCGGAACGATCTTGATTCGACCAAATCCTATTCCGTACCACCCCGGCCTCTTGATCACTATCTGCTTGATCTGGTCTTTGGCCAGGTCGAAGTCTTTCACGCGTTCCAGCTCCGCGATCAGTCTCGCGTTCTCGTCCTCAGTCAGGGTTGGCATCAACTGGCCATCGATGTAGCCGGCCATGGCGCCGGTTAGCTCCGATCCGCCATGCGCGCCTGGATCGACGCCGAACAGGCGCACGGTCGTGAAGTACAGCCCGTAGCCGACGCGGGCACCGAGGAAGCCTCGCGAAAGAAAGCCGCTCATGAAGCCGCCAACGAATGTTTCGCTCATGCGCGGGCGGCGCGCATCGAAACGCCCGAGCCGCCGAAGCGCACCGCGGTGACCTCGGCCAGGATGCCGAGCGCCGTCTCCTCCGCCCCCCTGCCCCCCAGGTCCAGTCCGATGGGACCGTGCACGCGCGACAGCTGCTCCTCGGTGAAGCCTTCGCGGCGGAGCGCGTCGAATCGGTTCTGGTTGGTCTTGCGGCTGCCGATGGCGCCGATGTACCCAGGCTCTCGCGCCAGGACGGAACGCAGTGCCGGCAGATCGAACTTCGGATCGTGGGTGAGGATGACGACGTAGACCGAGCTGTCGATGTCCAGCTTTGACATGGCCTCGTCCGGCCAAGCGACGATCAGCTCGTCCGCCTCGGGGAATCTCTCCTTGGTCGCGAACTTCGCGCGCGCGTCGATCACGGTCACGTGGTAGCCCATCAGCTTTGCGAGGCGGTGCAGCGGAATCGCGATGTGGATCGCCCCGACGATCACCAGGTGCGCCGGCCGGCGGAAGGGCTCGACGAACAGGTCGCCGTCGCGCCTCGCAAGCTCTGAACCCTGCGGTGTGCCTTTGATGAGCTCCGCCTGTCCACTGGCGAGGTTGGTGCGCAGCGTCGCCGGCTCGTTGCGATCCAGCATCCCGACAAGCTGCCGGTGCACAGGTCCGAGCGGCTGGATGAAGACCTCGATGTGGCCGCCGCATGCGAGCCCCACCTCAAAAGCCACGTCGTCGGCGACGCCGAACGCGGCGATCTTCGGCGCGCCCGATTTGAGCACCTTCTGCGCCTCCTCGAACACGGCGCCCTCGATGCATCCGTTGGAGACCGAGCCGGCCATCTTGCCCGAACGCGTGACCAGCATCTTGGAGCCGAGCGGGCGCGGGCTCGAGCCCCACGTTTCGATGACCGTGGCGACGGCGATCTCTTCGCCCTCGCGCGTCCATTGATTGAGCTCGTTCAGAACCTCTCTCATCGCAAACGTCAGCCGTCCGTCCCCATCCGGCCCGCCGCTTCGCGGGGGGCCACCTTGCGGGACAAGCCCGTTAAGGACGCGCGAGACGCGCCTCTTGATCGCCCCCGCGAGGGGGGAAGGGAAGCCAATAGCCTCCCGAGGTCGTCGAGCGCTTCGACGTTGTGCGCCGCCAGGAAGTCGTCGCAATACGGAAGCGCCGCCGCCATCCCTCGCGTCAGCGGCTCGTAGCCCTCGGAACCGAGCAGTGGATTGAGCCAGATCAGCCTGTGCGCGGACCGTCGCAGGTGGATGAGCTCGGCGCTCAGCTGAGCGGGGTCGCCGCGGTCCCATCCATCGCTGATGATGATCACGACAGCGCCGTGCCCGAGCACGCGGCGCGCCCAGTGTCGATTGAAGTCGCCGATTGCGTCACCGATCCGTGTCCCGCCGCTGAAGTCACGCACGCCCTTGCTCACGGAATCGAGAGCGCGGTCGAGGTCGCGCTGACGCAGCAGGCGCGTGATGCGCGTGAGCCGCGTGGAGAACACGAAGGCCTCGAGGTCCTCTCGGCGCGCGATGGCGTGGGCGAAGATCATGAGGAGTCGCGAATACCGCTCCATCGACCCGCTGACATCGCAGATGAGCACGAGCGGGCGCCGGCGCACACGAGGCTTGCGGTGGAACAGAGCCATGAGCTCGCCGCTGGAACGGATGGCATGGCGGGCCGAGCGCCGCAGGTCGATGCGGCCCGACCGCGCTGCGCGCAGCCGGCGGGTGCGCCGTTCGCCCACGCGCCAGGGCGCCTGCTCGAGGAGGCGGCGGACCTGCTCCGTCTCGGCCCACGTCATCTCTTCGAAGTCCTTGTGGCGGAGCAGCTCTTCCGCGCTGTACCCGCTCGAGCGGGCGGGAAACTCGGTCGGGTTCTGCTCGCGGTTCATCTGCGACGCGTTGAGCCCGAGGGCGTTGGCCCACGCCTTCGCGCGTTCGGGCGAGAGAGGCAGGGCGCGGCTGCGCCCGGGGATGACACCTGCCGAAGCGCGAGGGTCGGGCGGCGCCCAGAAGATGTCGAAGGCGGCTTCGAATGTCGGTAGGTCTTCCTTGCGACTCACGAACACAGACCGCAGCGCATTGCGAAAATCGCCCTGCTGCTTCAGGTCGATGACGCCGAGCGCGCGCGTGGCGTCGGTCAGCCGGCGCGGCCCCGCCTCGAGTCCTGCATCGTGCAAGAGGCGCGCGAACGCGCCGAGGCGCGGAAGCAGGTCGACCGATTCGCTAGGCACGCTGCGCCTTGTCGACCAGCGCCGGGACCTGCTCCCGAACGCGCTCCAGGTCTTCCTGGTACTTGAGAGCCGCGCCCATCGTCGCGTTGACGAGGTTCGAGTCGATGTGCGTGGCGCCCAGTGCGGCCAGGGAACGCGCCCAGTCGAGCGTCTCCGCGACTCCCGGCACCTTGTACAGGTCCATTCCCCGCAGTCCCTGCACGAGCGCCGCCACTTCGCGGGCCAGCCCATCCGCCGCCTCAGGGGCCCGAGCACGCACGATCTCGACCTCTTTGTCGAGGTCCGGATAGTCGATCCAGTGATAGAGGCAGCGGCGCTTGAGCGCGTCGTGAACCTCGCGTGTGCGGTTGGACGTGATCACGACGAACGGCACCTGGCGTGCCTTGATCGTGCCGATCTCTGGAATCGAGACCTGGAAGTCGGACAGCAGCTCGAGCAGGAAGGCCTCGAACTCTTCGTCCGACCGGTCGATCTCGTCGATGAGCAGGACCGGCGGCGTTGCGTCGTCATTGTCGATCGCGTCAAGCAGGGGCCGGCGCAGCAGAAACTCGGAGCTGAAGATCTCGCGCTCCGCGACCTTTCTGTCCTCTCCCTCGCCCATAAGGCGGATGTGCAGAAGCTGGCGCGGATAGTTCCACTCGTACACGGCGTGCGCGAGGTCGATCCCCTCATAGCACTGGAGCCGGATCAGCCGCGCGCCGAGCACATCGGCCATGACCTTGGCCGCCTCGGTCTTGCCCACACCCGCCTCGCCCTCGATGAACAGCGGCTTCTGGAGCTGGAGGGCGAGAAAGATCGAGGTGGCAAGCGCCCGGTCGCCGATGTAGCGACGTTCGCGTAGGCGGCGCTCGATGTCCTCGATGGCAAGTGGAGCGCTCACGGAGACAAAGCGTACGAGGAGACGGGACTGATGTAGTCCCGCCTCCCCGAGCCTTTACTGGTGTCCTTCGGCCTGGTTGATTGCCCTCTTGGTCAGCACGCGGGCCAGGTGCTTCTTGTATTCGGGGCTGGCGCGCAGGTCGCCGGCCGGGTCGAGACCGTCCGACGCATGCTGCGCCGCCTCTTCGGCCTTGGCGCCTTTCTGCAGCGCCTCCTCCACGGCGTTCGCCCGAACCGGCGTCGGACCGACGTTGGTGAGGCCGATCCTCCAACCGCCATTCATCTTCTGGGCCGCCACTCCGACGATCGCCCAGTCGAACAGCCGGCGGCGGAACTTCACGTACTTGTGCGGACCGTTCGCCACCGGGAACACGACTTCGGTCACCACCTCGTCCGGGCCGAGCGCCGTGGTGAACAGGTCCTTGAAAAAGTCGCGCGCGGGGATCGTCCGCTGGTTGGTCACGATGTCGGCATCGAGCATCAGCGCCAGGGTCGGATAGTCACCGGCCGCATCGGCGTGCGCGATCACCCCGCCCATGGTCCCCATGTTGCGAACCTGGTTGTCCCCGACCTCGCTCGCGATCTCGGCGAGCAGAGGCAGCTTCGCTTTCACGACCGCCGAGTTGTGGATTGTCACGTGTCGGGTCAGCGCCCCGACGCGGAGCTTCTGTCCGTCCTCCTTTATGTGGTCGAGCTCTTTGATGCCGTTGATGTCGATCAGGGCGGCCGGCTGGGCGAGGCGCAGGCGCATGAGGGGGATCAGGCTGTGCCCCCCCGCCAGCACCTTGGCATCCTCGCCGAATTTCTTGAGCAGCTTCGAGGCCTCTTCAACGGAGGAGGCGCGAGCGTATTCGAATGCGGCGGGAATCAATTCCGTGCCTCCTTCATCATCTTCCAGAGCTTGTCCGGGCTCGCGGGCATGTCGACGTGCTTGATGCCAAGCGGGCTCAGTGCGTCGCAGATCGCGTTGATCACCGCGGCGCTCGCGGCGATCGTCCCGGCTTCGCCGATCCCCTTGACGCCGAGATCGTTGGTGGGACTCGGCGTGATCGTCTTGTCGAGAAGGATGGTCGGGATCTCATTGGCCGTCGGCATGCTGTAGTCGATCAGAGTCCCGGTCTTAAGCTGGCCGCTGTCCTCGTCGTAAACGACCTCCTCATACAGGGCCTGCGCGATGGCCTGCACGATGCCGCCGTGAATCTGGCCGTCGACGATCATCGGGTTGATGATGTTTCCGCAGTCATCCACGGCGGCGTACTTGGTGAGCAGCGGTGCACCCGTCTCCGCGTCGATCTCGACCACCGCTATGTGCGTGCCGAACGGCCACACGAGGTTTGGCGGGTCGAAGTACGCGACCGCCTCGAGTCCCTGCTCCATCCCTTCCGGCAGGTTCATCCCGTAGCTGGCAAAGGCGACCTCGCCGAACGCCTTTGATTTGTCCGGCGAACCCTTGACATGGAAGCTCCCGTGCTCGAAGACGACGTCCTCTTCCGCCGCCTCCAGCATGTGCGCGGCCAGCTTCTTGCCTTTGTCGATGACCTTGCCCGCGGCCTTGCTTATCGCCACTCCGCCGACGGCAAGGCTGCGGCTGCCATACGTGCCATAACCGAACGCCGTGCCTTCAGCCGTATCGCCGTGCCTCAGCTCGACGCTTTCGTACGGCACGCCCAGCTGGTCGGCCACGATCTGAGGAAATGTCGTCTCGTGTCCCTGGCCGTGGGAGTGTGTGCCGGTGTAGACGATCACCGAGCCGGTCGGGGTCACGCGTACCTGCGCCGATTCGACGAGCGCGATTCCGCCCGTGGCCGGCGCCGTCGCCGCGCTGGGACCGAAACCACAGAGCTCGATCCAGGTGGAGAATCCGATGCCCATGTACCGGCCCTGCTTGCGCAGCTCGGCCTGCTTCTTGCGCAGCTCGTCGTAACCGATGAGCTGCAGCGCCTTGTCCAGCGCCTTGTCGTAATCGCCTGAGTCGACCACGAGCCCAAAGTTCTGCGTGAACGGAAAGTCCTCGGGCTGGATGAAGTTCTTGCGCCGGATTGCGACCGGGTCCATCTTCAGCTCGAGGGCGACGAGGTCGACCATCCTCTCGACGAGGTGCGTCGCCTCGGGCCTGCCCGCTCCTCGATACGGGTCCGTCGGCACCCGGTTGGTCAACACCCCGACCGTTCGCGCGGAGATTCCCTTCCACTTATATGCGCCGCCGGCCATCAGGCAGGCTACGGGCTGGAACGCGCCGAACGTGCCGTGGTAGGCGCCGACGTCGACGTACTGGACCACACGCATGCCGAGCAGCGTCCCGTCCTTCTTCGCCGCCACCTCGCAGTCATAGAACTGGCCGCGGCCGTGCGTGGCGTTCTGGATCGATTCGGTGCGGGTCTCGGTCCACTTCACCGGTCGCTCGGCGATGCGCGAGAGCGTCGGCACCAGGTAGTCCTCTGGATACGGACTGATCTTGCTGCCGAACCCACCGCCCACGTCGGGCGAGACGACCCGCACCTGGCTCTCCTTGAGCCCCATCGCGCCGGAGACGAACAGGCGGATGAAATGCGGGTTCTGGCTCGACATCCAGATCGTGAGCTTCTTGTCAAAGCCTTCGTAATCGGCGCTCACGCCACGCGGCTCCATCGGCACGGGCGCCAGCCGGTTCTGGAGAATTCGCTCCTTCACCACGACGTCCGCCTCTTTGAACGCCGCCTCCGTGATCTCGGGCCCCGTGTATGTGAAATCCCAGCAGACGTTGTCCGGCCCGTCCACGTGCGACTTCGGGCTGCCCTTCTGGAGAGCCTTCTCGAGGTCCATCACCGCGGGCAGGTCCTGGTACTCGACCTGGATCAGGTTGGCCGCGTCGGCCGCCTGGCTCTTGGTCTCGGCGAGCACCGCGGCGACGATCTCTCCCTGGTAGGTGACCTCTTTCTCGGCGATCGGAAAGCGCTCGGGCACAAATTTTTTCTCGGCGACAAAGGCCGGCGCGGCCGGATGCGTGCCGGCGAGCAAGCCCTTGAAGTCGCGCGCCGTATAGACGCCGACCACGCCGGGAGACTTGCTTGCGTCGGTGATATCGATGCTCTTGATGCGTGCGTGCGCGAGTGGGCTGCGCACGAAATGGGCGTACGCGGTGCCCTGCCGCGTGAGGTCATCGACGTAGTGGCCATGACCGGTGATCAAGCGAGGGTCTTCGCGGCGGTGGATCTTGGCACCGACCAGCTGGGTGACCGCCATGTCAGTTGCCTCCCGCTGTGACCGTTGCCTTCTTGGCCGGAGTGGCGCTCATCGTCTTGGCTGCGCTCTGGACGGCCTTGACGATGTTGACGTAGCCGGTACACCGGCAGAGGTTGCCTTCGAGGCCCTTGCGGATCTCGTCTTCGGTCGGGTTCGGATTTTGCTCGAGCAGGTAGGCGGCGGCCATGATGAAGCCGGGCGTGCAGTAGCCGCACTGCAGACCGTGCTCGTCCCAGAAGGCCTGCTGGATCGGGTGCAGCTCCCCGCCCTTCGCCATGCCCTCGATGGTCACCAGGCTCCGCCCTTCGGCCTGGACGGCGAACATCGTGCAGCTCTTGACGGCCTTGCCGTCGACCAGGATGGTGCACGCGCCGCACTGGCTCGTATCGCAGCCGATGTGCGTGCCGGTGAGCCCCAGGTTGTCTCGGAGATAGTGCACGAGCAGCAGGCGTGGCTCTACCTCATGCTCGTGCTGGCGGCCGTTGACGGTTGTCGCGACCTTGTGCTTCATCAGTCCTCCTAAAACCCCACCAAAAGGCGGTGCGCGGGCGGCACCGATCAACTCATCGCAGATGAACCCCTCTATTGCGCTACTTTTAGGCCGGAAATGCAACTGGAGAATTCGTTTCAGGTGGGCGCCCCACCGGACCGGGTCTTCGATTACCTCCTCGACGTCAACAAGGTCGTGGGCTGCGTGCCCGGCGCGGAGCTCACCGAGGTCGTCGACGCGAGCACGTTCAAGGGCAAGGTCAAGGTGAAGGTCGGGCCGATCTCGGTCGCGTACAACGGCACGGCCCGGATCTCAGAACGCAGCGATTCGGACCGCACGGCCACGCTGATCGCCGAAGGCAGGGAGACCACCGGCCAGGGGACGGCCAAGGCGACCGCCCTCATGACGGTCGAGGCTGCGGGCGCCGGATCGACGGTCCGGATCGTGACCGACTACCACGTCGCCGGTCGTGTCGCTTCGTTCGGGCGCGGCGTGATGGAGGATGTGTCGAAGCGGATCGTCAAGGACATGGCTGCCTGCATCAAGGCCAACCTGGAGGCCGCGCCGCCGCCGAATCCATCCGTCGGGGCCGCCGCCAACAGCCAGCCCGAGCCGCCCCCGGCGGCTGCGCAGCCGATCAACGCCTTCGGGATGTTTCTGCACCTCATCTCGCTCCGGCTGCAGCGCCTGTTCGGCCGGCGCGGTAGCGATTCGCGCGGCTGACGAGGGGTAAGCGACAGAGGGCGGTTCGGTCTTTAGTTCGGCGGACCCGCCCTGGCCTCCGGCGTCGGGAGGTACTGGGTCAGGCCAAACATCAGGTGATCGTGGTCGATGCGCCCGCCGCCCCATTCCGCTCGCGCGGTACCGGGAGGGAATGTCATTTGCTGTTCGACCGGCGCGAGCAACCGTTGACCGATCACGTGTCCGTCGTCAGTCTCGAAGGTCACGCAGCCGGCCATCCTTGTGATCCGATAGCCGCCGTCGTGGTAGCCGCGGTGATGAAAGCCGCACAGGAGAATCATGTTGTCGAGCGTCGTGGCGCCGCCGGCCGCCCAGTGATCGAGGTGATGCGCGTGGGTCTGCCGGGCAGGCACGCCGCACCCGGGGAACTGGCAGAACCTGTCGCGGATCTCGAGCGCGCGGCGCAGACGCTGGGGGGCGCTGCGGTGCTTGCGGCCGACGTCGATCGGCAGGCCGTCCCGCTCAAGGACGGGGATGATCTCCGCGTCGCAACCGATCCGGCGTGCCGCGGCTGCCGAGAGTGGCGCTCCGTTTTCGAGCTGGCACAGACCATCGCGTGCCTCACCGGTGAGCACGCCGACATCGACGTGAACTACAACCTGGTGCGCCTCGCCGGCCACGACCAGACCGCCGGCCGCGCCGCAGATCACGTGCTCGGACATCGCCACCAACGCGTCAGCGCGGCGCGCCGCCCAACGGTCTTCAGCCGGGTCCGGAACTTCGTCGCCTGACGAATCGGGCACCGGTCGTGAGCCGGTGATGGACTCGAGAGCGGCGACCACGACGGCGGCATCCTCGGCCGGCAGCTTGGCCACCAGACGAATCATGCCGTCATCGTCCAGGTGGGTCCACAGGCCTCGCTTGGCGAGCTCCTTTTGGTCGTGGCCCGGGGATTCGAGCTCTTTGATCCGGCGCAGCGAGCGGCAGATTCGCTCAAGCTGAGAGCCCGACGCGCCGCGTCCGATTTCAAGCATCAGCCCGTCGGTATCCGCCGTGGCCACTGAGGTGATCTGGCGCACCTTGTCGAAGGAGAGCTGACCGGATGCGAATGCCGCCGCGATCAGAGGCAGGCTCTTCAGAGCCTGTCCGACCCGAAGGAGCTCCTTTCCAGTGTGGGGATCAAAGCCCATGTTGATCGCCAGCCAGTGCGGGAACGAGCGGATACCGCCGTCGTACCAGCCGCCGAGCTCGTCGAACTCGGCACCGGCGATTGCCACGCCCGCCATCGAAGCGTGGGCCTGGGCGGAGAGCTGTCCGAGGCGATCCTCGAGCTCCCTTGCGCGAGCCTGGTTGGCGGGGCTGACACCGGCGTAATCCACGCTTGTAATTGTACCAAACAAAAGTTCGCTGTCAAGTCCCATTAACCAGAACACGTAC
>VBGP01000015.1 GCA_005880795.1 Chloroflexota bacterium | reverse complement strand
ATGGGCGTTTCGCAAATCAAGATGCCTCAGCTGGGCGAATCTGTCACCGAGGGCACCGTCGACAAATGGCTCAAGCACGAGGGCGACTTCGTCAAGCGCGACGAGCCGATCGTCGAGGTCGTGACCGACAAGGTCAACGCCGAGATCCCGTCTCCGTTCGAGGGCAAGCTGGTTAAGATCGCGGTCGGCGAGGGTGAGACCGTCCGCGTTGGCGCAGTCATCGCGCAGATCGAGACCGCAGCGGCGCCGGCCGCCGCCCCGTCCAAAGGCAAAGAGTCCGACGTGGCCCACACAGAGGTCCCCCCTGAGGGGGCTGGCGGCAGGGCACCTGTGCCTGTCGTGAGTCCCGTGCCAGACGCTGTTAACGGTGGCGAACGCCAGCGACTCTCGCCGGCCGTCCGCAAGCTGGCCTCCGAGCACGGCATCGACCCATCGTCACTGCGGGGGTCCGGCCTGGGCGGACGCGTAACCCGGGATGACGTCCTCGCAGCGGTCGGCGAAGGGCATGCCGCTGCGGCGCCAACGACGCCTGCCGCGCCCGCCGCGCCTGCTCCGTCCCGGGCCGACGGCAAGCGCGAGGAGCTGGTGAAGCTCAGCGTCATGCGCAAGTCGATCGCAGAGCACATGGTGCGCAGCCTTGCGACATCGCCTCATGCGTGGACGCTACAAGAGATCGACGTCACGAGCCTGGTGCGCTATCGAGAGGCGGAAAAGGACAACTTCAAGGCGCGGCACGGCACCTCGCTGACCTACATGCCCTTTGTCGCACAGCTGGTCTGCGAAGCCCTCAAGCAGTTCCCGTGGCTCAACTCATCGTGGAGCGACGACGGCGTTGTGCTGAAGCGCTACATCAACCTGGGAATTGCTGTCGCCATCCCGGACGGCCTCATCGTCCCCGTGCTCAAGGATGCGGACCGGCTCGGGTTCACCGACCTGGTCAAGGTCACCAACGACCTTGTCGAGCGCGCCCGCAACAAGCAGCTCAAGCCGGACGACGTGCAGGGCGGGACGTTCACCCTGAACAACACCGGCGCGACGGGCTCCATCGCGAGCCAGCCGATCATCAATCAGCCTCAGGCGGCCATTCTTACGACTGAGTCGATCGTCAAGCGCGCGGTCGTGATCGATGACGCGATCGCGATGCGCCACATGATGAACATGTGCCTCAGCTTCGACCACCGGATCATCGACGGAATGATGGCGGGCCAATTCCTCGGAGCGATCAAGAAAGGACTCGAAGAATGGACCCCCGGTAGCATTCGGCTGTGAGCGTCTCCGAGCCACTACGACTCGAGCCGATACCGGAATGGATCCGCGTCCGGGTCACCGAGGGCGGCAACTTCAAGGAGCTTAAGCAGATCGTCCAGGGCCGTAGGCTGCATACGGTCTGCGAGGAGGCGCGTTGTCCGAATATCTTCGACTGTTGGAATCGCCGGACCGCGACCTTCATGATCCTCGGCGATGTTTGCACTCGCGCGTGCCGGTTTTGTGCGGTGACGTCTGGCCGGCCCGGGGAGCTCGACCTGGGCGAGCCTGGACGGGTGGCCGAATCCGTGGCTGAGCTGGGACTCAAGCATGCGGTCATCACGTCGGTCGACCGCGACGACCTGAAGGACGGCGGAGCAGGAATATTTGCCCGGACCATTCGCGCCATCCGGAGGCGAAGCCCGGCCACCACCATCGAAGTGCTGACGCCGGACTTCCAGGGCGACTTCAACGCTGTGCACACGGTGGTCGAGGCGAGACCTGACATCTTCAATCACAACACGGAGACGGTGCCTCGTCTGTACGCGCGGATCCGTCCGAAGGCGGTTTACGCCAACAGTCTTGCGCTGCTCCGGCATGTCAAGTCGCTTGCGCCCGAGATGGTCACCAAGTCGGGGCTGATGGTCGGCCTCGGTGAAACCGAGGACGAGCTGCTCGAAGTGTTTCGAAACATGCGAGCCCACAACATCGATGTCCTTACCGTTGGTCAGTACCTCCGACCCTCGAAAAAGCACGCCGAGGTTGTGCGCTACTACCGACCCGAAGAATTTGTCCGCCTGAAAGAGAAGGCCCTGGCGATGGGTTTCGGCCACGTCGAGGCCGGCCCGCTGGTGCGCTCCTCCTACCACGCTGATGAGCAGATCCCTGCCGCCCGTAAGAGCGTTCTGGCTGGGTAGCGTCCCCTACCGCGAAGCCTGGGACCTCCAGGCAGAGCTGGTCAGGGGGCTGCGCGAGGGGCACGGCCGCGACACGCTGCTCCTGCTCGAACATCCGCACGTCTTCACGATGGGGAAGGCGGCGTCGGCGGACCACCTGCTGTGGGACGAGGCCGAACGCCGGCGGCGGCAGGTGGAGGTGGTGTGGTCAGACCGCGGCGGCGAGGCGACCTACCACGGTCCGGGCCAGCTGGTCGGATACCCGGTGCTCGACCTGGCGCGGCTCGGATTGACGATTCCGGAGTACCTCCAGCGGCTGGAGCGCTCGCTGATCGAGTACCTGCGGGAGCTTGGGGTCGAGTCGGAGCCGGGAGAGCCCGGTTTCACGGGGGTCTGGCGCGAGGGCGAAAAGTTGGCCGCGATCGGGATCAAGCTCAACCGTTCGGTGGTCAGCCACGGCTTTGCACTGAACCTGACGACTGATCTTGGCTATTTCGAAGGCATCGTGCCGTGCGGCCATGCCGATCGCCGCCCGACGTCGTTGGAAGCCGTCAGTCAGCAGACGGTGGACACCCAGGCTGCAGCCTTCGCCTACGCCCGCCATTTCGGCTCCGTATTCGAAACCTCTCTCGAATGGGCACCCGCCGAAACCTTGCTCGATCTCAGGCGGGTAATCAACTAGGGAACGCCCGTACGAAGATCGCCGGAATACGGGGTGTTACCAATCCGGTATTCCTAGCGTGAGTTGTTTGACCGGCGGGTGCGGTACTCCGTTTGGTCTCGTCCGTTATCGGGTAAGTGGGATATGAGCATGGCAACTAACCGTAAGAGCGCTGCGAAGACCGGCACCGACCTGGTGCGCCTGGACAACGTCTCGATGGACGAAGACGACGAGATCCTCCCCGACTTCGAGGCCGAGGTGGACGACGGCAGGCGTGTCTGGGTGACGGCGGTCCTCGAGCGCACGGCCGTGATCGAGCCTGCCCCGGGTGAGCCGAAGGTCCTGGTCAACCGCCGGCGTCTCTTTGTTGACCCGCGGAACCTGCGCGTCCGTCACCTTGCCAGCAAGGAAGCGGCGCGACGCGGCCGTGAGGCAGCCCGCCAGCTCCGGCTTCAGGAACAGCAGAGCTCCGCGGCTTAAGCTCGTCGTCGGGCCTGTCAAGTCGGGCAAAGCACCTCTGGTAACATTCGCTGCTGCCGCACGCTGCGGCGCCTGCTGATTTCCGCGGCGCGACCCGCCGCCAAGCCCGAGGGAAGCCACTACATGAGCAAAATCGTCGAACTCGTCTCGCTTGCCACCATCGTCCCTCCTCCCAACCACGAAGTCAGCGGCGGCTTCAACGCAGTGGTGGATGGCCAGCCGGTAAGGGTTCGTGCGGTGCTCGAGCGAACGGTCGTGATCGAACATCAGGAAGGCGGCGAGCGCAGCGTGGTGCGCAAGGACAGCTGCATGGTAAAGCCGTCGGCCGTGGCATTCGTGCTGGGCAACCCCAACAACGGTGTCGGGCCGCGTCAGTGGCGCCGCCTGCCGGGCAAGCCACCCGCGCCGGCCAAATAGTCTGCATGTCCTCCCCATGAATGGGGAGGTGGCCCGAAGCGCCGGAGGGGCTCGGGGTTAGTCGATGTGCCGGAGGGCGACCTCAGTCAGAAACGGGTGGAAGTCCTTTGAGAGCGCGACTTCCTCGAAGACCTTGCGAGCTTCGCTGAACCGGCCCTTCGACCAGACCTCCTCCCCATACCGCTCGCGCAGGCTCGACATCTCGCCGTCAGCGATCTCCTTCACCAGGTCCGCGTTAACCGTAGGCCCCTCGTCTAGCCGCGACGCATGTCGCACCCACTGCCAGACCTGCGATCGCGAGATCTCCGCCGTCGCGACGTCTTCCATCAGGTTGTTGATCGCGGCCGCGCCGACCCCGCGCATCCATGACTCGATGTACTGAATCCCCACGCTGACATTCATCCGCAATCCGTTTTCGGTGACGGTTCCCCCTGGCACCTTCACGTCGGTCAGCTGTGCCGCCGTGACCGAAACCTCGGGCCGCTGCCTCTCGAGCTGATTCGGCCGATCGCCAAGCACTCGGTCGAACGCCTCTGTCGCCGTGGGCACGAGGTCGGGATGCGCGACCCAGGTCCCATCGAAGCCGTCGCCGGCCTCCCGGTCCTTGTCCTCCTTGACCTTCGCCAGAGCAACGCGATTGACCTCCGGGTCGCGGCGCGATGGGATGAACGCCGCCATGCCGCCCATCGCGTGCGCACCCCGCCGGTGACACGTCTTGACCAGAAGCTCCGTGTATGCGCGCATGAACGGCACGGTCATCGTGACCTGGGCTCGGTCGGGAAGCACGAACTCCGGCCGTTTGCGGAACTTCTTGATGATGCTGAAGATGTAGTCCCAGCGTCCCGCGTTCAAACCACTGGAGTGATCGCGAAGCTCGTAGAGGATCTCTTCCATCTCGAATGCCGCGAGGATCGTCTCGATGAGCACGGTCGCGCGGATCGTGCCGCGCGGGATCCCGATCTGGTCCTGGGCGACGTTGAAGACGTCGTTCCAGAGGCGCGCTTCGAGATGGCTCTCGATCTTGGGCAGGTAGAAGTACGGGCCGCTGCCCTTCTGAAGGAGCCGCTGGGCGTTGTGAAAGAAGTACAGCCCGAAGTCGAACAGACTCCCGGAGACCGGCTTTCCATCAACCTCGACATGCATCTCGTCGAGGTGCCATCCGCGCGGCCGAACGAGCAGGGTCGCGACCTTTTCGTTGAGGCGGTACTCCTTTCCCTCCGGGCTTGAGAAGTTGATGCGCCGCTCGATGGCGTCGATGAGATTTACCTGCCCCTCTACGAGGTTCGCCCACGTCGGCGAGTTGGCGTCCTCGAAATCGGCCATGAAGACCCGCGCGCCCGAGTTGAGGGCGTTGATCAGCATCTTGCGGTCAGTCGGGCCGGTGATCTCAACCCGCCGGTCCTGCAGGTCTTTGGGCGCCTTCGCAACCGTCCATTCGGAATCCCGGACCGAGCTTGTGGTGACCAGAAACTGGGGCATCTCACCGGCATCGATCCGCTTCTGCCGTTCGTCGCGAAGGCGTAGGAGCTCTTGCCTCCGGTCGCCAAACTCGCGCTGCAGGCGGCCGACGAATTCGAGCGCCTGAGAGGTCAGCACCTCGCCCGCGCGGCCCTCCACCTTCCGCTTCAGCCGAACGTGCTCGGTGGTGGCCATTGCCACCAATCTACCTCAGCCTTGTTGCCCGGCGAGGCGCTCCACGATCGGCGCGAGCTCGTCGGCTGCGCCGCCTGGAAGGATCACATCGGAGAAGCCGTAGCGCTCGCGGCGGGCCAGCAAGTCCTGTTCGATCTGGTCCATCGTTCCGATAAGGAAGTGCGGCATCTCGAGCACGTCGCGCGGCTCGAACCCCATCGACGGCGCCATCGCCGCGGCGATGGATTCGCGATCGTCGGTGACGTTGGCGAAGAACACTGTGAAACCGAGCTCGATCGAATCGAAACGCTCACCCGCGGCTTGCCTGACCCAACCCACCTTCTCCTCGGTCGCCTCAGCCATACCGGTTCGGACCAGCTTGGGGTTGATCCGGCCCTCGTTCAGGTTGTAGTTGATGTGGACGATGGCAGCCTCACGCGCGGCCAGGGTGAGCATGCGCCGCCCGCCGCCGCCCAGCAAGAACGGCGGATGTGGCTTCTGCACCGGCGACGGGGACCCCTCCGCGTCTTTGATCGAATAGTGCTTGCCCGAGAATGTGAAGGGCTTGCCGCCGAAAAAGCCCTTGACGACCTCAAGAGCTTCTTCAAGGCGTTCGATCCGTTTGCCGGCTGGGTCGTACGGAATGCCGGCTCGCTCGTAGTCGGCGACCAGCCAGCCGGCGCCCAGGCCCAGGTCCAACCTGCCGTCGGACAAAAGATCGAGCGTCGCCGCCTCTTTCGCGAGCACCCAGGGATGGCGATAGTCGTTGTCAAAGACAAGCGAGCCGATGCGCAATTTTGTCGTGGCATCGGCCGCCGACATGAGCGCCGCGATTGGTCCCGGCTGCTCATCGAAGTGGTCGGGCAGATAGAGCCCCGAATAGCCCATGGCTTCGATGGCTCGGGCCCTGTCCCGCCACTGTTTGGCGCTATGTGCCCGGTGCTCCTGAACGCTGAACCGAAAAGGCCTGGCGCGGTTCGGTTTCACAGATTCAACGCGTTTTGCGCAAAACGAACCTTTGCCACGCACGCGAAACGTGCACTTTGCGCAAAACGTGCGTAATGCACGGCACCCGCGTCGGCCCTGTCACCTGATGGACACTAGCGGTTGATGGTGCCGAGGGCCGGATTTGAACCGGCGACACCTTGATTTTCAGTCAAGTGCTCTACCAAGCTGAGCTACCTCGGCACGGCGGGTAATTTTATCGGCGGACTGGATTCGACTCGTTATCGCTTGACAGCCAATGGCGCCCTTGCGAGACTACGGGCCCCATCGTGACCGCCGCAGCAATCCCTCAAAGCCGATGACCTGGACCGGTCGCGCCCTGGCTGCGCTGGCCGTCGCGGCGGCCCTGACCGTTGCCTGCGGTGGCAGCCCATCCAACTCCTCGGCAAAGTCCTCCCCCACTCCGACCAAAGCCGCCCAAATCACGTCGGTGGACGCCTGCTCTCTGGTCACTTCGGCGGATGCGTCGACTGCGACCGGCGCCACGTTGACGAATCTCGCCGCCGGTACCGGAGCGTCGGTCCCAGGCGCGTGCATCTACGGAAGCCAGGACAGTCAGGCGTCTGTTTTGGTATTCGCGCAGACCTACCCGGACACAACGACCGCCGACTCAGTCTCGCCGGACCAGCTGGCGGCCGTGATGAACGGCCAGTACGGAATCTCCAACGCCAAGCCGGTCACGGGCATAGGGGACAAGGCCTTCGAGTACACGGCGACCAGCGCCGGCGGGGGCGGCATCGTCATCTTCGTTTTCAAGTCGAACGTCGTCTTGCTGATCGCGGTCAGCCCCGCCAGCGACCCGTCGAAGGTAGAGGCACTGGCTCGCATCGCTGTCGCGAACCTGCCCAAGTCCTAGGAGTCAAGTGTGGGCGGTGATGGACTTGAACCAACGACCTCCTCGGTGTAAGCGAGGCGCTCTAGCCAGCTGAGCTAACCGCCCGTATCGCGTCAGCCAGTCTACCCACCCGCCAGCAAAGTCAATGCTGCATTCAGCTGGGTGTCGTTGGCGTATCCAAGGGACGGCTGCGTCACGTCATAAGCGTCCGCCGCCCGAGTCAGCGTCACGCTCACGTCAGGGGTGAGGCCCTTGTGGTCGATGGTCACGCCGTTTGGCAGGAACCAACGTTCCACCGTGAGGTGGACATCCGATCCATCGCTCAGGACGAAGTCTTCCTGCACGGAGCCCTTGCCGAAGGTCGTCGTGCCGACCAGCTTCGCCCGGTTGTGGACCTGAAGCGAGCCGGCCACGATCTCGGCCGCCGAAGCGCTGTTGGCATCGACCAGGACGACCAGCGGCACGCTTGGCGCGGCATGCTGGGAGCCGACCTGGTGGCGATCTACACCGTTGCGGCCGTGGGTCTCGAAGGTCTCCCCAGTCGCGACGAACTGGGTGATCACGTCATCGGCGGCCGAGATGAATCCGCCAGGGTCGCTGCGCAGGTCGAGCACCATGCCGTTGGCACCGGAAAGCCCGCCCTTCAGCGCCGCAGCAAACTCCTTCGACGTCTCCGACCCGAACTGGTAGATCCGCACGTAGAGCACGCGGTTCCCGACCATTGCCGAGCGAACGGTCGGCACCTGGATCTGCGCCCGGGTGATCGTAAAAGTCATCGCGTCCGCGCCCCGCATGATCGTGAGCGTGACCTTGGTCCCCACCGGTCCCTGGATCAGCGCCGTTGCCTGATCGGCCGTTATGGCCTTCATGTCCTTGTCCCCGACCTTGACGATCTGGTCGCCCCTCATCAATCCCGCTTCTGCGGCCGGCGAACCCGGCACGGTCCCAGTGATGGTGGGGTAGGTCGTCGTGCTGAAGCTGAGGTAGATTCCGATCCCGGTGTACTGCCCCTGATAGCTCTGCTGGAGCTTCTTGTACTGGTCAGGGCTGAAGTACAGGGAATATGGGTCGCCAAGGCTGCTCACCAGGCCCTGCACGCTGCCCTGCGACAGCTTTGAAGCGTTGACGTTGGTGTCGACGTAATCCGCCTGGATCAAACGCGCCGCCTGCTGGACCTCGGTGAGATCCACCCTCGAGACATTTCGGTGCCCGAAATACGGCACGAACTCGGGGTAAGCCTGATCGACGTACAAACCCGCGACGAAACCGATGACCAGGATCAGCGCGACGGCGCCACCCCGCAGGGCGACGCTTCGATTCATGTGGTCAGACTAACAACCGAGCCAGATGCAGGGGTTCTTGTAGACGCCGTTGACCCTGATCTCGAAATGCAGGTGCGGCCCGGTGGACCAACCCGTCGAACCTTCGTAAGCGACCGTCGTGCCACGCGGGACGACCTGCCCGGTGGAAATCGCGGCATACCCCGCCAGATGTCCGTAATACGTCGAGTAGCCGTTGCCGTGGATGATCACGAGCAGGTTGCCGTAGCCGATGCTGCGTGGGTAGAGGTACGCGATGCCTGTATCGGCGGCCACGATCGGGGTCCCGTATGACCCGGCGATGTCGACACCGGTGTGGATCTTGTGCGGGTAGGGACAGCTTGGGTCGTAGACCTCGAGGTAGAAGCTCGAACACCCGAAACCCTGAGAGATGCAGGCATACCCGCACGCTGGCACCGGCCACTCGAACACGCCGTTGCCACCGCCTGCCTTTTCCGCCTGGGCGGCATATTGCAGGTACAGCTGTGCGACCTGGGCGTCGATCGCAGCCCGCTCCGCCTGCACCTGCGCATACTGCACTGACAGTTGCGCTTGGAGCTTCTGCTCCGCGACGATCGCCGCGTTCTGGGTCGTCAGGTTCTTCTCCAGGTCGGCCTCGGTCGCTTGCTGCTGCTGCAGCAGGATCACGACCTGGCTCTTCTTCAGGTCCAGCTCGTTGGCTGCGATCGCGACCTGCCTGCGCTCATCGCCCAGATTGGCGAGCAGGCGCCGGTCCGAGGCTGCGACCTGCTGAGCACCAACGATCCGATTCAACAGCTGATTGATGTTGTTGGAGCTAAGTGCCAGTTGAACGTAGTTGACGCTCCCATGTGAGTCGACGTAGCGCAGGCGCTGGTTCAGCAGCTCTTCCCGCACGCTGAGATGAGCTTCGAGCCGGATCTGAGCCACTTCACCAAACCTGATCCTCATGTTCAGATCGTCGATCGCCGCCTGGGTCTGAGCGATGAGCGCCCGCTGGGCGGCGATCTGGTTCTTCAGGCTGGCGATCAGAGCGTCGATGGCGTTGATCTGAGCGACGGTGTTGCTGATCTGCGCCTGAATGCTTTCGAGTTGGTTCTGGTTGTTGACCTGTTGCCCGATGCCGCTGTTGTACGCGAGACAAGCCTGGTAGACGGCGGGAGGATCGCCCGAATAGCAGTAGACGGCCGAAGCGGTCTGGACTGAATGCGGCAGCGAGAAGAATGTCGCCAGGAGGACGGCGAGGAGGATGCGGGCTTTCAATGTCAGATCCTCACGTAGCGGCGGACGCCGATGTAGCTGCCGAGGGCTCCGAGCAGGGCTCCGGCCAGAAGCAGGTCGGTGGCCAGGTTCGAGATGAACGCCGGGTCATAGGAGAGCGGGATGAAACCGACGTCTGATTTGAATCGAGCGACGATCGGTTCATAGGAGATCACCAGGAGGGCGAGCGCGATGGCCGCAGCCACCAGGCCGGTCATGATGCCCTCGATCACGAACGGGCCGCGCACGAACCACTCGGTCGCACCCACCAGCTTCATCACCTCGATCTCTTTGCGCCGGTGATAGACGGCCGTGCGAATCGTGTTCATGACGATCACGACCGACACGATGAGCAGGATGACGAGCAGGGCGACCCCGGCAAGCCCCAACCACTGCGACAGCTGGAGCATGCGGTTGATGAAATCGCCCTGGTAGTTCGTCGGGTCGGTGGGGTCGACTCCAGACCACTGCCGCGCCTTGGCGTCGATCGCGGCGACGTCACTCAGGCTCTTCACCTGCACGTCCAGCTTCGCGTCGAGCGGGTTGCCGTCGATCTGCTGGGCCAGGACGCCGTTCTGGGGATCCGCCTTGAACTGCGTCAAGGCCTCGTCCTTGGTCACGAACTTCACGTTCGTCACGCGCGAGTCGGCGGCTAGCTGCTGCTGGAAGTCGTAAACGTTGGACAGCGGGGTGTCGTCGGACACGTTGATCGAGATCTCGCTGACCTTGTCGCGGAAACCGTCGAGCACTTGCGAGAACGCATGCCCGACCAGGAGATTGATGCCGGCGAGCATGAGGATGAGCGTGATCGACAGAACCGCGGCCAGGCTCACGGCCAGGTTCCGCCAGAAGCTCTGCCAGGCGCTATTGAACGCGAACTTGAGGTTTCGCAACATCTTCGTGATACCTGCTGGAACGGTCGTCTCTTGCGATCTGTCCTGAGTCGATTGCGATGACTCGGCGGCGGAGGAGGTCGACGATCTCGCGGTTGTGGGTCGCCATCACGACGGTGGCTCCGCGGGCGTTGATTCGGAGGAAGAGCTGCATGATCTCCCACGCGGTCGCCGGATCCAGGTTGCCAGTGGGCTCGTCGGCGATGATGAACCGGGGAGCATGCACAAGCGCGCGCGCGATCGCCACGCGCTGCTGCTCGCCGCCGGAAAGGTTCGACGGGTACGTGTTCTCTTTGCCGGACAGGCTGACCGTGTCGAGCGCCTCCGCGACTCGTGACTGAATCATGTGCTCGGGCTCACCCAGGACCCGCAGTGCGAAGGCGACGTTCTCGTAAACCGTGAGGTTGGGCAGGAGCTTGAAGTCCTGGAACACCAGGCCGACCTTCCGGCGGTAGTGGGGCAGCCTGCGCCTCTTCATCCGGCCCAGCTCGATGCCGTCGACGAAGATCTTGCCTCTGCTCGGCTTCTCCTCGCGGATCAGCAGGCGCACCAGGGTCGACTTGCCGGCGCCTGAGGGACCGACGAGGAACAGGAAATCGCCCTCGGGGACCTCGAGATTGACGTCGCGAAGAGCCTCAGTTCCAGTCGGGTACGTCTTGAAGACGTGCTGGAAACTGATAACCGGCCGGGTTGCAAAATCTGGTGTCAAAACCATTAGCTGCGTCTCTTGCTTTATCGTTGCGTGCCCGCGGGCGCGCGTGGCTAGGTCGCGGGCAGTATAACGCAGCGCTCCGATCCGTCCAACCCCTTCCCAGAGTGTCAAACACTGGTTTAACGACCGGGGGTTACCAGGCTTGCGCGTTCCGAAACGCCCGGTTAGTCCGGACTATCGATTACTCCCATGCTCAGATCCTCGGTTAGTCCGGACTATCCGGCGGGAGTCGATCCGTTCTTGCCCAGACGCCAGCGCAGCCAGCTCTCGATGAAGGGATCGATCTCGCCGTCGAGCACCGCCTGCGCGTTCCCGACCTCGAGGCCGGTCCGCACGTCCTTGACCAGCGTGTAGGGCTGCAGGACGTAGTTCCGGATCTGCGAGCCGAACTCGGCCGGCATGACCTGACCGCGTATCTGGTCCAGGTGCTCGGCGGCCTCCTGCTGCTGGCGCTGGAACAGCCGCGCCTTGAGCACCTTCATGGCCATCTCGCGGTTCTTCATCTGCGACCGCTCGTTCTGGCAGGTGACCACGATCCCGGTCGGTAGGTGCGTGATCCGCACCGCAGAGTCGGTCTTGTTGACGTGCTGCCCGCCCGCTCCAGTCGAGCGGTAGGTGTCGATCCGCAGGTCCTGCGGGTTGATCACGACCGCGGCCTCGTCGGTACTCTCGAGCTCGGGCATGACCTCGACCAGCGCGAACGAGGTGTGCCGCCGGTGATTCTGGTCGAACGGGGAGATCCTGACCAGCCTGTGCACTCCATGCTCCGAGCGAAGGAGACCGTAGGCCCGCGGCCCGTGGACGATGAACGTCACGCTCTTCAGCCCGGCCTCCTCACCGCGTGACTCGTCGATGATCTCGGTCTCGAAGCCTCGGCGCTCCGCCCACTTGAGGTACATGCGCAGCAGCATCTCGACCCAGTCCTGCGCCTCCACCCCGCCCTGGCCGACCGAGATGGTCACGACGGCGTTGTGGTTTGCGTACGTGTCGGTGAACAACAGGTCGAGCTCGTGGGAACGCAGCTCCTTCTCCACGGCGGCCTGCTCTTCGGCTACCTGCTTCTCCAGCTCGGGATCGTCCTCGCCCAGCTGCTCGAGCTCCAGGACGTCGCGGGCGCGCCTCTCCAGGCGGTCCCACGTCGCAATCTGCTCCCGGTTCTCGGCAGCCTCGCGCGCCATCTGGCCGGCGTGCTTCGGATCGTCCCAGACCCCAGGCTGGGTGAGCTGTGCGTCTAGCTCGTCTGCCCTCTTCCCTTTCGCAGGCAGGTCAAAGGTGCTCCTTGAGCTGGAGGATCCTTTTCAAGAGCTCTTTCGGGTTCAGTTCAGCGTCCATCAAATCTCCATAACGGCATGCGTGGCAGGCCGGACTCTACCGGCCGTGGCACCGCTTGTACTTCTTACCCGATCCGCACCAGCACGGATCGTTGCGGCCGATTTTATGTTGCGCGCCGCCGGCGGCGTCCACGCCCCCTGAGGCGACCGCTGCTCCCACCGGTGCGGCGCGGTGCCGCTGAGGCGCGGCCCTGCGGCCGGCCCCATTGGCGCCGTCCGGCTCGGCGGGTCCGCTTTCCGTCATCTGGCGCACGATCGGAGTCGGAGGCGGGGGCGGAGCCGGCGCCACCCTGTAGATCAGCGACACGATCGAGCCCTGGATGCGCTCGCGCAGCTCGTTGAACATCTCGAACGCTTCGTTCTTGTACTCGACCAACGGGTCGCGCTGGCCGTACGCGCGCAGAGCGATGCCCTCGCGGAATTGCTCCATCTGCGTCAGGTATTCCATCCACTGCCAGTCGATCGTCTGCAGCATCACGCTCCGCTCGACGACCGGCATCAGCTCGGCGCCCATCTCTGCCACCTTCCGGTCGTAGGCTTCCTCGGCGGACGCGTAAAGGTGCTCGACGAGGCCTTCAGGCCCCTTGTGCAACGCCTCATCGGGAATCTCAGAGCCGGGGGCGATCGGCAGATAAGCGGATAGGTACTTGACCAGGCCCTCGAGGTCCCAGTTTTCGTAGTGCCGGCTCTGGCAGTGCTGGTCGACGCCCTTCACGACGAGCTCGCGCACGTAGCCCAGGATGTTGTCCCGGGTGTCCGCGCCCTCCAGGACCTTCCGCCTCTCTTCGTAGACGATCTGGCGCTGCTTGTTCATGACGTCGTCGTACTCGACGACGTGCTTGCGGGAGTCGAAGTGCATCCCCTCGACCTTCTTCTGCGCACTCGCGATCGAGCCGGCGACCCACGGATGCTCGATCGGTTCCACCTCGAGGCTGTCCATCAAGCGGCCAATCCGGTCGGCGGCGGGGCCGAAGATCTTCATCAGGTCGTCTTCGAGCGAGATGAAGAAACGGCTCGAGCCCGGGTCGCCCTGGCGACCAGCACGACCGCGAAGCTGGTTGTCGATGCGGCGGCTCTCGTGGCGCTCCGTGCCGATGATGTGCAGTCCTCCGACGTCCGTGACACCCGTACCCAGCACGATGTCCGTGCCACGACCGGCCATGTTGGTGGCGATCGTGATCGCGTTCGACTGGCCTGCCTCGGCGACGACCGCCGCTTCGCGTTCGTGCTGCTTGGCGTTGAGCACGTTGTGCTTCAGGCCGCGGCGCTCGAGCATCTTGGCCAGCCGCTCAGACTTCTCCACCGAAACCGTGCCGACAAGGACCGGTCGGCCGAGCTTGTTCATCTCGACTATCTCGTCGATCACAGCCTCGAACTTCGACTTCTCGCTCTTGTAGATCACGTCGGCGTTGTCGTTCCGCACCATCGGGTGGTGGGTCGGGATGACCACGACATCGAGCCCGTAGATCTTGTGGAACTCTTCGGCTTCAGTCACCGCCGTGCCGGTCATGCCCGCCAGCTTGTCGTACTGGCGGAAGTAGTTCTGGACCGTGATCGTCGCGATCGTCTTTTGCTCCTGCTGCACCTTGACGCCTTCCTTGGCCTCGACCGCCTGGTGCAGCCCGTCCGACCAGCGGCGGCCGGGCATGGTGCGCCCGGTGAACTCATCAACGATCACGACCTCGGCGTCCTTGACCAGGTAGTCGCGGTCGCGGAGGAACAGTGATTTGGCCTTGAGGGCCTGGTTGATCTGATGCGCCTCGATCACGTTCTCGAGGTCGTAGATGTTCTTGATGCCGGTCCAGCGCTCCATCTTGGCAATGCCGGTCTCGGTCAAGGACGCAGATTTGTGCTTCAGGTCGACCTCGTAGTCCTCGCCCTCGGTCAGCCGCGCGGCCCAGCGCGCGTACTGGTAGTACTTATCAGTCGACTCGTCCGACTGGCCCGAGATGATGTGCGGCGTTCGCGCCTCGTCGATGAGGATGGAGTCGACCTCGTCGACGATCGCGTAGTTGAGGTCGCGCTGGCTGCATTGAGTGAGGTCGCGGGCCATGTTGTCGCGCAGGTAGTCGAAGGCAAGCTCAGAGTTGGTCGCGTAAGTTATGTCCGCGCCGTATGCGTCCTTCTTGGTCATGGGCCGAAAGTGCTGCAGACGCGGGTCCGGGTGAGTCTCGTCGACGTACTCCGGGTCGTAGACGAACGTGGCGCTCGTGCCCACGTTCACGCCGACCGACAGTCCCAGCAGGTGATAGATCGGGCCCATCCATCCAGCGTCCCGGCGGGCGAGGTAGTCGTTGACGGTGACCAGGTGGACGCCCTTGCCGGCCAGAGCGTTGAGGTAGAGCGCGAGGCTTGCCACGAGCGTCTTGCCTTCACCGGTCTTCATCTCGGCGATCTTGCCCTGGTGCAGGACGATCCCGCCCACGAGCTGGACGTCGAAATGGCGGAGGCCTATCGTGCGCCGCGCAGCTTCGCGGCAGAGCGCAAAGGCGTCGATCAGCAACTCGTCGAGGTCATGGCCTTCCTGGGCTTTGGCGCGCAGCTCGTCAGAACGAGCGCGCAAGCCGGCGTCGCCCAGCTCCTTGAGCCCCGGCTCGAGGGCGGTTATCGCGTTGGCCACCGCGAGGTGGCGCTTGACCTCCCGCTCGTTCGGATCGAGCAGCTTGCTGAGGATGACCACTGGAATAGAGGTTACCCGGCCCGAGGGTGACTGAACCCCGGGCTAGGGGATCACAGGCTCGATCACAGCCAGGGAGCCGTCGGCTCGCTTCACCATGATCTGGATCTCACCCGAGTCCTCGTCCAGGTAGACCAGGAACGGCTGGCTGTCCGCCAGGAGCTCCGAGGAGGCCTCTGAGACCGACATCGGCCGCAGCTTTAGCCGCATGCGCTCAGGCTCCGAGGAGCGCTCTTGCCCGGCACGGACCGGTTCGGCCGGCACCCGCACCGGTGATGTCTGCTGCTTGCGGTGGGTGACCTTTTCCTTGAACGCCACCACCTGGCGGTCGATCTTGTCGAGGGCGAGGTCCAGGGCCGACTGGGGATCGGCCCCGCGCTCGCGCGCGTGCAGGACGGGCGCGCGGCGTCCGTCGAGATGGAGCGTGATCCGGCACACCGTGGTCGCCAGCCCGCTTCTCTTGCGCTCTTCGGAGAACTCCAGCTCGGCGTCCATCACCTTGCCGAAGTGGTGCTCGAGGCGGGTCAGCTTGCGCTGCGCCGTATCGCGCACCTCCTGCCCGAGACCGTCCGTACGGTCGTGCAGGACGACCTTCACAACCCGAGTATAAGACGGAAAAAGTGACTAGCGGCCGGAGGGCTTGTATCCCGGCGGCGCCGGGAACAGAGCCGTGATCTCCTTCGGCAGCGGGATGCCCTGGGAGAACATTCGGTCCAGGATCTTCGGCCGGAGTCCGGTCGGCTTGAACTCCGCGATGACCTTGCCTTCCGGCGTCGCGCCCTTCTGCTCCATCACGAAGATGTCCTGCATCGTGATCACGTCTTGCTCCATGCCGACGATCTCACTGACCGCGGTCACCTTGCGCGATCCGTCGCGGAGGCGGTTGAGCTGGACGATCAGGTTGATCGCGCTCGCGACCTGGTTGCGGATCGCGCGCACGGGAAGGTCCACGCCGGCCATCAGGACTAGCGTCTCGAGACGCGCGAGGCCGTCGCGTGGGCTGTTTGCATGGAGGGTGGTCATCGAACCGTCGTGGCCGGTGTTCATGGCCTGGAGCATGTCGAGCGCCTCTCCACCACGACACTCACCTACGACGATCCGCTCCGGGCGCATACGCAGCGAGTTGATGACCAGTCGCTGGATCGTGATCTCGCCTTCGCCGTTGATGTCCTTCGGCCGCGTCTCCAGGCGGCACACGTGCTCCTGGTGCAGCTGAAGCTCAGCGGCGTCCTCGATCGTCACGATGCGGTCCTCGACCGGAATGAATCCGGACAGAACGTTGAGGAACGTGGTCTTGCCGGTGCCGGTTCCCCCCGAGACGATGATGTTGGCCTTGGAGAGCACCGCGGCCTTCAGGAATCCGAAACCAAATTCATTACACGTACCGAAACGGATCAGGTCTTCGACCTGGTAGGGGTCGCGTGAGAACTTGCGGATGGTGAGCAGCGGGCCGTTCAAGGCGAGCGGTCTGATCACGGCGTTGACACGGGACCCGTCCGCCAAACGCGCGTCGCAAAGGGGTGAGCGTTCGTCGATGCGGCGGCCCACCGTCCGGACGATGAACTGGATCACGTTGAGGAGCTGGTCCTCGTCGACGAACTTGATGTTGGTGAGGACGACCTTGCCGGCCATTTCGACGTACACATGGTCGCTGCCGTTGACCATGACCTCGGTTACGCGGTCGTCGCGGATCAGGGGCTCGATCGGCCCGAGCTGCTGATAGTACTCATCGATGTTGATACCTGGGATCCGGACTGCCATTCGGCGAGCCTCCCCTCCGAGTTGATAACCGACCGCCAACTATACATTCACGCGCGCGACTGAGACCCCTGTTACGGGCCCCGATCCGGCCGCGCGCAGTGCGCTTGCGCACGCGTCCAGCGTGGCTCCGGTCGTTGCGACATCGTCGATCAACAAGATCGATTCGGCTTTGATTGCGCCGCCTCGCCACGCAAACGCCCCCGCGACATTCTCAAAGCGTCGCTTTCGGTCTTGACCGACCTGCGGCGGGGTTGGACGCGTACGTACGAGTACTCCCGCGGGTGAGCCGAGGCGCAGGCGCCGGCGCAGCTCGCCCGCCAGCAGCTCGGCCTGGTTGAAACCGCGCTGGCTCAGGCGCTCCGGATGCAGCGGGACCGAGACCACCCATCGAGCCCCCACGCCCTCGACGGCGAGCCGTTCCGCGATCAGCAGGGCGAGCGGAGCCGCCAAGCGCCGCCAGCCCTCGTACTTGAAGCGATGCACCGCCCGCTCGATGGGTCCCTCGTAGGCGACCGCGGAGCGCAGGCGGCTGAGCGACTTGAGCCGCGCGCGGCAGCCGCAGTCCCTTCGCGCGGACGGCAGCTCGGCTCCGCAGCGGCGGCACAGCGGCTCTTCAAGTCGGCGGATCCGCGACCGGCAGCGCTCGCAGAGCCATGACCCGACCGCACGACAGCCTCCGCATCGTGGAGGCAGCAGGAAGTCCAGGAGCGGCACCGTCCAAGCCTATGCACCGGGTCAAGAGGTCCTTAACAGGAGCTACTGGATGATGATCTGGTCGCCTCGCTGCAGGTCGATCTCCGAGGTGGAGCCGGGCGGCAGCTCGAGCACGCTGTGGGCGCCGATCTCCCACCACACGACGCCATACCATCGTGGCAACTTTCGGTAGACCTTCTTCACGCGCTCGCCCCTGTCCAGGAACAAGGCGTCGATCGGGAAGTTCATGAACATCATGTGGATGCCGCTGCACGGCACGATCCACATGCCGCGACCTGGTTCGAGCGCCTTGCGAAACATGAGCCCGAGTCCGCGCCCGAACATCGTGCGCGGAATCTCGAGCTCCTCCGCCAGAACCTTCCCTGACCGTTCGTGGACAGCTCGCCGTCCCTGCATTGCGATCGGATAGGTTAATCGGCGCACCAATGGATTTCGACAGCGATGGCGTCCGTCTTCACTACGAGGTGAACGGGGCCGAGCGCGGGACCCCCATCGTGCTGGTGCACGGCTTCGCCTCCGACTACCGGCTGAACTGGGTCGGCACCCGATGGCAGGAGACATTGTCCAATTCCGGCTTCAAGGTCATCGGACTCGATTGCCGTGGCCACGGCCACAGCGACAAGCCCCATGACGAGGCGGCTTACGCGGTCGACGTCATGGCCGGAGACGTCGTTCGCCTCCTGGACCACCTGGACATGCAAACGGCCGCGTATCTCGGGTACTCCATGGGGGGGCGCATCGGGCTCGAGGTCGTGCTCGAGCATCCCGACCGCATCACGCGGGCGGTGCTGGGAGGCGTGGGAGCGGCCGGATCCATCGACCGGGCGGAGCAGATCGCGCGCGCATTTCGAACCGGCGAGCCGACGGACGATCCTGTGGCGCAGACGTTTTACCGTTTCGCCTCGGCCCGCCCGGACAACGACCTGATCGCCCTTGCAGCATGCATCAGCGGGCTGAGACCTGAGCGGCGCCCGGAACGGCTGGCCAGGATTCGTACGCCGATCCTCATCGTCGTCGGCGACCGCGATGACATCGCGGGCGGCGCGCCCGAGCTGATCGAGCTGATCCCAAGCGCTCGCCTCGTGACGATCGCGGGCCGCGATCACATGAGCGCGGTGCCCGCTCGCGAGTTCAAGCAGGCGGCGCTCGACTTCCTGACAGCCGAAGCCTAGTTCGGCCGGCGGAGGAACCGAACCTTGCGTCTGCTCTTGCGGACGGAGTCACCGGTCGGAACGATCGAGATGGTTCCGTCCGGCTCGAGCACGCCAAGCTGAACCTCTTTGAGGTCTGCGACTCCGTGCTCGCGGATCGCCATCTCCGCCTCGTCGGGGGTGAGTCCCTCCCGCTTCAGCGCGGCGGGAACGAACTTGCCGTCCTTGATGATCACTGAAGGCGACCCGCTGAAGAGCTCGTGAAATCGTGGTACACGGTCGAGGCGGCCGATGACGAAATTCGTCCCGACCAGGGCGACGATCAAGACAATGCCGCCCGTCAGTGACGTATCCGGCCCGGTCATCGACGGCTGCAGCGCGTTCGCGACCAGCAGGATGAAGACTAGGTCGTAGAGAGTGAACTGGCCTATCTCGCGCTTGCCGAAAATCCGCAACGCGACCAGCAGAGCCGCGTAGGTCACGATTCCGCGAAGCGCGAGCTCCCACCAGCCGACCGACAGCGTCAGCGCCGATGGGAGCGCCAGAAGCGTGAGGTCTACCTCAGCGCGGCCGCAGCAGAATGAGCACGGCGGGTCCGAGCAGCACGATCCACAGCGTCGGGAAGATGCAGCCGACCATCGGCAGCATCATTTTCAGGGTCGCCTGGGCGCCTTTCTCCTGGGCCCGCTGGCGTCGCTTGCGCCGCATCTCGTCGGCCTGGATGCGCAGGATCTTGCCGATCCCGGTGCCGAACTGCTCGGACTGGATGACGGCCTGGATGAAGTTGTGGAGGTCTTCCACGCCGCTGTTCCGGCCCATCTCGTCCAGCGCCTCCAGGCGCGGGCGGCCCAGGCTGACCTCGCGCAAGGCCTTGCTGAGCAGGTCGGAAAGCGCGTTGCGGTACTTGTCCGTCACACGGGCCAGCGCGGCGTCGAAACCAAGGCCGGCGTCGACGCAGATCACGAGCAGGTCAAGCGCGTCAGGCAGGCCCTTCTGGATCTCGTTGCGCCGGGCGTCGACCTTCTGCTTCAGCCAGAGCACCGGCAGGTAGTAGCCGAAGATGACGCCGATCGCGAGCGAGATGACAAGGTAGACCGGGTTGCCCAGGAGCAGTCCGAGAAGCAGGCCGATCGCGCCCAGCACCGCGGCTGCGACGAGGCGCACCGCGACGAAGTCCTCGGGCGTGAGGTTGCCGGGCCGTCCTGCCAGCTCGAGGCGGTTGAGGACGTCCTGTCGCGCCTTTTGGGGGGTGGAGCGAGAAAGCAGCGACCCGAGTCTCTCGATCGCGGGCCGCAGCACGCGCTCGCTGAACGGACGCTGGAGCTCGATCTCCTCCACCGTCAGCTGCTTCTCTCCGCCGTAAACGGAAAGTCGCTGCTGCACCATCTGCGCGGTGTTGGTGGACGGAGTGCGCGAGAGGCCGATGAAGATCATCAGCACGCCGATCGCGACGACCAGGCCGAGGAGCATTGTGGTTCCCATCGCTAAACCTCGATCGCCACGACGCGGCGAATGATCAGGTTGCCGATGAAGATCAGGAAGCACGCGACGATGATCAGCGCCCATCCGATCACGTTGCTGAACATCGGCTGGAAGTAAGTCGGGGTAACAAAGAACATGAACGCCGCCAGCAGAATCGGCAGCGCCGTGATGATGCTGCCCGATGCTCGGGCTTGCGCGGTCAGGGTCTGGATCTCGCCCTTGATGCGCACGCGCTCGCGGATCGTGTAGGCGATGTTGTCGAGGATCTCAGCCAGGTTGCCACCGACCGTCCGGTGGATCGAGTATGCCGTCGACACGAGGTCGAAGTCAGGGCTCGCGATGCGCTTGGTGATGTTCGACAGAGCTTCGTCCGGCGAACCACCGAGGTTCATCTCGCGGACGGCCCGGCCAAACTCGTCCCCGATCGGGGCAATGGCATTCTTCGCGACGGTGTCGATCGCCTGGGCAAAGGAGTAGCCGGCCTTCAGCGCGTTCGACAGCAGGGTCAGGGTGTCGCCGAGCTGGTTGTTGAACTTCTTCAGGCGCTGGCTGATCCGGTAGCGAACATAGAAGCTCGGCGCGAGGTAGCCGATGACGAACGTCAGGATTCCGAAAATGCTGTTGAATCGCCAGTACACGATCAGGGCGATGAGCACTCCGCTGCCCAGCTGGATCAGGAAGAACTCGGACGGGCGCAGCTTGAGGTCGGCCCGCTGCAGCTGTTCCGCCACGGAGGGCTTGCCCTTCTTGGCATCGCCGCGTCCCATGCGATCGGCGGCGGGCTGGAAGAGCCGGTTGAGGGTGTCGCGCATGCCCGCCGACTGCGGCAGCGCCGCGGCGCCTGCGGTCGTCACCCCGTAGGCGGCAAGGCGCGCCTGGAAGTCCTCCGCTCCTCCTGCTGAGCGTCGCATCTGGCTGACGCCGAGGAAAAAGAGGAAGACGCCCGCGAAGGCGATCAGCCCGAAAACCACGGAGATGGGAGGCATTTGATTCTCCTAAAAAGTCAGTACAGCTTGTCCGGCGATGGTTGCTTGGCGGTCGCAAAGATCTGTTCCGGCACATCCTCACCCTCAGCTCGAAGGTGTTCCATGCGCATCGGCAAGAGGCCGGTCCCGGTGTGATAACCGACGGCTTTGCCCTCGGCGTTCACGCCCACTTGCTTGAACGTGAAGAGCTCCTGGAACTGCACCTCGCCGTCCTTGATCCCGGTGATCTCCGCCACGCTCACGATGCGCCGGATACCACCACGCAGGCGGGACTGCTGGACGATCAGGTGGATCGCGGACCCGATGGTTTCGCGGATGGCCCGCGAAGGCAGGTCCTGGCCCGCCTGGAGGACCAGCGTCTCGAGACGGACAAGGGCCTCTTTCGGGTTGTTGGCGTGAAGCGTGGACATCGATCCATCGTGGCCCGTGTTCATGGCCTGGAGCATGTCGAGGGCCTCACCGCCACGGCACTCACCGACGATGATGCGGTCCGGTCGCATACGCAGACAGCTCTTGACCAGCTCGCGAATCGGCACGGCGCCCTTGCCCTCGACGTTGGGCGGACGCGACTCGAGCTGGATCCAGTGCGGCTGTTGCAGTTGCAGCTCAGCGGCATCCTCGCACGTGATGAGGCGCTCGTTCTCGGGGATGAACGAGGACAGGATGTTGAGCAGCGTGGTCTTACCTGAGCCGGTGCCTCCGGAGACGAGGATGTTGAGGCGCGCTCGTACGCAAGAGCGCAGGAACGTCATGATCTCCGGGCTCGAGGACTTGAACCGGTTGACGATGTCGGCCGGGCCCCACTTCTCCTTCGCAAACTTTCGAATCGTCAGCGCGGGACCCTTGAGCGCAATGGGCGGGATGACCACGTTGACACGCGAGCCATCCTTCAGGCGCGCGTCACAGATGGGGGTCGACTCGTCGACGCGCCGGCCGACCAGGCTCACGATTCGGTCGATGACCTGGCGCATCTGGCGTTCCGACTCGAACGTGACCGAGGAGAGGATCGGCTCGCCGCTTTTCTCGACATAGATCTGCTTTGGGTGGTTGGCCATGATCTCGGTGATGCTCGCGTCTGCGAGCAGAGCCTCGAGGGGGCCAAGGCCCAGCACGTCGTCGAGGACCGAGTCGACAAGGCGCTCCTTGTCGTTCTTGGTCATCGTCATCGCCGTGGAGCGGAAGTACTCCTCGGCGAGCTCGAGGATCTTTTCGCGGACTCCAGCCTTGTTGCTGGAATCGATCTCGTCCGCGAACTTCTCGATCAGCTTGGAGTGGATCTGCACCTTCGCCGCGGTGAAGGCGGGCGTCAGCTCGGCACCCACGGCGCCGGCGCGCTGGGAGAGCGATTGCGCCGCAGGCGCGGGGGGGGCCGGTTGAGCTACCGGCGCCTGCGGCGTGTAGGGCGTGGCCCCTGGAAGAGTCGCTGTGGCGGCGGGACCGTTTCCGGCCGGTCCCGCCGGTGGAACCGTCTGGTTCTGCTTGACCCTATCGAGGAGCCCCATTGATTTTTGTTAGAGCGCGGTGAACTTGTATTTCGCGTCCACCTGCTTGTTGGTCACTCCTCCGGCGGCCTGGATGGTTGCACACGTCGTGTCCTGGTTGTCCGTTGGAGCGGTCGAGTAGTCCTTGTACGACTCGAGGGTGTAGCGCACCTGAGTGTTGGCCAAAAACCAGGTCAGGAACTCGGCGTCGCACTGCGTGACCTCGACGGTAAGGCTCGACGTCACACCGCTGGATGCGGCCGCCGAAGTCGTGCCTCCACTGCCGTTAGCCGGTTGAACACCGGCGGACGCGGGACCGAGGCCGATCACCCGGAGGTTGAAGAAGACGGTCTTGCTCACCTGCCGCACCGGGCCCTGCTGCTGCCCAGCGGTGTTGAAGAGCGTGAGGTTGGCGGACGAGATGACCGTGATGTAGTCGCCAACGCTGATGTGACCCGCGACGCCCTGCTGCTCGGCAGTGGGAATGGTGATCGCGACGTAGCCCTTGGCCAGCGGTAGGTAAGCGGGGGCTGCGCCGGCGGGCACCAGGCTGATGTCCCGCGCCAGCATGTCGGACGTGACCACAGAGCCCTTCGTGATGTTGATCTCGGAGATGAGATTCAGCACGTCAGTGGTCGTGGCGTAGGTGTTGGTCAGCGAGCCGTTGCCGTTGATCGAGACTTTCGCTATCTCGATGTCCGCCGAGGTGATTTGATGGCGGAGCGGGATCGCCTGCTTGGCGATCACGACCGATGTGTTCGGTCCGCCGATGCCACCGCCGCCTGTTGCGCTGGAGAGCAGGAACACTGCGGCGAACGCAACGATGGCGAGTAAAACGCCGACGATGATGAACAGACGACCACCGCCAGGACGGGGTCTTGTAGCAGCAGGTGCGACGGCCAAAACTAAGTCACCTCCGATGGAATCCTTGAGAGTGGCGACATTGTAACCATGGGAACCGCGATCTTCTCCCCACTTCGCTGTAAAGAAAGAGAGCCCCTCGCGGGGCTCTCCTTTGAAGGTGCTGTTACGTGGGCTCTACGCTCCGAGGGCTGCTACGACGTTCGAGAACACGTTCTTGATCTGGTTGCCCATCGTAAGAAGGATCACGATGACGACGATCGAAACGAGGACGAGGATCAGGGCGTACTCAACCATGCCCTGGCCTTCCTGACGGGTCGTAAGGCTCCGAAGCTTCCAGTAAAGGCTCAACATTTCTGCGATTTCACCTCCTTTTTCCTGAACTACAGGTTTCTGACCTGTCTGACGCCGCCCTATCCCGCTTCTTGCGGGCTACCGGGCTCTCTCGCGGTCGAGGATGGTACTCATCGGTCCCAGGCAGGTCAATTCATTAGCCAAAACGACCGTCACGCTGTTCCGGGTCGCTAACCTTTCGCCGGGAATGGTCACCGGCGTCGCAGAGCATGTGCAACGGCGCACGGGAGCCTACTGGCGAGACCTGGCCTTCGGGCGCCTGGCGCCCGCCCTCTTCTTCAGCCTTTTCCTTGCTCGCCAGCTGATCCTGCTCTGGGGAGGAATCCAGGGGCTCCGCCAGCCTGGCGACCTGCTTTTTGTCGGCCAGCAGCTGCTTGCGCTGGCCTACTTCACGCTGCTGGTCGTCCTCTACGCGGTCCGGCTGCCCCAGCGCGGAACCGACCACCGGCTGGCAGTGATCGTCATCGCCTTCAGCGGGACCTTCGCCGCGATCGGCGCGAGCTTTCTACCGGGCGGTACGCGCCGGCCAGAGCTCGTCGTGGTCGCCGACATCCTGGCGACGGCCGGGCTTGCCTATTCGGTCTGGGGCCTCGCGTACCTGCGCCGGTCCTTCTCGATCATCCCCGAGGCGCGCCGGCTGGTCACGGGCGGACCCTACTCATTGAGCCGGCACCCCGTCTACCTCGGGGAGATCGCCACCGCCATCGGCATCAACCTGGCCACCGGGGGCTGGCTGAGCGCGCTGGCGATCGTCTATTTCGTCGCCTGTGAGCTGCTCCGCATCCGCTGGGAGGAGCGCATCCTGGCCCAGACTTTCCCGAACGAGTACTCCGACTATGCAAGACGCGTCCCCCGCTACCTACCCAACCCGTTCTCCCGCCATTAGTCCTTTGCGGCTGAGCGAGCGCCTGAGCGCGCGGACGCTGCTGCTCGGCGGCGTCATGAGCGTGATCCTCGTGCTCTTCATCGGCCCCGAGCAGGACCCCGACTTCTGGTGGCACCTGCGCATCGGCCGGTGGATGGTCGAGCACGGGATGCTGCCGAGCACCGACATCTTCACGTTCACGGTCAGCAACCACACCTGGACGGACCACGAGTACCTGACCGAGATCCTCATGTGGCTCACGTACAGCACGCTTGGACTGACGGTCCTGGTCCTCGCCTTCGGCCTGCTGACCTGGGCCGGGTTCTGGCTGATCTACCGCCAGGTCGCGCGCCAGCCGTTCGTGTTCGTCGGCCTGGGCCTGGCCATCGGCGCGGTGGCGGGCTCTCCGATCTGGGGCCCGCGCGCCCAGATGATCACGTTCGCCCTCAGCTGTCTCGAGCTCTACTGGCTGCACGGCTACCTCAGCGGGCGCAGCCGGGCGCTGAACTTCTTCCCGTTTGTGATGGTCCTGTGGGCCAACCTCCATGGCGGATGGGTGGTCGGATTCGTCTGGCTGGGCGTGGCGCTGGCCGCGGAGCTGTTCATGTGGGCCTGGGAGCAGGACAACCCCGCGCACTGGATGCACGTCCGCCGACTCGCGGTGATCACGGCCGCCTCGGTCTTCGCCGTCGCCGTGACGCCACACCTGCTGAGCCTCTATCCATACCCCTTCCAGACCCAGGGCAGCGTCGCGCAGCAGCGCCTCATCGTGGAGTGGTTCTCGCCCGACTTTCACCAGATCTACCTGCGGCCGTTCGAGGCCATGGTGTTTCTCCTGATCGGCGGCTTCGCCCTCCGCAAGCCGACGCTTTACGAGTTTCTCCTCACCGCGATCGCGATCTTCCTGGCCCTGCAGTCGGTGCGCAACATCGCGCTGTTCGTCGCGGCGACCACGCCGGTGCTGATCAACACCTACGGATCGTGGTGGCGGGAATATGTCGCGGCTCGCAAGTGGAACATCACCCTCCCCCCGCGGCCGTTGTTCGCCGTGGTCACCGCGATCGTGCTGGTGGTCATCGTCGGCACGACTGCTCTTCGCGTCAGCAGCGAGTTGTCGGCCTCAAGACAGCAGCAGGTCGATGTGACCACCTACCCGGTCGCAGCCGCGGACTGGCTGGCCGCACACCCGGACGTCGGTACGCACATGTACAACCAGTACGGCTGGGGCGGCTACCTCGCGTACCGCTTCTACCCGCAGAAGAACCGCCAGGTGTTCATCTTCGGCGAGGCGGCACTGATGGGCGATCCGCTGTTGAACGACTATGAGGACGTCCAGACGTTGCGGCCGGACTGGAAGCAGATCCTCGACCGGTATGGCGTCGATTACGTCGTCTACAACAAAGGCGAGGCGCTGTCGAACGTGCTCGCCACTCAACCCGACTGGACCCTGGTCTACCAGGACTCGGTCGCAGTGATCTACGTCAGGGCACTTCCCAAATCTTGAAATCGGGGGTGTCATAGGCCGGCGGCCCGAGGGCTGGCGGCGGCGGGGACCCGAGGTCGCTGGTCCACACCACGTAGCGAATCTGGTTGTCGTGGATGAACTGCTCGATGTCCGATTGGCCGGTCAGCACGGTCAGCGCGGTCTGGGTCTTGGCGGCGTAGTTGTACGTCTCGTCGTAGTGCCCGACGTAAACGGTATCCGCGCTGTATGCCGGAACGTAAAGCCCGACCCCGGGCATGCACAGGACGCGGCCGGCCGGCTGCGAGCCCAGCCAGGTCAGGCCGCCTGACTCGGCCTGGCTGATCTCGTACTGAGGCGTGGCGGCGACGGAAAGCGGTGCCAGGAGCAGGAAGGCGCTGCCGATTGCCGTGACGGTCACATAAGAGAAAGGAATCAGGCGGCGCGCCCGCAGGCTCCGGAGCCGCGGCAAGATCGCCTCGTACAGCCCGCGCGCGCCGAGCAGCACGAGCGGGAGGTAGATGGCGTCGAAGAACCGCCGCCTCAGATCCCCGGCCGGGTTGGGCAGCCACAGGATGGCCGCGAGCAGGACGAGCCATGCGAGCAAGAAGAGGTCCTCGCGAGTCCGCCGGCGGAGGGCACCTGGGACGCCGGCCGCCGCCAGCAAGAGCTGTGGACCGAGGGCGAGGAGCAAGCTCACCGTCTCGGGCGCGACTGCGTTCTTGGAATGGAAGGTCCACCGTTCGACCTCCGGGTTGCCCACGAAGGCCAGGTACGAATAAAGGATGTAGGGCGCGGGGATGGCGAAAGCCAGGGCCGCTGCCACCCAACCGCGCGGGCGAGCAGGCCGCAGCAGGAGCGCCACCGCGGTGGCTCCGCCCATGAGCACCGGCATCTGCGGGTGGATGGAAGCCTGGCCCAGCCACGCGAGCCCCGCCAGGACGGCGAAGGCCAGCGCAGCGGCGACCCAGCCGCGCGGGCGAGCGGGACGCAGCAGAAGCGCCACCGCGACGGCGCCGCCCATCAGGACGGGCATCTGCGGGTGGATCGAGGCCTGGCCGAGCCACGCAAGGCCCGCGAGCAGGCCGAACCACAGGCTTCCTCGTTCGATCGCTTTCAAGGTGAGGGCGATCCCAAGCCCCGCAAAAACCGCGGACCATGCGAAGTGCGGCAGCGCGAGGATCGAGTAGAACGCGCTCAGCTCGGGCATGCGCAAGTCGAGGCCCTCGGTCGGCCCGTCGAACACGGAGGGACGCCCCACCGCCCAGATGACCAGGCCGAGCCCAAGGCCGAACGCGAGGAAGAACAGGGCGAAGCGACGGGCAGAGCGGTCCTGGATGAAGTGGCAGATGCAGAGCCACGCGGCTGCGATGAGAGCGAAGGCCCCGGCGATCCGCGCCAGGTGAAAGACCACGATCAGTGGCAGGTTCGTGACCGCCGCGATGTGCCCCAGCGCGAGCCAGAACATGAAGAGGTATGCGGTCGGGCTCGTCTCGGTCGTGTAGCGGTTCTGCCAGGCCCACGAGCCTTCCCAACCCTCGCGCATCTTTGCCAGGTAGGTGGTCGCGTCGTCCCACAGGTAGAAGAAGCCGACGAAGACGTGGCCTGGCGGCTGCACGGCGTAGGCGTAGAGGTAAGGGATGGCGGTGATCACGGCGAGGGCTAAGCCCACAAGGAGGGGAAGCCGCCACGTGACTCGCCCTTCTTCTGCCACGCCCCTCTCCCTTGCCCTCTCCCCTGGGGGGAGAGGGGTCTGGAGATCCATTGTTTTCATCGGGATACGCTCAGGCGCAGGACCGTCCAGAGGGCCCGGCTGATCTCTCCCTGCGAGACCTTCGAGGCTCCGGCGACACGGTCCTCGAAGCGGATCGGCACCTCGACCACCGGATAGCCAAGCCGCACGGTGCGGTGGACCATCTCGATCTGGAACGAGTAGCCCTGCGAGACGATCTCATCGAGCTGCATGGCGGCCAGGAGCTGGCGCGTGTAGCAGCGAAATCCCGATGTGCAGTCGCGCACCCGCAGACGCAGCAGCGTCCGGCAGTAGACGTTGGCCCCCCTCGAGAGAAGCAGCCGGTGCGCCGGCCAGCCGGCGATCTCGCCACCGCGCATGTAACGCGATCCGATGGCGAGACCGCCGCTTCCCCGCGCGGCATCCACGATCTTGTCCAGGTCCTGCGCCCGGTGCGAGCCGTCGGCGTCCATCTCGACAAACAGCGACGAGCCCTCGTCCAGCCCGATCCTGAATGCATCCTCATAAGCGCTCCCGATGCCGAGCTTGCGCTCGCGATGCAGGACACGGACCCCGCGGTCGCCACCAGCGAGCTTGTCCGCGAGCTCCCCTGTCCCGTCGGGCGACGCGTCATCCACAACGAGCACGTCGTGACCGAGGTGCCGGACGCCGGCGACGACCCTTTCCAGGTTCTCCCGCTCGTTGAAGGTGGGCAGCACGACGAGAACTTCAGTCGGCGACGACTTGCGCTCCGTGAGCCTGCCACCGCCGCTCATACCCTGAACCTCAGCCTGATGACGTGCTTCAGCATGTCGAGCGAGCTGCGCACCGCGTTCACCTTCGTCGGTGAGGAATTGCGCCAAACGACAGGCACCTCAGCGATCCTGACCCCTTGCTTACGCGCGCGATAGAGGACCTCGGGGTCAAAGCCGAACCCGTCTGTGATCAGGTCGGCGAAGACGCGGTGAGCCACGTCCGCGCGAAACAATTTGAATCCACACTGCGTGTCCCAGATCCCGGGGAGCAGAACCGCCTGGACGATCAGGTTGAATCCCTTGCCCATCAGGACGCGGTACAACGGCTGCGAGATCTCTACGCGCGAGCTCCTCAGGGCGCGCGACCCGATCGCCACGCCCGCCCCGGCGGCCAGAGCGGCCTGAAGCTTGTCGAGCTCTTCGATTGGTGTCGAGAGGTCCGCGTCGGTCAGCAGGATCTCGTCTCCCTTTGCGGCGTGGACGCCCACGGCCAGCGCGCGACCCTTGCCGCGGTTGCTCGGCAGCGCCTCCACGCGAACGCCCTCGTGGCGATCGAGCGCCGCATCCATGACTGTGCGCGTGGCGTCGGCGCTTCCATCATCGACGAGGATCAGCTCGTAGGCCACCTTCTTGCCGTCGAGGTAGCGCTCGATTTGCTCGATGGTCCGTGGCAGTCGCCCCTCTTCGTTGTAGCAAGGCACCACGACGCTCAACACGGCACGCGATGTTACTTGGGAGCGCTCAGAACCTTGATCGCGTAGACGGGGAGCACGGCCATCCTGCGGACACGCCACGGCTGGCGCGCGAGACGGTGGAGCCACTCGAGCCCGGCCTTTCTCATCCATCCCGGGGCGCGCGACACCCGCCCTGTCAGGTAGTCGAAGGCCCCCCCCACCCCCATCGCGACGGCCACGGGCAGCCGGTTCCGCAGCCGGTCGATCCACAGCTCCTGCGCGGGCGCGCCATAAGCGACGAGAAGCACGTCGGCACCGCGCTCCTGGATCAGCTGGAGCGTCTCGAGGTCGTGCGACTCCTCTGGGCCACCAGCGTGCGCGGTCACCGCAAGGTCTGGGTGGGCCGCGCGCAGCTGGCCAGCTAGCTCATCCGCGACTCCCGGCATGGCTCCAAGGAGGAAGAGGCGGAACCCGCGTCGCGCGCACATCGCGGCGATCGGTCCGACCAGGTCGACGCCCGCAACCGGCCCGGGCAGGGTGCAGCCTTGCCGCCGGGCGGCCCAGACGACGCCCGAGCCGTCGGCCAGGCAAAGCTCTGCCGAGGCGAGAACTCGCGCAAACTCAGGGTCGCTTTGCGCGCGCATTACGAACTCCGGGTTCACCGTTGCAACGAGATGAAGTCCGCCATCGTCGACAAAGTGCTCGAGCTTCTCGAGCGCTTCGTTCATGTCCAGGCAGTCGACCCTTACACCAAGAATCCGAGCTTGATTCAAGACTGCTCGACGTCGAGAGTCGAGATCGTGGTCGAGGGCATGTTGGGCCCGAGGTTGGTGATGAACTCCTGCAGCGATTCCCCGCCGCCCACTCGCACCCGACCCCACGCGTAGCGGTCGGCCATGCTGTGCATTGTCGACGACACGGAAGTCGTGACCGCCGTGCTGTAGCCGGCCCTGCTGACCGCCTGGATTGCCTGCGCGTTGTACTTTCCCGAGGGGTATGCGAAGTCGAGCACGGGATGACCGACCGTCTCCTCCAGCCACCGCTTGGATTGCACGACCTCAAATGTCATCGAGCCCAACCCGGAGCGAGCGAGGTCCGGGTGATTGACAGTGTGGGATGCAATCTCGATGCCGGTCCGGTCCATCTCCAGCAGCTGGCGTCTCGACACGTAGCCTGGGCGGTCGACGAACCCGCTGACGATGTACGCGACTGCGGTGAAGCCATGCGCCTTGAGGATCGGGAAGGCCGCCGTGTAAAGGTCCTGGTAGCCGTCGTCGAGCGTGATCACGATCGGCCGGGTGGGAAGCGCCGTGCTGCCGGCGAAATAGGCGCGAGCCTGGTTGAAATTCACCGGGTGATAGTGGTGCGCGTACAACCAGTCCATCTGGGCCTGGAAGTCCTCAGGCGAGACCGAGAGCTTGAATCCGATCATGTCGGTGCGGATCGACGGCGGCTTGCGGACGTAGTGATACATGAGGATTGGAAGGCTGATCGCGGGGGAGCCCAGCGGAACGACCTCTCGGTGCGAAACGAAATATTCGCGGTCGCCGTTACCGGCCTGGACCGTCAATATCGGCGCAAGCTGCACCGCGGCCACAGGCAGCGGGGCCGCGGAGAATGGCCGCGAATCGTCTGCCTGCAGCAGGTAGGAGGTGGCAAGCAACAGGGCCGCCGCGACAGCGACGCGCCCGGCGACATGCCCCACGGCCGTTAGCTTAAGGTCGTCCGAGAAGTGGCGGGGGGATCGCGGCCAACGATCATCGCGGTGGATGTCAATCCCGCCACACGCGCCGTCGTGACCGGGACCGAGACCTACACCCGCGAGGTGTCGGCGCGGCTGCCTCAAATCGCGCCCGAGTATCGCTGGCGCTTCTATGCATCGCGGCCGCGCGCCGGCCTCGGAGCCGACGCGGTCGTGCTGCCATTCCGCCGGATGTGGTCACAGGTGCGGCTGCCGGTGGAGCTGGCGCACGAACGGCCCGACCTCCTTTTCGTTCCCGGCCACGTCATCCCGTTCGCCTGGCCGGGCAAGGTGCTGACCGTCGTGCACGACCTCGCTTTCGAGCGCCACCCGCACGCCTACAGCTTCGGCGACCGAACGTACCTCCGGATGACGACGCGCTGGGCCGTCGCCAGGTGCCGCCTGCTCATCGCCATCTCCGAGTCGACGAAGCAAGACCTGGTCGAGGCGTACGGCGTGGCGCCGGAGCGCGTCCGAGTGGTGCCGCTCGGGATCAGCCCACCCGCGACCTTGCCCGCACCCGCATCAGCCCTCAAAGAGCTGGGGCTGAACGGCACATTCGTCCTGCAGGTCGGCCGCATCGAGGCGCGCAAGAACCAGGCCGCCGCCCTTGCCGCGGTGGAGCGCCTCGACGGCGTCACCCTCGTCATGGCGGGGCCGGAGCGGGACCGCGCGCTCTCAGAGACGCTGCGCAGCTCGACTCACGCCCGCGTGCTCGGCCGGGTCGACCAGCCGACGCTCGAGCTGCTGTACAAGCGCGCAGCAGCGGTGATCGTGCCCAGCCTCTACGAAGGTTTCGGGCTGCCAGTGCTGGAGGCGATGGCACGCGGGAAGGTCGTCGTGGCCGCGAAGTCCTCTTCGCTGCCGGAGGTCGGCGGCGAGGCGGCCCTGTATTTCCACGAATCCGCCAACCCGGACGAGCTGGCGGGTGTGCTCGGCGTTGCGTTGAACGATCAGACCCTGCGGACCAGGCTGGCGCGGATCGCCCGCGCCCGCGCCGCCAGGTTCACCTGGGACAAGACCGCGGCGGGAGTGGCGGCGGTGATCAAGGAGATCGTCGGCGAGTAGCTGCTGCTATTGCTTCGTCGATCGCGCGCCAGGTCAGGCGGGCGGCGCGATCCCAGCTGAACTGCGCGGCGCGCAGGATCCCTTTGTGGCGCAGGTCGGCGGCAAGCTGCGTGTCCCCCACCACCCGCTCCAGCGCCTTGCGCCACTCCTCCGGCTCCCCCGCCGGCACGATGATGCCGGCGTCCTGCACGACCTCAGGCAGGCTGGAGGTGTCGGACACGACCACGGGGGTCCCGCAAGCCATCGCTTCGAGCGGAGGCAGGCCAAAGCCTTCGTACCAAGCCGGGTGGGCCAGCGCCCGCGCCAGGTTGTAGATCGCCGGCAGCTCGTCGGGGTCGACCGACTCCATGTGATGGAGCCTTGGGCCCAGCCGCGCCATCTTGTCGCGTATGGCTTCGTAGCGCCAGCCCCATGACCCGACCACGACCAGGGCGGGGCGGTCGCGCATCGTGGCCCACGCGTCGAGCAGCGTCTCGAGGTTCTTGCGCGGCTCGATCGTCCCCACGAACAGGATGAATCGTTCGGGCAGGCCGAGCCGGGCGCGCGCGTCGGCGAGCTCTTCGGCGCCCATGGGCCGCAGCTTCGGCGAGACACCGTGCGGCACGACGTGGATGCGCGCGCGGTCGATGCCGAACAGCTCAACGATGTCGCGTGCCGTGTTTTCCGAGACGGCGATGACCACGTCCGCGCGCAGGATGGACCGTGGCACGACCAGGCGCGTGCTCAACGGCTGGCGGCCCGGGAACCAGCGCGGGTTCCGGTAGATCGCCAGGTCGTGCACCGTGATCGCGGACGGGATGCCAATCCTGCCCAGCGGCATTGCTCCAGCCGGGCCGAAGTAAACATCCGGTTTGAGACGCCGCATCGCGGCCGGCCACTGGAGGTGGCGTCCGATGAGCCGGGTCCGGGGGAGCAGGTGATAGGACGCCTCGGGCACGTGGGCAAATCCGCCCGCCGGCCCGAAAACGACCAGCCGCCAGTCCGGGCGGTCGACCGCCATCGCGTGGAGGATCTGGGTGGTGTAAACGCCGACTCCGGCCCGAGGCCTCGCCAGCCCAGACCCATCCACCACGACCCGCAAACCAGTCAAAAAAGTCTCCTCCCCATTTATGGGGAGGTGGCCGGCACGGCCGGAGGGGCTGCCCCGAACCCCTTCAACGGAGATAAGACTGGTTGCGCTTAAGTACCTCGAAGTTCTCCAGTGCGAGGCCCGTCCCGCGTACCACCGAGGTCTGCGGCTCGTCCGCCACCACCGCCGGGATCCCGGTATGCATCGAGATGTAGCGATCGAGGCCCCGCAGCTGCGCCCCCCCGCCTGACAGCACGATCCCGCGGTCGAAGATGTCCGCCGCCAGCTCAGGGGGCGTCTCCTCCAAAACGGCACGGACTGCGCCGACGATGAGGCGCAGCGGCTCCTGGATCGCCTCGACGATGTCATTGGAGGTCACCTGAACGTTTTTGGGGAGGCCCGTGACCACGTCCCGTCCGCGCACCTCAGTGACGAGCGGCTGCTTCATGGACACGGCCGATCCGGCCGCGACCTTCACCTCTTCGGCGGTCCGTTCGCCGATCAACAGGTTGTGCGTACGCTTCAGGTAGCTCGCGATGGCATCGTCGATGCGGTTGCCCCCGACCCGTATCGAATGCGCCACGACCATGCCGGACATGGAGATCACCGCGATCTCGGTAGTCCCGCCGCCGATGTCGCAGATCGCGTTGCCCCTCGGCTCCGCGATCGGAAGGCCGACGCCGATCGCGGCCGCAAGCGGCTCGTCGATGAGCCATGCCTGGCGCGCACCGGCCGAGATCGCCGCCTCGGTGACAGCCCTGCGCTCCACGGACGTCACCCCTGACGGAACGCAGATCATGATCTCCGGCCTGAACAGGCGCTGGCGGCCCTGGACCTTGCCAATGAGGTGGTGCAGCATGCCTTCGGTAACGACAAAGTCGGCGATCACGCCGTCTCGCATCGGCCGCACGATCTGGATCGAGTCCGGGGCTCGACCCACCATCTCAAAAGCCTGCTTCCCGACGGCGAGGATGCGCGTTCCATCCCTGTTGAGCGCGACGAGCGAGGGCTCGTTCACCACGATGCCCTCGCCTTTGACGTAGATCAGCACTGTCGACGTGCCCAGGTCGATTCCGATCTTCCTGGAAAGGATCGACAACTTATTCGTAAGTGTGGGTTGAGCTGCTCGAGTCCGCCTCGACGCTCACGCTTTTGATCCGGGCGCCGACCGAGGCCAGCTTGCCGACCATGTCCTCATAGCCCCGCTCGATGTGCCAGGAGTTGCGCAGCAGGCTCTCCCCTTCCCCGCACAGGGCCGCAATGACAAGCGCCGCGCCGGACCGGATGTCTGGGATCGCCACCTCTGTGCCGTGCAGCCGGCATGGTCCGTGCACCACCGCGTGAAGCCGTCCTTCGACGGTGATGCCGGCGCCCATCTTGGCCAGCTCGCGCACGTGCTGGAAACGGTTCTCGTGCACGTACTCCGAGATCACGCTTTCGCCATCGGCCTGCGTCATCAGCGCCATGTACTGCGCCTGGAGGTCGGTGGGAAAGCCAGGAAACGTCCAGGTCGACATGTCGATCGGATTGATCGGCGACGCGCTGGATCGCGCGACGCGAAACCAATCCTCACCTGCTTCGACTTGAGCGCCGGCCTGCTCGAGCTTCAGCAGGAGCACCGGCAGGTCTTCGGGCCGGCTGCATTCGATGCGCAGGTCGCCCCCCGCCGCCGCCACCGCGATCGCGTACGTGCCGGCTTCGAGGTAGTCCGCGATGACGGTGTGCTCGGCGCCCCGGAGCTCCTGAGCACCGTCGACGATGAGGCGCTCGGTCCCGGCGCCCTCGATCTGCGCACCCATCGCAATGAGCAGGCGGCACAGGTCCTGGACGTGCGGCTCGCGCGCGGCGTTGAAGATCTCGGTCCTCCCCTCTGCCTTGACCGCGGCGAGCAGGATGTTCTCGGTCCCCGTCACCGTGGGCAGGTCGAACACGATGCGGTTGCCATGCAGGCGTTCGGCCGTGGCCACGATCTCGTGCTGCGTCTCGTTGATGTGAGCGCCCATCTGACGAAGGCCTCGCAGGTGCTGTTCCACCCGCCTTGCCCCGATGTCGTCGCCGCCCGGTCGCGGCACGCGGGCCCTGCCGAACCGGCCCAGCAGCGCGCCGAGCAGGACGATCGTGGCCCGCATGCGGCCGCCAAGCTGGTCCGGCACGTCGCTGCGCACAGCAGCGCCCGTATTGATCAACACCGTGCCGTCGCCCTCGCAACGCCCACCGAGCTCCTCGAGGATCTGGGCCATAACGCGCGTGTCGGTCACCCGGGGCACGTTGTGGAGGGTCACGCGGTCGGTGGTCAGAAGCGCGGCGGCCATCTCGGGCAGCGCCGCGTTCTTGGAGCCGCTGACGCAGATCTTGCCCGCCAGCTGTGCGCCTCCGGTGATCCGGAGCGCACGGTCGCGCCCTGCCATCAGGGCCTAACTATCCCCGAACTATCCGCGGCGGGCTCGGGCCAGGCGGAGGCGGGCCTCGGCCATGGCGAGCGCGTTCTGGAACTCGGTCTCCTCGGCGGTGGACAATGTCCCGGCGAGCTTTTCCTGGGCTCGACGTCGTGCCTCCTCAGCGCTCGCGATCGATATCTCCTCCGCGTGCTCGGCCACGTCGGCGAGAACCGTGACTCGGTCCGGCAGCACCTCGAGGAATCCGCCGCCGACGAACAGGACCTGCTCCGGTCCGCCGAAGGTCTCCTGGATCCGCAGCGGCCCGGGCTTGAGGATGGTCATCAGCGGGGCGTGGCGCGCCAGGACGCCGAGCTCACCCTCCGCGCCGGTTGCGATCATGAACTCGACATCGCCCTCGAACAGGCTGCGCTCGACGCTCACCACCCGGAGCGGATATTTCATTTGCCTAGCGCGTCTCGCGCTTCTTGATGGCTTCGCCTTGCTCGCGCGCTTCCTCGATGGTCCCGACCATGTAGAAGGCCTGCTCCGGCAGATCGTCGTGCTTGCCCTCGAGGATTTCCTTGAAACCGCGCACCGTGTCGGCCCGAGACACGGACCGGCCTTCCCGGCCCGTGAAGCGCTGTGCGACGAAGTTCGGTTGCGAGAGAAAGCGCTGGACCTTTCTGGCTCGTGACACCGTCTGCTTGTCGTCTTCGGACAGCTCCTCCATGCCGAGGATCGCAATGATGTCCTGAAGGTCCTTATAGCGCTGCATGGTCTTCTTCACCCCTTGCGCCGCGTCGTAGTGCTCCTGACCGACGATCGACGGTTCCACGAACCGGCTCGTCGACCCGAGCGGATCCACCGCGGGGTAGATCCCGATCTCGACCAGCGAGCGCTCGAGGCGCAGGGTGGCTCCGAGGTGGGCGAAGACGGTCTGGATGGCAGGGTCGGTGTAGTCGTCGGCCGGCACGTACACGGCCTGCACCGACGTGATCGACCCCTTGCGGGTCGAGGTGATTCGCTCCTGCAGCTCGCCCATCTCGGACGCCAGCGTGGGCTGGTAGCCGACAGCCGACGGCATGCGGCCGAGCAGCGCGGAAACCTCCGATCCGGCGAGCAAGTAGCGAAAGATGTTGTCGACGAACAGGAGCACGTCGGCGCCCTCTTCATCGCGAAAGTATTCGGCCATGGTCAGGCCTGTGAGGCCGACCCGTGCGCGCGCGCCCGGCGGTTCATTCATCTGGCCGAAAACAAGGGCGGTCTGAGGCAGCACGCCGGCGTCCTGCATCTCGACGTACATGTCGTTGCCCTCGCGCGTTCTCTCCCCCACTCCAGCGAACACCGAACGGCCCTTGTGCTGGTAGGCGATGTTCCGGATGAGCTCCTGCACGATCACTGTCTTGCCGGTGCCGGCACCGCCGAACAGGCCGATCTTCGACCCCTTGGCGAAGGTGCATATCAGGTCGACGACCTTGATCCCCGTTTCAAGGATCTCGACCTTCGGCTGCTGCTCGGCCAGCGGGGGTGCAGGCCTGTGGATGGGCCAACGCGTACCGCCCTCCGGGGTTGGTTCGTCGTCGATCGCATTCCCGATCACGTTGAACATGCGGCCCAGCGTCTCGACGCCAACTGGCACCGAGATTGGCGAGCCGGTGGCGTGGACGGGATCGCCGCGGCGGATTCCGTCCGTGGAGTCCATCGCGATGCAGCGCACGACGTTGTCGCCGATGTCTGAGGCGACCTCGAGCACGACGTTGCGTCCGTCAGCGGTCTTGACCTCGAGCGCCTCGAACAGCTCCGGCTGGGCGCCGGCGTCGAACTCGACGTCGACCACGGCCCCGATCACCTGGCTGATACGGCCCTGTCGCTCAGTTTTCTTTTTCTCCGGCTTTGCTTTCGTCTTCGCCATTTCGAGCTCCTTCCTCAGGTCGAGCTGACTGCCGCGGAGCCGCTCACGATCTCCATCAGTTCAGTCGTGATGCCGGCTTGCCGGACCTTGTTTGCGTAAAGGGTCAGTGAGTCGATCAGGTCGCCCGCAGCCTTGGTCGCGTTCTGCATCGCGATCATCTTGGCCGAGTACTCGCTCGCCTTGTTCTCCAGAACAGCCTGAAAGACCTGGGTCTCCACGTACCTCGGCAGCAGCCCGTCGAGCACGGCCTCCGGCTCGGGCTCGTAGATGTAGTCGGCCTGCGGACCCTCTCGCTCCTCCTCGCGCTTTGGTATCTCCGCCGGGATGAGCACGCGGATCGCCGGCTCCTGCCTGAGGGTCGAGATCCACTTCGAGTAGCAGAGGAGCACCGCGTCCGTGTTGCCTCTGGCGAATTCCTCCAGCGCAACCGTCACCGCCGGCAGAACTTGCGCGACGTTGGGCCGGTCGGGAAGGTTGCTCACCTCGGCGATGACCTCGCGCCTGTAGCGCAGGAGAAAGTCGCGGCCTTTGCGGCCCAGCGTCACATATTGCTGCTTGGCGCTGTAGTTCTCGTTCATGTAGCGGGTCGCGGCGCGGATGTTGTTGACGTTGATTGCTCCGCACAGGCCCTTGTCGGTGGTAACCAGGATCATCACCGCGCGACCGCCCTCACGGCGGACAAGGAACGGATGCTTGTACTCTGTCGCCCGCTCGCCGACGGTCTGCAGGACTTCGACCATCTTGTCCGCATAGGGCCGGGTCGCCTGGACTGCCGCCTGCGCCCGACGCAGCCGCGTCGCCGCCACAACCTGCATCGCCTTGGTGATCTTCTGCGTGTTCTTGATCGAGTCGATGCGCCGGACGATGTCCCTGAATGCCGGCATCTAGCTTGCTTTCTTCGCTTCGGTCTTGGCGGCAGGATCGGGCTGGTCCTCGTAGCCCTCGATCCCGAACTGGTGGTTGAACGTCGAGATCGCGGCGTTCAGCCGCGCGTTCAGCGTGTCGTCCAGCGCCTTCTGCTTGTCGATCTCGTCGAGCAGCCCTTGGCGATCAGCTTTCAAGAACCGGACGAAGCCGCCCGCCCACTCCAGCACGCGAGCCACGGGAACCTTGTCGAGGTGCCCCTGCGTTCCCGCGTACAGGACGGCGACCTGTTCCGACAGCGGCACGGGTTGGTACTTGTCCTGTTTGAGCAGCTCGGTCAAACGCGCTCCGCGCTCGAGCTGGTTGCGCGTCGCGCTGTCCAGGTCCGACGCGAATTGGGCAAAGGCCGCCAGCTCCCGATACTGCGCGAGGTCGAGGCGCAGCTTGCCAGACACCTGCCTCATCGCCTTGGTCTGGGCGTCGCCACCGACGCGCGACACGCTGATGCCGACGTTGAGCGCCGGACGCTGGCCAGCGTTGAACAGGTCCGACTGGAGGTAGATCTGGCCGTCGGTGATCGAGATCACGTTGGTCGGGATGAAGGCGGAGACGTCATTCGCCTGCGTCTCGATCACCGGCAGCGCGGTCAGCGAACCGCCGCCGTGGGCTTGGTTCAGCTTCGCCGCCCGCTCCAGCAGCCGCGAATGCAGGTAGAACACATCGCCCGGATAGGCCTCGCGACCCGGCGGCCTGCGCAGCGTCGCCGAGAGCTGGCGGTAGGCCCACGCCTGCTTGGTCAGGTCGTCGTAGCAGCAGAGCGCTTCCTTGCCCTGGTCCATGAAGTACTCGCCCATGGCGCAGCCCGCGTATGGGGCGATGTACTGCAGCGATGCGGGGTCGGCCGCAGACGCCGCGACGATGATCGTGTACTCCATGGCGCCGGCCTCTTCGAGAGTGGCGGCCACGCGCGCGATCGATGCGGCGTTCTGTCCGATGGCCACGTAGATGCAGTAGAGGTCCTTTCCTTTCTGGTTGATGATGGTGTCGAGGAGAACGGTCGTCTTGCCCGTGAACCGGTCGCCGATGATGAGCTCGCGCTGGCCGCGGCCGATCGGGATCATGGCGTCGATGGCCTTGATGCCGGTCTGGACGGGGCTGTCGACGCGCTTGCGCGTGATCACGCCAGGCGCGATCTTCTCGACCGGGAGCGTCTTGCTGGTCTTGATCGGGCCTTTGTCGTCGAGGGGAACGCCCAGCGGGTTGACGATCCGGCCCAGCAGCTCGTCACCGACCGGGACCTCGAGCAGCCGGCCGGTGGTCCTGACCTCGTCGCCTTCGTGCAGGTGCCCGAAGTCGCCGAGGATGACGGAGCGCACCTGGTCCTCCTCGAGGTTGAGCGCAAGCCCGAAAGTGTCACGCGGGAACTCCAGCAGCTCCCCGGCCATGGCGTTCTGCAGGCCGTAGATCTGGGCGATGCCGTCGCCCACGGCGACGATGCGGCCGACGTCGACGGACACCAGGCTCGCGTCGAAATCCTTGAGCCGCTCTTTGATGACTTCCGAGATCTCTTTGGTGCTGATTCCCATTCCGTCTCCTAGACCTTACGTGGCCGCCAGGCGGCGGCGAAGCTGCTGCAACCTGGTGGCAACGCTCGCGTCGACGACGCGGTCGCCGTACTGAAGCTTCAACCCCCCGAGGATTCGAGGATCCACGACCACCGTGATGCGGACCTCTTTGTCCAGCCGGCGCGAGAGCTCGCGCTGCACGCGTTCGCGATCGTGCGCGGTCAGCTCAACCGCCGTGGTGACCGTGGCACGAACGCGCCCCATTGACTGGTCGGCGAGGCTCTCGAACTCTTCCTCGATCGCAGCCGCGTCACCGACCCTCCCGGACTCGATGAGGAGCCGCGCGAGGTTGGTCGCCTCAACGTCGAAGAGATGAGGAGCCGTTGCGACAAGGGCATCACGCCGCACGGCGGGGATCGTCGGGTTGGTCAGCACCGCCGCGACCTTCGGGTCGGCGAACAGCTCGCGGATCTTGGCCAGGCGGCGGGCCCACTGCTCGATGTCGCCCTTTTGCTGGGCGAGCTCGAACACTGCCCGCGCGTAGCGCCTAGCGGCTGCCGTCGCCACTCGCGACCTCCTGGATCGATCGCTCGATCAGCTGCCTGTGCTTGGCGTCGTCGAGTGTTTCGCCGATGACCTTCTCCGTCGCGGTGATGACCAGGTCCGCGACCTGCATGCGCACCGAGCGGATGGCCTGGTCTCGCTCCGCTTCGATCTGCTTGCGCGCGCCCTCGACGGTTCGCCTGGCCTCCTCGTCCGCCTTCTGTCTCAGCTCCTGGCGCAGCTGCTCGGCTGACTTTGCGGCCGCATCGATGACGCTCTGCGCGGACCTCCGTGCGTCGTCCAGCTTGGCCTTGGCCTCCGCGAGCTGGGCCTCGGCCGCGGCTCGCGCCTCCTCGGCCTCCTTCAGCTGCCTGGCGATGGCGTGCTGTCGAGCCTCTGCGACCGCAACGATCCTCGGATAGACGTACTTCGCGAGGATAGCCAGCATCACCAGGAACGTGATCAGCTCGACGACGACGGTTCCGTCGATCGTGACGACGCCGGCTTCACCCGCGAGAAAAGGCATTAGTGGACCTGGGACAGGAGGACGAACCCCAATCCGAACGTGACGAAGTACATGCCTTCGACCAGGCCGATCACCGCAAACAGCCACGGGATCATCCGTCCCTGCGCCTCGGGCTGGCGGGAGATGCCGCCGAGAAAGGCGTTGCCGGCGACAGCGTCGCCGATACACGCACCGATGGCGGCGCCCCCAAGCGCAATGCCGAATCCAAGAAGAGCCGCGGCCAGTCCGATTCCGTGGTCAGTCACTGATCAACCTCCTATTGATGCTCGTGCTCGAGACCCTCGCGGGCCGCGGAGAAATAAACAACCGTTAGCAGCATGAAGATGAACGCCTGGATGAAACCGATGAACAGCACGTCGAAAGCCTTCCAGACACCGAGAAGGATGGTGCCGACGATCACCCCGGGTATCGGGCCCCCGATCGGCAGGTTGAGCGTTCCGAACCCGATGATCAAGCCGATGATCGCGGCGCCGGCGAATATGTTGCCGAACAACCGCATGGAGAGCGTCACGGGCTTGGTGAGCTCTTCAATCAGGTTGAGCGGGATGAAGACGACGCGCGCGATCACAGGCAGCTCGAAGGGTTTGGTGAACCGGCGCAAGAACCCGGCGAACCCCAGCACGCGGATGCTGTACCACTCGACGACGACGAACACGATGATGCCCATGGCGAGCGTCTGATTCAGGTCCGCGTTGGCGCCGTGGAGGATGGGCACGAAGCCAAGCGGCAGAAACTCGATCCAGTTGGCGACCAGGATGTAGAGGAACAGCGTCATCGCGAGCGGAATGATGAAAAGCGCGTCTTCTGACACGTTGGTCTTGATCAGCGACCGCAGCAGGTCATATCCCCACTCCAGGATTGCCTGGACCTTGGTCGGCTCGCCGTAGCGGAGCTGCGACCGCAGCCAGAATCCCACGCCCAGCGTTGCGGCCACAGCGACCAAGCTCGAGATGAGACTGTCGTAGTTGAAGGTGCAGAGCGCGCCGCAGCCGCCGATGGTGACGGTGGGGTGGGTGCCGGTGTCTGCAAGGATCACGCACGCAGTCCCCGCCGTACGCCGACGCCAACCATCACGAGCTGGGCCATGCCGATGCCGATCACGACTGGCCACACCGAGCCACCGAGAAGGCGGGCGGCAAGCAGGGCCACGAGGCTGTAGAGACCCAGGCGGAGGATGCTGGTTGGAAGCATCGGTGCGCGGCGGTCGAGCAGCGCCTTGATGATGAAACCGTTGAATGAGCCCAGGGCAAGGCCCGCGCCCACCCCGGCGCCCAGGGTCCCGTATCCCGCGAGGGCCGCGCCGACCATGACGGCTGCGGCCAGCAGCACAGAGGCGCCAAGCGCCTCAGCCTGAATGGTGCCCGGCCTCACTTCGTAAAGTCCCTCACTTTCATCCAGATGCCTGCCGCGGCTGCGGCCAGGCCCACAAACAGCCCAACAAGCACGAAGAGCGGGGCGGTGTGCCACCACCGATCCAGTGCCACGCCCGCAAGCAGCGGAATCAGGACCGCGGCCGCCATATAAAACCCGATTCCGGCCAGATCCGACCCGGTTGGTCCTGAACCCGAGGTGGGCGTCATGCCCCTCCGAATTCTAATGAGAACCGGTTACGCCGAGAAGGCGGCGCAACCAGGGCGCGGGCACGCGCCAGCCCGTGTGCTGCAGCAGGTCGGTCGCGACGGTCGAGGTGAGGACCGCGGTGGCCACGAGGACCACAGCGAGGATTCGGCCGTGGCCGAAAAGCGTCAGGCCGAGGCCTCCGAGCAGCGCGCTCGCGGCGTAAAACACGTAGCAGGTCTGGCGCGGGTCGAGGCCGAACGACTGCAGGCGGTGGTGGAGGTGCATCAGGTCCGGCCGCGCGACCGAAGTCCCCTGCCGGCGCCGGCGGAGGATCGCCCACCCGGTGTCGATGATCGGCAGGGCCAGAGCAAGCACCGGCGCGGCGAGGGCAAACGCCACGGCCACTTTGGCCACCCCGAGGATCGAGATCATGCCCAGCGCCATACCAAGGAAATGGGCGCCGGAATCGCCCATGAAGATGCGCGCCGGGTGGAAGTTGAAGATCAGGAAACCCGCGCAGCAGCCCGCCAGGGCTCCGCTGAGCTGCACCACCTCGGGTTGCTTGAGCTGGCCGGCGGCCAGCATCAGGATCACCGCCACGATGGCGATCACCCCGGCGGCCAACCCGTCGACGCCGTCCAGGAAGTTGACCGTGTTCTGCATGCTGACCAGCCAGAAGATGCTCACCGGCGCCATGAGCAGGCCAAGCGTGACCAGGTGACCGCCGGGGAGGCTGAAGAACCGGATCTCGATTCCGAACACGACGACCGCAACCACGGCGAGGCCGACCTGGACGCCGAGCTTCACCAGCGGCCGCATCGGGCGCTTGTCGTCGATGGCCAGCAGCGCCATCGCAAGCCCCGACATGACCACGACCCCGATCACCTGCGTGCTCGCGTGGACGAACACCAGCACCGCAACGCCGAATCCGACCCACATCGCGAGGCCGCCCAGCAGCGGTGTCGGGTTCACGTGAGCGTGGCGGCCGCCCGGTTGGGCGATCCAGCCGTAGCGCCGGGACAGCCGGATCGCCAGCGGCACCGCCAGGAGCGAAATGGCGAAAGCCACGAGCAGCGGCCACAGGCCTGGCAGCAGGTGCTCGGTGATGTTGGTCAGCGCTTTGTCGGAGAAGAAGTCAGTCAAAGGTCAGTCGAACGCGTAGGGGATCGGGAACTTCCTGCAGAGCTCGAGCGCTCGCTCGTGGACCGAGTCCAGCGTCGCCGGATCGTCGATCCGCTCGACCAGGTCGGCGATGCAGTCGGCGATGACCACCATATCCCCCTCGCGCATCCCACGCGTCGTGACCAGCGGGGTGCCGACGCGGACGCCGCTCGGGTTGAACTTCGACGCGTCGTCGAAGGGGATCGAGTTGCGGTTCAGGGTGATGCCCACGGTGTCGGCGATGTCCTGCACCTGCTTCCCGCTTCGCTTCTGCGGGCGCAGGTCGATGAGCATGAGGTGGTTGTCCGTCCCACCGCTGACCAGACGCAGGCCCCGCTCCATGAGGCGGCCGGCCAGCGCCTTCGCGTTGACCACCACCTGCTTGGCATAAACCTTGAAGTCGGGCTTCAGGGCCTCGCCAAAGCACACAGCCTTGGCCGCGATCGCATGCATCAGCGGACCCCCCTGGGTGCCGGGAAAAACCGCTGAGTCGATGGCCTTCTGCCAGTCGCTCCGGCAAAGAATGATCGCGCCCCATGCGCCACGAAGAGTTTTCTGCGTGGTGGTCGAGGTGATCGCCGCGTGAGGGATCGGCGACGGATACACGCCTCCCGCGACGAGGCCTGCCACGTGCGCCATGTCCACGAACAGGGTGGCACCGACCGAGTCAGCGATCTGGCGCATGCGTTCCCAATCGACGATGCGCGAGTAGGCCGAGAAACCGGCCAGGAGCATCTTCGGGCGCACCTCTTCGGCCAGCTTCTGCACCGTGTCGTAATCGATGCGCTCGGTTTCGCGGTCGACCCCGTACGAGTGGATCTCGTACAACTTTCCGGAAAAGTTCGCCGGGCTCCCGTGGGTCAGGTGGCCGCCTGCGGAGAGGTCCATGCCCATCACGCGATCGCCCGGCTGGCACACCGCCATGTACACGGCCGCATTGGCCTGCGACCCGGAATGCGGCTGCACATTCACGTAGTCCGCGCCGAAGAGCTGCTTGGCGCGCTCGACGGCCAGGGTCTCGATCTTGTCGATGACCTCGCCGGTGCCGCCGTAGTAACGCCGCCCGGGATAGCCCTCGGCGTACTTGTTGGTGAGAAGAGTGCCCAGCGCCTCGAGGATGGCCGGGCTCGTCAGGTTTTCGGAGGCGATGAGCTCGAGCGTCTCCGACTGCCGCTTGAACTCGTGACGTATTAGGTTTGCGATCTCAGGGTCCTCTTTATCGAGGGCGCGAAATGACATCGTGGTGATGTTTGCGGTCACGCTCCGAATCCTAGCCCGAGCGTGGCGCGGGCGGCCCGAGCAGCTCGGGCGCTGGGATCGCACCCTCCCGCAGGACGTGCGGCTCAGGTCCGGTGAGGTCCACCACGGTCGACGCGCTGCCGCCCGGCGCCGCGCCTCCGTCGATCACCGCCATCACTCCGCTAAGCGTTCCCGCCTCGTCCGCGTTCATTGCGGGATCGCGGCCGTGAATGTTGGCGCTCGTCGTCATGAGCGGGCCGGCGTGCCGCAGCAGGCCCAGCGCAACCTTGTGCTTGGGGATGCGCACGCCCAGCGTGCCGCCTCCTTTGGCGTGAAGGATGAGTGTCAACGGACCGGGCCACCACCTCCGCATCATCGACTCCGCGCGCGAGTCCACATGAACGTAGCCCTCCAGCTGCGACTCCGCAGCCACCATGAGGATCAACGGCATGCCCACCGGCCGTCCCTTGATCTGGTAGATCCGCTTCCGCGCCACCTCATCGTCCGCGCTGGCGCCGAGGCCGTAGACCGTGTCGGTGGGAAAAGCGACGACTGCGCCGCTTCGCACGAGCTGCGCCGCCCTCAGGAGCCCGGCGCGCGTTGGCTTCAGAACCATGCTTCGAGAACGCGCTCGCGACCGTTCATGTCGCGGTGCACCCGATGGCCGGCGAAGTTTCGCCCGGTCGACTGCGACACGGCCTGGACGATCGAGGGGTCTAGCTCGGCCAGCACTCGGCCGCCCGGCCGCAGGCGCGTCGGCACCTCGTCGAGCAAACGCTCGATCAGCGCGGCGCCGCCGCTGTCCGCGTAGAGCGCTCCCGCCGGCTGAGCGGTGACTTCGGCGGGCAGGGTCGTGCCGGCGGCCACGTAGGGAAGGTTGGCGCAAACGAGGTTGAACTCGCCGGCCAGCGGCTGCATCAGGTCGCCTCGCTCGAGGTGGACCCTCGCCCCAAGGCCATGCTTTGCGACGTTGCGCGCAGCGACGGAGAGCGCTTCGCCGCTGACGTCCGTCGCCCACACCGATGCATTCGGCGCGTAGTGCGCGATTGCGATCGCGATGCATCCGCTTCCCGTGCCCACGTCGGCGACGCGGAACCCGCCCTCAGACTCGCGGGCAATTGCAACCGCGCGCTGCACGAGGACCTCGGTGTCCGGGTTAGGCACGAGAACCTCGGGCGTGACCTCGAAGTCCAGGCCCATGAACTCCTTGTGGCCGACGAGGTACGCGACCGGCGCGCCCTTGGCCCGCTGCGCAACGAGGCCGCGGTAGGCGGTCAGCTCCACCTCGGAAAGCGCGCGATCGAACTTCAAGTAGAGGTCGAGGCGACGCATTCCGAGGCCGTGGGCCAGGAGCAGCTCGGCGTCAAGTCGAGGCGAATCCGAACCGTGCTTTTGGAGGTAGTCGGTGGAGAGCTTCAGGACCTCAACGATGGTCACGCCACTTCGTTGCCGCCGTTGAGCTGGGCGGTCCTTTCCGCGCCGACGAGCGCTGAGACGAGCTCATCGAGGTCGCCCGCCATCACCCGGTCGAGCTTGTGCAGCGTGAGGTTGATCCGGTGGTCGGTCACGCGGTTGTCCTTGAAGTGATAGGTCCGGATCTTTTCGGAGCGGTTCCCGCTGCGGACCATCCCGCGGCGCTGGGCGCCGATAGCCTCCTGCTGTTCCGCGAGCTTCATCTCATAGAGGCGCGCGCGCAAGACGCGCATCGCCTTCTCCTTGTTCTGCAGCTGCGACTTCTCGTCCTGGATGCTCACCGCGATGCCTGTTGGCTTGTGCGTGATGCGGATGGCCGAGTAGGTCGTGTTCACGCTCTGCCCGCCGGGCCCCGTCGAGGTCGAGGCCTTGATCTCGAGGTCTTCCGGCTTCAGCTCCACCTCGACCGGGTCGGCTTCGGGCAGCACTGAGACGGTCGCTGCCGAAGTATGCATTCGACCCTGGGCCTCGGTCTTCGGCACTCGCTGCACGCGATGCACGCCGCCTTCGTACTTCAGCTGGGAGTAGGCGCCCTGCCCGTGGACCTCGAAAGTGATCTTGTCGTAGCCGCCGATTCCGGTCGGCGAAGCATCGACCACCTCCACCTTCCATCCTTTCCTCTCCGCCCATCGCGTGTACATGCGAAAGAGATCTGCGGCGAACAGCGCAGCCTCGTCGCCGCCCTCCGCGCCCTGGATCTCAACGACGACGTCGCGATCGTCGTTCGGATCCTTGGGCAGGAGCAGCACCTTCAGCTTCTCCTCGAGCTGAGCCACCTGCTCGGCCGCGCGTCGCTCCTCGGACCGCATGTACTCCTGCATGTCCGCGTCCTTCTCGTGCCGCAGCATCTCGCGCGCCGACTCCATCTCCTTTTGCGCGCGGCGAAATGCGTCGTAGGCCTGGACGATCTCGCGCAGTGAACGCTGCTCGCGGGCGAGGCGGGTCAGCTTCTCGTGGTCGCTCGCGACCTCGGGCCGGGCCATCTCATTTTCGATCTCGTGGTAGCGGCGCGCGATCGCCTCCAGTCGATTTATCATGCCGCGGCTCCGGCGGTGTCCTCCTCGCCCTCGCGGGCGCTGTTGAACGCGGTGATGGCAACCTCGAGCATGTCGTCGGAGGGTTCGCGCGTCGTGAACTTCTGGGTGCCCAGCACCGGCAGGAGCGCGATGCGAACGACCGGGTTGTAGCGGTGCCGCGCCATGAAGCGGATCAGCTCGAAGCCCGTTCCGGCGATCAACGGTATCGCCACGATACGGCTCACGACGAGCCAGAAGAGGTTGGGGTGGAACAGCGCGACGATGCTGAACACGATGACGCTGACGACCAAAACGACCAGGAGAAACCCGGTCCCGCAGCGAGGGTGGAGGGTGCTCGCGCGCCGAACCGAGGGCACGTCGAGGGTCCAGCCGGATTCGAAGGCATTGATCGTCTTGTGCTCGGCGCCGTGGTACTGGAAGACGCGCCGCACGTCGGGCAGCAGCGCGATCGCCGCCAGGTACCCGAGGACAAGGCCCACCCGGATAAGGCCTTCGACCAGCACGAACAGGAAGCTCCCGCTGCGGTGCACAGCGATGCTCGCCAGGAACAGAGGCAGGCCGATGAAAAGGACGAGCGCGAAGACGCCGGCCATGGCGACCGAACCGGTGATCTCTCGCTTTCCGATCTGAACGTTCTGGCTGCCGGCGTTCATGTTGGCGGACCAGATCAGCGACTTCATGCCGAGATGAAGCTGCTCGCCGATCAATGCCAGTCCGCGCACGAACGGCAGCTTCCAGATCGGGTTCGTGTAGATCGGCGCCTTCAGCTCGCCCCGATCCACGACGATCTCTTTGGTGGTGGGCAGCCGGACCGCAACCGCGTAGTGGCTCTTGCCGCGCATCATCACGCCTTCGATGACGGCTTGGCCGCCATAGAAAAACGGCGGTGGCTTCATCTCCCCACTTCCCTTCCCCACTTGCTGGGGAAGGTGGCCCTGCCGCGTTGCGGCCGGGCCGGATGGGGACGGGGAGGTCGGCGGCGCAGCCGCCGAGTGGGGAGTCGCGGCTACGCTGTCCGACCCGGTCCGTTCCGGGACCGACATCTACGCGCGGGTCTTAGCAGCCCGCTTGCGGAACCGCTCGACCTGACCGCCCGTGTCCACGATCCGCTGCGTCCCCGTGAAGAACGGGTGGCAGACGGAGCAGATCTCGGTCTTCAGCTCCTTGCGCGTGGAACCAGTCGTCCAGGTGTTTCCGCACGCGCAGGTGACGACCGCGTCTTCGTAGAAGGTGGGATGAATCTGTGCTTTCATGGGTTCTCCAGGGAAAGGTAGTTTACCGAGGCAGCGAGACGAACAAACTCTCGACCTGCAGGCTCATCACCCCCAGGTAGAGAACAAGACCCAGCCAGGCCGCACCGAGCGCCAGGCGTGCATTGGCGGGAACCGACGTGTAGTAGGGATTCTTCGCGTTGCGGAAACCGGCGCGCATCGTCCCGATCCCGAGCACCGCGATGAGGATCAGCAGGAAGCTCGCGAAGTGGAAGACCAGGACGCTGACAGCCACCATCCCGAGCCCAACTACCTGGAACCACGGCGAGACCGGCGCGAGGATCCATGCCCCGTCGAGCTGCCAGACCGGAATCATGTTCAGGAGGTTCAGGAAGAAACCGATCGCGGCGGCCAAGAGGAAGGCCTGGTTGCCGGTGGAGGTGTAGAGGAGGAAGGCGGCCGTTGCGCCAACCGTGCCCGCAATGGGCCCCGCGATGCCGATCTCCGCCTGCTTCAGGGCGGTCGTGGGGTGCTCGCGCTGGAAGATCGCGGCTCCCAGGAAGGGCACGAAAACAGGCGCCGTGGCTCGCATGCCCTGCCGCCGGATCTCGACCACGTGTCCCATCTCGTGAACGAAGAGCATCACGATCAGGCCGGCAGCGAACTCCGGGCCCCGCAACCACGCATACGCCCCGAAGCTCACGAGAGCAGAGAAGAGCGTCGCCAGGGCGGGGATCTTGACCAGGAAGATGAGCCCGTACTTGACCACCGCCCATACGGCGAGGGCCCCCGAGCCAAGCCACCCGAGGGCGCCCCGGCTGTCCTGCGGGGGAGCCGGCGAGTAGTGGTGTGGCGACTGCGGCGGGATGTCCGACTGGCCCGTGTACGGAGGCGGTGGCGGGATGTACTGGCCGCTCTGGGGCGGCATGTAGGGGTCGTTCTGGCTCATGGGATTACCAACTCTTTGATACCCCTCACACGGTAGAGCTAATCCGCGTCTCCCCACCCGGAGGCTGCGCCTCCGACCTCCCCGGCGAGCGGGGAGGTGAAGCCTATGCCCGGTGGTGTCTCGTGGTCAGGTGGCGGACGGTGGCGTGGCGGCTCGACATGACCAGCGACGCCGTCTCGGCATATCCGCTTCCGAATGACAGGCCCGGCAGCAGCGGACCGCCGGTCACGCCGCTGATCGCCACCGCGATGTCGGCGGCGGGCGCCAGCTCGGCGAGGCTGTAGACGTGCGACGCCGCGTCGCCGAGCAGGCCCTTCTCCTCGTCGTTGCGAGGCAGCAGCCGGGCCAAGAATTCCCCACCCAGGCAGCGCACCGCGCAGGCGGCGATGAGGGTCGCGTGCAGGTCCCCGATCCCGATCGCGGCGTCGATCCCAGTGCCGGGTAGGGCGGCCATGACCGAGCTGGCGAAGTCGCCCTCCTCCAGGGTGCGGATACGCGCCCCGGTGGCGGCCACCTCGGCGATGAGCTCCTGGTGGCGGGGACGCTCGAGGATCGCGACGGTCAGGTCCTGGACCCGGACGTTGTGGGCGAATGCGATGCGCCGGAGGTTGTCGGCGATCGAGTCGTCCAGGTCGAGGGCGCCCCGCGCGCCTGGCCCGGCCACGAACTTCTCGACCTGCGCGATCGCGGGCAGTCTGGCAAAGCCTCCCGGCTCGACCGCGACCACTGTGGACACGGAGTTGATGTGGCCGCGTGCTACCTGGCTGGCGCCCTCGACGGCGTACGCGCCGAGGTCTACCTTCCGATCCCCTCCCGTGATCACCATGCCGTGCGGGAGGTGGGTCTGATGGCGCGGGCTCAGCACCACGGTGCCCGTCAGCATCGAGCCCTCGAGCGCATCGCGCATCGCCGCGCCGGCGGCCTCGCTGACCCGGTCTGGGTCACCTTTGCCGAGAAACGGCGCGCAGACCAGCGCCGCGGCCTCGGTGACATGGACGAGCTCAAGTGACAGCTCCCTCTTCCCCGCTTGCGGGGAAGTACCGCCGCCAGGCGGGGATGGGGCCGGCTCGAACGAAGCCATCCCGCTTCTCTGCTGCTCCATGGACCTTTAGTTGCTCTCTGGTTCGTCGAGCAGCTCGGCGGGACGAAGCTCCATCTGGTCGATCCCGCTCTGGAGAAAGGCCGCCCGCACGAAGTCGCGGAACAGCGGGTGGGCGCGGTTTGGACGCGAGCGAAACTCAGGGTGGAACTGGCTGGCGACAAACCACGGGTGATCCGCCAGCTCGATGATCTCCACCAGGCGGCCGTTCGGGGAGAGCCCGGTGAAGTTCATGCCCGCCTCGTTCATCACCTCGCGGTACTCGTTGTTGAACTCGAAGCGGTGACGGTGCCGCTCGTAAACGACCTCCTCCCCATACGCCTTTTGCGCCAGCGACCCTGGGGTCAGCTTGCACGGATAGAGGCCGAGGCGCATCGAGCCGCCCATCTGGTCGACGTTTCGCTGCTCCGGCATCAGGTCGATCACCGGAGTCGATGTGAAGGCGGCAAATTCCGTCGAGTTGGCGTCCGGCGCTTCCAGCTTCTCGCGCGCGAAGTCGATCACCGCACACTGCATGCCGAGGCACAGCCCCAGGTACGGGATTCGGTTGTGACGCGCGTACCGAGACGCGATGACCTTGCCTTCGATGCCGCGATAGCCGAACCCGCCGGGAACGACGATGCCGGCGACTCCCATCAGCGGCGACAGGTCGCCGGCGTCGAGCTTTTCCGATGAGACCCAATGGATGTCGATCGCGAGCCCGTGGTGGATACCGGCGTGCCGCAGGGACTCGATGACGCTCAGATACGCGTCAGGCAGCTGGATGTACTTGCCGACGATCGCGATGGGAACCGATGCCCGCGGATGCTTGATGCGATCGACGAGCTGGATCCAGGGTTGGAGCTCCGGCACATGCACAGACGCGTCGAGCTCGAAGTGCTTGGCCATCACCTTGCCGAGCCCCGAGGCCTCGATCATCAGAGGCACCTCGTAGATCGACTGCACGTCGGGCACGGAAACGACGGCTTCACGTGGCACGTCGGTGAACAGCGCGATCTTCTCTTTGAGGTCGTTGTCGATCGGCAGCTCCGAGCGGCAGATGATGGCGTCGGGCTGGATGCCGATCGCGCGCAGCGCCTGGACCGAGTGCTGCGTCGGCTTCGTCTTCATCTCCTGTCCGCGCACCACCGGCACGAGCGAGCAGTGCACGTAAAAGACGTTCTGCCGTCCGAGGTCGTTCTTCAGCTGGCGGATCGCCTCGAGGAACGGGAGGCTTTCGATGTCGCCCACCGTCCCGCCCACCTCGACCACGACCACGTCGGCCTGCGGGTCCTTGGCGGCGCGGAGGATCTTTTCCTTGATCACGTTGGTGACATGGGGGATGACCTGTACGGTGGCTCCGAGATAGTCACCGCGGCGCTCCCTTGCGATCACGTCCTGGTAGATCTTCCCGGTCGTGACGTTGGAGGCGACGGTCAGGTTCTCGTCGACGAAGCGCTCGTAGTGGCCGAGGTCGAGGTCGGTTTCCGCGCCGTCGTCGGTGACGAACACCTCGCCGTGCTGGTACGGGCTCATCGTGCCGGGGTCGACGTTCAGGTACGGATCCAGCTTCTGGAGGGAGACGGTGAGGTGCCGCGACTTCAGGATGTTCCCGATCGACGCCGCGGTGATGCCCTTTCCGAGCGAGGAGACGACACCGCCGGTCACGAAAACGTACTTCGACATAGACGACCCTCCTGGCGGTTTTTCAGATTTTACCGGAGCGCGCGGGTGACTAAACCTTTACTTCCGCCTTTGGTTCCAGGACGACGACCTTTGTCTCGTACTCGCTGACGGACGATTTCTGCACCGCCAGCTCTGGGGCTCGGACGCGGCGACACCCATCTCCTTGAGGAAACGGTCGATCGGGTCGAGCTCCAGCTTCAGGCCCGGTATGGCGTAGTGCATCGGCACGACGTACCGAGGTTCCAGCTGACGGACCACCTCCGCCGCCTGGGCTGCGTTCATCGCCGACCGCCCGCCGACGGGCACCAACAGCACGTCCGGGGATGTCACGACCTCCGCCTCGACATCGTCGAGCTTGTGCCCCAGGTCGCCGAGGTGGCACACCCTGACATCGTCGATCTCGATCAGATAGACCGTGTTCCGGCCGTGCTTGGCGCCTTTTTCCGCGTCGTGGAAGGTCGGTACGCCGATCACGCTGACGCCGGCAACCTCGTACTCGCCTGGGCCGCGGATCTCGTATGCGCCCTCACGGACGACCTGCGTGTAGTTGTGGTTGTCGTGCTCGTGGCTGATCGTCACGACCTCCGCGTCCATCCGTGAAAGCTTCAGCCCGATCGCGGGCGGATATGGGTCGGTGACCACCGCCGCGCCGCGGCCTCGGAGCCGGAAGCAGCCGTGTCCCAGCCATGTGACGTCCAAGTGCCTTCTCCCTACATCCTTTCCGGTGCGCTGACACCCATCAGGTCCAGCGCTGTCCTCAAAGTCTGACGCGCGGCGCGGCACAGCTCCAGCCTCGCCCTTGTTAATTCGGGATCGTCGACCACCACACGGTGCTCGCTCTGCGCGTTGCCGGCGTGGTAGAAGCGGTGCACCGACGTCGCCAGGTCGTGCACGTAATAAGGAATGCGGTGCGGCTCGAGAAGCGCCGTTGCGTCCTCCACCACATCCGGCCAGAAAGCCAGCTGGCGCGCCACGTCGAGCTCCCATGGATGGACGAGAAGTGAGACGTCGGCATTCTCCGGCAATCGCGGATGGCGCTCACTGGCGGCCGCTTCGACGTTGACGAGCCGCGCGTGGGCGTACTGCGCGTAATAGACCGGGTTCTCGTTGCCCTGCGTGACGGCCAGCTCGAGGTCGAACTCGATCGTCGTATCTGGCGAGCGCAAGAGATAGAAGTAGCGGACGGCGTCGGAACCGACCCGATCCACGAGCTCATCGAGGGTGACGAAGCGCCCGGCGCGCTTCGACATCTTTCCTTCCTTGAGATTGACCATCTGGTGCAGGATGATCACGAGCTTCTGGGGGTCGAAACCCAGGGCGGCCGCGGCTGACTTCATGCGCGGGACGTAGCCATGGTGATCGGATGCCCACACCTCGATCACCCGATTGAATCCGCGCTGCTCGAAACGGCTGAGCAGGTAGCCGAGATCCGATGCGAAATACGTGGGCTGCCCGTTCGCTCGGATGACAACTCGATCCTCCTCCTCGTCGTTCGGCTCACCGAACCACAGCGCGCCATCGCGCTCTTTGATGTGGCCCGACTCACGCAACGTTTCGATGGCGCGTTGCGGCAGGCCCGCCTCCCACAGGCCGTTCTCGTAGTACCACTCGTCGTAGCGGACGTTCAGCCGGGCGACCGAAGCGCCGATACGCTCGACCATCTTGTGGATCGCGTACATGCGCAGCTTCGGCTCCGCCTCTTCCTGGGTCAGGCTTTCGATCCCGGGCAGGTCGTGGCGCGCCATCCCCGCGAGCTCGGTGACGTAATCGCCTGTATAGCCCCCCTCCGGAGGCTCCTTGCCGTGGAGTCGCGCATACACCGACTCGCCGAAACGCCTGGTCTGTGTGTTGTCCGAGTTGACGTAGTACTCGCGCTGGACCGAGTGGCCTGTAAACGCCAGGAGCCGGCAGATCGAATCGCCCA
>VBGP01000014.1 GCA_005880795.1 Chloroflexota bacterium | reverse complement strand
TCGTCCGCAACGCGGATCGTCGCGGCCAACCGCGAGGCGATCGCTTTTGGATCCTGCCGCAGCCCGCGGGCGAGCTTCAGGCCGGCAGAGCTTGCATAGTCGCCGTGCTCCGGCACCTTCGCCCTCCCCAGCTCGAGGTCGGGGATCTCGCCGTCGACGCCGATCTCGCGCACGGCTTTCACAAGGGCGTCGTGGATCGCCTCCCGCACGCCACCCGACATGACCGCCGTC
>VBGP01000003.1 GCA_005880795.1 Chloroflexota bacterium | reverse complement strand
CGCCTCGAAGACCGGCTTCGCGCCACACGACCTGTCGGGTCTCGAGCAAGCCGTCTTCGCGGGAACCCTGCCCACCCTGACGTTGCAGCATGCCTTCTATCACGTCGAAACCGTAGGCCCGCAGGACGTGATCGCGATGTTCTTCTATTTCATGCACTTCCCGTTGCCGATCCTGGTCGGATTCGTCTTCTGGCTGCGCAGCCGGGACCACTATCACCGCTTCATAGGCGCGCTGCTCCTGATGGCATTCCTTGCGTTTGTGACATACCTGTTCTGGCCGTCAGCGCCCCCCTGGTACCAGTTCCAGGAGGGGCAGGTGTCGGGTCCGCTGGTTGTCCACAAGATCCTCAATGAGACAGTCGACAAATTCTGGGGACCGAACTACTTCGTGTCCCCCCTCTACACGCACCTGAATCCAAATCAGTTCGCCGCGTTTCCCTCTCTTCACGCCGCGTTCCCCGCGTTGGCTGCCGTGTACGCGTGGAGCCGCTATCGCGCGCTCGCGATCGGACTGATCTTCTGGACCACGGCCGTGCTGCTGTCGATCGTGTACCTGGGCGAGCACTACGTGGTCGACGCGCTCGACGGATTTCTTTACGTCGGGGCGGCGACGATCCTGGTCGAGGGTTTCGTCAGGTGGCGCAGGAGGCGCCTTACGCCTGCCAGACCTTCCGCATGATGCTGCGCGCGAGCTTGTCGGAATCGTGGTGTGAGGGGACCTTCACGTTGACGACGTCGGTGGCGATGAAACGGACCTCGGGGTGGCGCGCGGTGTCGACCGGCCTGAAGATCACCGGCGCCTGACCGCCCGTCGGCGGATACGAGTTGTTCGAGTTGACCAGCACGAAGTCGAACAGGTTCGCCCCGACGTGCTCGCGGATGACGCGCAGGTAATCGTCGACTCCAAAACCCTCGGTTTCGCCGGGTTGCGCAGCGAGGTTGCAGATGTAGAGCTTCAGCGCCGGCGAAGCCTTGATCGCCTCCACCATTCCCTCGACCAGCAGGTTGGGGAGGATGGATGTATAGAGCGAACCGGGCCCGACGATGATGAGCTCGGCGCTCAGGATCGCCTGCGCGGCTTCAGGGTTGACCTGCACGCCGTCCGGCTTGAGGAACACATGGCTGATCGGTGAGTTCTGCTTGGGGATCTTCGACTCGCCCTCCACGGTGCTGCCGTTGATCGACGCGACCAGCGTGACGTCCTGCAGCGTCGAAGGCACGATGGTTCCCTTCACCGCTAGCACCTTGCCCGACTCGCGGAGAGCCTGCTCGAAGTTTCCGGTGACGTCGGCCATCGCCATGATGAACAGGTTTCCGAAAGCGTGGCCGTCGAGCGAACCTTCTGTGAAGCGGTGATCGAAGAGCTGCTTCATCAACGGCTCCGCATCGGCCAGCGCGATCAGGCACTGCCGGAAGTCCCCGGGTGGAAGGATTCGGTACTCGTCGCGCAAGCGGCCGGAAGATCCGCCATCGTCGGCGACCGTGACTATCGCGGAAAGGTTCGACGTGTACGTCTTCAAGCCACGCAGCAGCGAGCTCAGGCCGGTCCCTCCACCGATAGCCACAACGCGAGGCCCACGTCCCCGGAGCCGAAATGCATGGATGACCTCGACCACGCTGGCCGTGCTGTTGCCGGGCAGGAACGGACCGAGGACGGACTGGGTGAGCTTGAGGTAGCTGAGCACGAGGAGGCCCACACCAACAAACAGAAAGATGAATGCGCGGACCACGTACGGCAGAGGCTGCAACGTGATGTAGAAGAAGATGCCGGGCAAGCGAGCGGTCTGGTAGATCTCCTTCAGGGCATAGGCGACGCCGAGCACCAGGACCAGCTCGGATGCCATGAGAAGCAGCAGCCATCGCTTGATCTGAAGACCAGGCGTGAGCCACCGAAGCCAACTTGCAGTCGAAGGGAGCCTTCTGGCCATCTACCCCGCCTGCATCAACGAGTGGAAAACGTGCAAGGTTACTCTGGTACTACTCTCTTCTTTGAAGTATGCGGACTGCGCGCCGGATCCGTCGTCTCGTTCGTTTCGCCACGTTCGGGCTGATCGTGGCCGCCGTAGCGACCGAGCTCGCCAAACCGGCGCCTGAGCGTACATGGCAGGGCAGGGTGATCGGAGTCGTTCCATACGATTTTCGCCCGCCGACCTGGAGCAGGATCCGCGACGCGTACTGGAACCCGCAGTCTGAAAAGCTCTTCAGCGACCGTGTGTTTGGAGTTGGCTGGGCGGTAAACCTCTATAGAGCGAAAACGCTCATGGAGGGTGCTTTCGGCCGGATGATGGGAAACAAAGAGCCTGTATCGATCAGGATGACCGTCCGCACCGAGGGTCGGAGCCGCAAGCCCGACGTCGTGATCACTCGGGAGTAACGGCTCGCCGGCGGGACGTCCTTAAAATGATTCGCCCGGCAATGGCTCCTGGCGCGACTTGGGGAGTGGCGCAACGGTAGCGCAGCTGACTCTGGATCAGAAGGTTGAAGGTTCGAATCCTTCCTCCCCAGCCACCGCCGCCCATTCCGAGCGGTTTGCGCAAAACGCACGTTATTTGTCGAAAATTCCGCACTTTTTCCGCCAAGCGCGAGTTTGATGGGCGAGCAATACGAGTTCAGCGACGTCTGGACCATTCCGGCCGGCATCGACTTCGCCTGGCGGATGGTCGATGACGTCGCCAGTTGGCCGAATTGGTGGCCGGACTATCGCTTCGCGGAGGTCGTTTCAGACATCAGGCACGGACCGGGCACGCGATGGCACGTAAAGGTGAAGTCAGATTTGCCATATACCCTCGATTTCAACTTCACGGTCCTCGCTCACGAACCTCCGGGCTATGTCCGCACTCGGGTCGAGGGGTTTTTTGATGGCGAAATCGATTGGCGGTTGGAGCGGCTGTCATCGAACATGACGCGAATGACGCTGCACGAGCAAACCGAAACGAGGTGGGCCTTGATCAACTTCACCGCCCGGCTCGGCGGTCGATGGCTGCTGATCAGAAACCACAAATCGGCGATGCGTCGTGGCGAAATTGGCATGAAAGCCGCCCTCGCCAGAGGCTATATGCCGCCGGATCTGGACGGAGTCCCGGTTTAGGCATCGGCTAAGCGCAGGTTTCGCGCCAAATTTGCTTCCTGGCCCAGCCACCATTTGAGCCGCTATCGCGGTTTGATGGCGTCCCAGAGCACGATCGCGATGATGATCGCCGCGAGCATCAAAGGCGTAGCGATAGCGAGCGTCCAGAAGGGATGGGCTTCATAGAACACAAGCCATTCCGGGAGGGCGCCTGGAAACTCCGATTGAAGCTCCGAAGCGTTGAGCGTCATGTCCGAGCTGTCTCCGCCGATTGCTTGTTGCAGCCGGCCCAGGTCGCGGTCTGACCAGAGCGCTGTACTGAACGAAAAGAGCGCCCGACGATCCCGGCCATACACGACCGCATATGGCGCATGCCCTCGCGCGAGATAGCTCCCCCTCAAACCAACGCGGCGCACGGCCAACCCGCTTACCGATTCAAGCGGAAAACGGCGGCGCCGCAGGAAGCGACGGTAGGTTAGCGCACCGTTCCCGACGGCAATCTCAGCTCGGCTGAAGAACGCGATGGCGAGCAACGCAATGGCCGCGATGACCAGCAGGAAGCTACTACGCGCACCCGGAATCGTTGCGGAGCGATAGGTGAGGACTATCAAAGCGACCGCGACTACCGGTAGCGCCAGGTTTCGAATCCACTTGTTGAAGTAGGTGAACAGCGACGGATGAAGTACCAGTTTGTCGCCGGGTACGGTGTGATCCACTCAGTGAGAGGCCTTCGAAAAGGACAACGCTCCAGGCCGCCGGACATCCCGAGCGGCCAAGCTCTCCGCCAACACATGTACCTCTCGCCGCCATGAGAGGATTCTCGGGAGATGGACGAACTAGGCCATGTCTCCACAGAGGGCGGGCCGCTGCTGCTAATCGACCGCGACGCTGTTGGCAACTGGTCCGGCATCGACGGTGACGATTACGATCGAGCTTGCCGGCTCTTAGATCACCATCATTGTCAGTTTGCCTGCAGGCGAATACCTCTGCTCGGGGGACGAGGTACACGATGACGGGCCATCAGCGCTGCGGTGCTGGGTCACGCCTCAAGGCGGGGTTCATTAGGCGGCGTCATACAATTGTGATACAATCTGTCGGTGGAGAAGGCGATTTCGATCAGGCTGGATGACGAGACTCAAAAAGCGCTCCGAGCACTGACCGTGTCTGGTCGAAGTCAATCCGACGCCGTCCGAGAGGCCATCGTCGAACTGGCCAGGCGAGGGCGTCGCGGTGACTTAGCTGCTGAAGCGAAACTACTCAGCGGCGACCGCGAGGATCGTGCGGAAAAGGGCCGCGTCGCGCACTTGATGGAATCAATTCGTGCAACGGGGTGAGGTCTTTCGCCTTCGCGTCCGCCGAGGAACCAGGGGACACGAGCAGGCCGGGCGACGCTACGGGGTAGTTCTTCAGGCCGATGAACTGCTCAGCTTGTCGACTGTGATCATCGCGCCGACATCAACACGCGCCCACCCGGCTTCGTTCAGGCCCGAGGTGGAAATTGACGGCCAGCGGACGCGGGTCATGGTCGAGCAGCTCGGGGCTGTCGATCCGAGCCGGCTCGGCGAATCCCACGGGCTG
>VBGP01000002.1 GCA_005880795.1 Chloroflexota bacterium | reverse complement strand
ATGTCAGCCTGCCCGCCCGGGTTCCAGCCGAGGCCGGCGCGCCGCCTGTCGGGATGCACGGTCACGGACTGGTGGATCGCCTTGAGGTCGGTGGTCAGCGGTCGCACGCGCCCTTCCGAGAACATGCCCAGCTGCCAGACCTCGTTGCCGCCGCGGTCCTCGCGGACCAGCAGCCCCAGCGGGGTGTGTGCGTGCGGCACCATGCGGGTCTCGCTTCGTGCCACGACGGCCGGCTCCGCGCCGGGAGCAGTCTGCCGGTAGACCTGGACGTGGCCGCCCCGATTCGACGCAAAGTAAAGGCTGCCGTCCGGCGCGGGCAGCGGCCTGGTCGACCTGGCGACCGAAAGCAGCCTCTCGATCCTGGCCGGGTCGGTCGCCGCGAGGACGTCCACGTTAAGACACTACGATTTCGGGGTGGACGCCAACGAGCGAGCGCTGCTGATCCGACAGTATCGCGACGGCTATCGGGCCGTGATGGCTGCGCTCGAGGGCATCACCGACGAAGAGCTCGACCGAAGCGACGGCGGCGGCTGGACGCCTCGCCAGATCGCCCATCACCTGGCCGACAGCGAGATGATGTCGGCGATCCGGATCCGGCGCCTGCTGGCCGAGCCGAAACCTGTCCTGTACGGCTATGACGAGAAGGGCTTCGCCGAGCGCTTGACACGTGACCGGCCCATCGCGCCATCGCTAGAGGCGATGCATTGGGCCCGCGAGACCTGCGCGCAGCTGCTCGACCGCATGGGCGAGGAGGAATGGCGCATCGTCGGAACCCACACCGAGAGCGGCCGCTATGGAACCGAGGACTGGTTGCGGATCTACGCCGCCCACTGCCACGACCACGCGGCTCAGATCAGTCGCGCGCGCGGAAAGTCCTAGAGCGATGGCGACGACGCAATCCCTGCTGGACGCCGCCGTCGCCCTTGCCCAGACCCGGCGCAGCGCCGACCTGGGCGACCTGATCGAAGAGCTCCGCATCCCCTCGATCAGCACCCTGCCGGAGCGCCGCGAGGACTGCCTGCGCAACGCGCGCTGGCTCCGCGACCGCTTTGAAGCCATCGGCATGAAAGTTCAGATCGTCGATGTCGTGCAGGGCGGCCTGCCGGTGGTGGTCGCCGACTGGGACGGGCGGCCGGGCAAGCCGCACCTGACGATCTATGGCCACTACGACGTCCAACCCACGGACCCGATCGACCTCTGGCATTCGCCGCCGTTCGAGCCCGTCCTGCACGACGGTCATCTTTGGGCTCGCGGCGCCGCCGACAACAAAGGCAATCACATGGCCACCGTCAAGGCGGTCGAGCATCTCTTCGCCGCGGGCGGGCCGCCCGTCAACCTCCGCTTCATCATCGAAGGCGAGGAAGAGATCAGCGGCCCCTCGCTCCCGAAGTATCTGCGGGCGAACGGCGCCCATCTGAAGACCGACGCGGTGCTCATCTGGGACAGCGGGATGGATGAGCAAGGCCATCCGACACTGGCCACGGCGCTGCGCGGCCTGCTGTACACCGAGATCCACGCGCAGGGGCCGGCGGTCGACCTCCACTCCGGCACGTACGGCGGCGTGTCGCCAAATCCGATCAACACGCTCGCTCGGATCATCGCCGAGCTCAAAGACCGTAAAGGCCACATCACGATTCCCGGTTTTTACGACGCGGTGCAAAAGCCCAGCGCGGAAGAGCTCGCGACCTGGAAGAAGAAGGACGCGGGGTACGCGGAGACGATGCAGCGCATGACTGGGGCGAAAGCACTGGAGGGCGAGGAAGGCTTCCTGGCCCTGGAGCGGGCGGGCAGCCGGCCGACGCTGGACGTGAACGGGATTCTTGGTGGCTTCGTGGGCGAAGGGCAGAAGACCGTCATCCCCGCGCACGCCTTCGCCAAGGTGAGCATGAGGTTGGTTGCCGACCAGGACCCCGCGGAGATTTTCACGGCTTTCCAAGCTCGGGTTCGAGAGCTGAGCACGCCCGGGGTCGAGGTCGAGGTGAAGATGCTCAGCAGCGCGCCACCGGTGACCTGCGGCGTCGACCACGCGGCCGCGCAAGCGCTTCGGGCGTCTTACGAGCGGGCCTTCGCTAAGGAGACTTCACTGATACGTGTGGGCGGCTCGATCCCGGTGGCCGTCGATTTTCAGGAAGCCGTAGGCGCGCCTCTGGTGATCAGCGGCATCGCGCAGGCCGACTGCGCCATCCATTCACCGAACGAGCACCTTGTGGTCGACAACTACCACCGCGGCATCGAAGCCGTGATCAGGTTCATCTGCGGGCTGGCCTAATCGCGAGGTTGCCCGCAAGCAACAGAACTGCCACCGCGGCAACAAGCGGAATCGCCATCGCGAATCGCAGTCCGATGTGATCGGCAGCGGTCCCGATGAGAGGCGGTCCCGCAATCGTGCCGGCGTAGGTTGCGGCCATCACCAACGCAAGGGATGTTCCGGTTCGGCCGAGGTTCGCGCCGGCCGCGAAAGCGAGAGGCAGCACGACGGCGGTGCCCATCCCGACGATGGCGAACCCGGCCACGGCGATGGGAAGCCACGGAAAAGCGATTGCCAGTGCCAGCCCACCCACAGCCATGAGAGCCCCGATTCGCGCCACCGCCGCCTGCCCGGTCCGGGCCGTGAGCAGGTCGGCCCGGAACCGGACCAGCGTCGCCGCAATTGTGAAGCCTGAAAACCCGGCCGCCGCAACACCAGGATTGGCGTGGCTGATCTCGCGCAGGTAAAGGGCGCTCCAGTCGGAGGTTCCGCCTTCCGCGATGACCGCCGCGAAGCTCATCGTCACCAAGCCCAAAACCGCGGCGGTCAGCACGATCGTCTTCGGCCGTGGCCCGGACGCCGCATCCACCGCCGTGAGGTCGGGAAGGTCGCGCATGAACCAGGCCGAGACGAGGGCGACGGCGAGGCCGGTACCGACGAATTGCGTAAGAGGCCCTATCCCTGCGAATGCGGCGCCGCCCGCGACGAGCGATCCGGTGAACGCCCCCAGGCTCCAGAAACCGTGGAGGCTGTTGATCAGCGGCTTGCCGGCCGACCGCTCCAGCTGCGCCCCGAGCGCATTTTCCAGCACGTCGATGAAGCCCCAGAAAAATCCGATCAGGAACAACGACGCCATCAGCTCGATGAGGTTTGCCGCGAGGGCCGGCCCGACGGCCGCGGCGCAGAGCGCGATCGTGCCGGCTCGGATGAAGAATCGCGCCCCGCGATTGATCACCACACGCGAGACCAGCGCGCCGGTCATGCCGCCAAGCGATATGCCCAGCAGGGCGAGCCCTACCTGTCCGTCTGTGAGGTGCAGATGATCTTTTAGAGCGGGAACTCGCGGGATCAAGCCGCCGACTGTGACGCCGAACACGAGGAACGAAACCGAGACCGCGGTGCGATGTCGACCGATCAATCCGCGGGCAGCAGCTCGAAAGTCGCCTGTTCGCCCTGGGACAACGGTTCGGTCGGTTTCGAATGAATGACGTTGGCGCCGTACTTGTCGCGCACGATCTGCGAGACAGCCCGCGCTTCCGCAGGATCGGTCACATGCCGGGGGCTGACCTTGATCGCGCGTCCACCCAGCTTCAGCGCCCCCTCGCCGCGGGCCATCAGGTTCTGTGGCCAGTCGCGGCCGAGCCCGCCACCAGACCGCACGAAGATGCGGTGACCGTCGGTTGAGATCCAGATCGTCACCGCTCTCGGCTTGCCGGTCTTGCGGCCGTTGGTGGTGAGGGTCACCTCCCTCTCTTGTTGGGCCGCCTTGATGACTTCAGCCGAGAACTCGGCCATCACCCGACCACGTGCCAAAGATCCCGCGCCATGGGCTACGATCGGCCCGCCGTGCGCCACCGCATATACCCGTTGGTGGTCGTCGCCGCTCTCGGCATTGCCATCCTCATCTCCACCCTACTAGTGCTGTCCAACCCCAGCGCGCGCGCGCCGCATTCCCTGCTTCTGGGCATTGGCGCCACCGCCTCGAGGCCGCTGCCGGTCGATAACCAGACGCACCTATACGTGCTCGACGGTTGGGGCGGTGTGCATCCGGTCGGCGCGTCACGGGCGCTGGCGACCAGCGCGTCCTGGCCGACCAAAGACATCGCCTACAGCCTCGCCCTCTTTCCAGACGGCAGCGGCGGATACGTGATGGACGGATGGGGTGGCCTGCACCCGGTGGGCAGCGCGCCGGCGGTCGACAGCCACGTCTACTGGCCACACTGGATCGGCGCCCGCGAGATCGTGATGGCGCCGTGGTCATCGAGCCTCGCCCCGGCGGGCTACCTGCTTGACGCGGACGGCGGCATCCACCCCTTCGGAGGCGCGACCGCCGTCACCGGCAACGCGATCTGGCAGAGCCAGGGCATCGCCCGAGCACTGATCCTCACGCCGGACAGCACGCCGCAATCGGTGATGGGCTACACCCTCGACGGCTACGGT
>VBGP01000001.1 GCA_005880795.1 Chloroflexota bacterium | reverse complement strand
TTGCCGCCGCGGCGGCCGAACAGATGAAAACGCTGGCCTTCAGCTCCGCCTATGGCGGTTTTGGAACGGCTCCGGCGATCAAGCTTGCTGCCAGGCTCGCGGACCTCGCGCCCGGCGACCTCGAGGTGACCTATTTCGCGTCGGGTGGCGGTGAGGCGAACGACACCGCGTACAAGATCGCGCGTCTCTACTGGAAGCTGCGCGGCGAACCCGAGCGCGTCAACATCGTCTCGCGGATTCGCGACTACCACGGCCTGACGTACGCCGCAACGAGCGCCACAGGCCTCGCCAACTTCTGGAAAGGATTTGAGCCGCTCGCGCCAGGATTCCTTCACGCCCCGTCACCGGACCCCTACCGATACCAGGGCGACGGGCCCGCCGGGGCCGCATACGTGCAGGCTCTCGAGAAGGTCGTGCTCGACGCCGGCCCGGGCACGGTGGCCGCAGTCGTGGTGGAACCGGTGCAGGGAGCCGGCGGGGTCATCGTGCCGCCTGCCGACTACTTCCCGCTTCTTCGCAAGCTGTGCGACAAGCACGGCCTGCTGCTCATCGCGGACGAGGTGATCACCGGCTTCGGCCGGACGGGCCGCTGGTTCGCGATGGAGCACTGGAACGTGCAGGCCGACCTGATGATCTTCGCCAAGGGCGTCACAAGCGGATACCTGCCCCTGTCGGGCGTCATGCTCACGCGTCGCGTTCATGACGTGCTGACATCGGTGAAGGGCATGTTCGCCCACGGGTTCACGTACAGCGGCCATCCGACGGCATGCGCCGTCGCTTTGCGCAATCTTCAGATCCTCGAAGAGGAGGGTCTCGTCCAGCGGGCGGCGGAACGTGGGGCCTACCTGCAGACGAGACTGCAGGAGCTGCGCCGGCTCGACATCGTCGGGGACGTGCGCGGACTCGGCCTGGTCGCGGGCGTCGAGCTGGTCGCCGACAAGCCAACGAAGCGGTCTTTCGACGTCTCGGTGGGCGCGGCCAGACGCGTGTGGCTGGAGGCTCTCGCGAATGGCGTCATCGTCCGGCCGCTTTCGGGCGACGTGCTGGCGATGTCGCCGCCTTTCGTTATCAGCGAGCGAGAGATCGACCGCATCGTTGACGTGCTGGGCAGCTCCATCGAGCGGGTCGGGACGCAGCTGCGTCGGCAGGTGTGATCCGCAAAGAGATGGATTCTCACCACCTGCTGTGACCCTGGTTCACTGCGTTAGTTCGTCACGCAGACGGTTCCGGATAGTCCGGACTATCCGCAGTTTGTTCTGTCGGGATCCCCGGATAGTCGCGACTATCCGGTGTCTTTCCTGAATGACCCCGTCATGACCGCACCGATCGACCTCGTTATCTTCGGCGCGTCTGGCGACCTGACCCGTCGGAAGATCCTTCCTGCCCTCGGTCGACTCGTAGCCCGCGAGGGCCAGCAGGTTCGAGTCATCGGCGCTGGCCGCAGCCAGAAGTCAACCGATGAGCTCCGCGACCTGGTGCGCGAGGCATCCCACAATGACCAGCTGGCGGCGACGGCGGAGTGGGTTCAGGTCGAATACGGAGCGGCCACGACGTTTGGCGCCCTTCGGGACAAGGTGGCGTCCTCTGCGTCTGTCATCTTCTATCTTGCGACCCCGCCCGAGACGTTCAGCGACATCGTGGCAGCTCTATCACTGTCCGGCCTGACTGAGAAGAGCGACAGCAGGCGACGGATCGTTATAGAGAAACCGTTCGGTCACGACCTGACATCCGCGCATCAGCTGAACGCGCAGGTTGCCGAAGCCTTCGAGGAAAAGCAGATCTTCCGAATCGATCACTACCTGGCCAAGGACACGGTTCAAAATATCCTTGCGCTTCGCTTTTCCAACTCGCTCTTCGAGCCGGTCTGGAATCGGACCCTTGTTGAAACGATCCTCATCACCGTCGCTGAGGAGGAAGGTATAGGCCAACGCGCCGGTTATTACGACCAGACCGGCGCAGTGCGCGACATCATCCAGAACCATGCCTTGCAGCTGCTGGCTCTGGTCACGATGGAACCACCCACGACGCTGGATCCTGATTACGTGCGACGGGCCAAGCGCGCGGCGCTGCGGGCAATGCTGCCGATCGACCCGACGATGGCGGTCCGCGGCCAGTACGAGGGCTACCTTGACGAACCGGGCGTGGCGCCGGACTCGAGGCGTGAAACGTATGCCGCGGTTCGAATTGCGATGGACAACTGGCGTTGGGACGGCGTGCCCATCTTCGTCCGAACAGGCAAGACGCTCAAGCGTCGCGTCACCGAGGTGGTAATCAAGCTTCGTGATGCTCCGATGCTTCGCATGGGTGGACGGCGCCAGCGCGGCATCCCCACCCTGATCGTGATTCGCATCCAGCCCGACGAAGGTATCCAGCTGCGCATCGGAGCCAAGCGGCCGGGACCCCGCTTCGAGATGGTCCCAGCGGGAATGCGGCTTGATTACTCGAGGCTGACCAGGACCGCGCTGCCGGACGCATACGAAAACGTTCTCTCAGAGATCATTGCCGGCGGCTATTCGGCTTTTCCGGGCGCTGAGGAGATCGAGCTCTCCTGGGAGATCGTCGATCCGCTCATCCGCGCGTGGGAGACCGACGGACATCCCGAGACCTATCCCGTTGGGTCCTGGGGCCCACAGACAGCGGACGACCTGGTGGCGACAGGGGGCGGCACCAGATGGATCGTCAGCGGCGACGAAGCCGGTACCGCCGAACCGTCGGTCCGAAAGTAGGTCGCCGATGCGGCTCACTACGGGGACTGGTACTCCGCCGGCGCTCATCCCGCGTCATGAACAACGACCGTCATATGGATAAGGTTGGATGGACGTGCTGATCACAGTCCGAGTACACCCGCGAGCATCGCACCGCAAGTCCTCTTGGAAGGACGGCCGGCTGGAGTTGTGGGTCAACGCACCGCCTGTCGGGGGTGCGGCCAACAGGGCTGTCCTCGCTGCCGTCGCAGGACATTTCGACCTGCCGGTGTCGAGTGTGAAGCTACGCTCGGGCGCACGGAGCCGCACCAAGCTCGTCGAAGTCGACAGACAGTCCCGACAGCGGGCCACGTAGCGGGCTCACCTCTGTCAGCTGAACTCGTTGTGGAAGCCGGTTCAGAGGACCCAGCCCTCAAGATTAGTGGCTTTCTAACGGACCCCAATAAGGAGTCGACTCGGACAGCAACGCCGGCGGCAAATCCCGGCATTCCGCGGCATACTGCGGCACTCGGGGAAGTCAGATCGCTCGTTTTGAGCGGGCCGCAGCGATCTGTTAACCGCAAGGTTCAGCGTTCGAATCCATGTCTCGGAGCCAAATCGATTTGTGTCTCACGCGCGGAATTCCGTCAGTCGAAGTAGATGCCGCCGTTGACGTCGAACACTTCGCCGGTCACATAGCTCGCCTCGACGGAGGCGAGGAAGAGCGCCGCGTTAGCAACATCTTCTGGTACCCCGCTTCGGCGCACCGGCGCCGTGGCGCTAATGGTGCGATCGAGCTCGGCCTCCTGATTAGCGTCGAGCGCTTTGGTCGCGATGCCGGTGAGAATGAACCCAGGCGCAATCGCATTGCTGGTGATGCCATAAGGACCTAGCTCGCGGGCCGCAGCTTGGCAAAGCCCAATTACACCTGCCTTGCTGGCGGCGTAGTGAGCAGTCCCGATGATCCCGCCTCCCTGCTTGCCGGCGACGCTGGAGATCCAGATCAACCGGCCCCAACGGCGAGCCATCATTCCCGCGACAACGGCTCTGAGGCAAAGAAAGCCTCCCCGAAGGTTGATTGACAGCAGCCTGTCGAAGTCCTCGGTCGAGAGCTCCCAGATGGGCATGCGCTGCGTGACACCCGCGTTGTTGACGAGTATGTCGACGGGCCCGATCTCACGCACCGCGGCCTGAACTGAGCGCTCGTCAGTCACGTCCATGAATGTGGCCCGGCCCGCGGCTCCGATCGCCGCGGCGTTGCGCGTGGCGCCATCGATGTCAATGTCGCTCAGCACGACCTCTGCGCCGGCCGTTGCCAAAGCACGTGCGATCGCATTTCCCAGGCCCGTTGCCGAGCCCGCCCCGGTGACCAACGCGACCTTGCCGGCGAGCGTCACACACGACATCTTATGTGTCGTCAGCAGTCAGTCTCGCTAACCCGCGAGCTTCAAGCCCGCCCAGCCAGCCCGAGGTCTTCGATGATCAGCTCCGCGATCTCAGCGGCCGGCGGCCCGATGTCGACCCGGATTGCCGGCTCATCCCCGGCCGGTTCCTCGAGGTCGGCGAACTGGCTGTCGAGCATGGACGAGCGCATGAAGTGGCCGTGGCGTGCGGCCAGCCGCGCAGCGATCGTCTCCTTGGACCCAGCCAGAAAAACGAATGTCAGTCCCGAACCCTCCCGATTGATGAGATCGCGGTACGAGCGCTTGAGGGCCGAGCACGTAATGAGTCCGTTTTCTCCAGCGTCAAGGCGCTCTTGAATCCAATCGGCGACCTTCGCGAGCCAGGGCCAGCGGTCGGCGTCCGTAAGTGGATGTCCTGCAGCCATCTTCTCGATGTTCGCCTGAGGGTGGAGCGCGTCCCCCTCTTCGATCGGCCACCCCAGCCGGCCGGCAACAATCGCGCCGACCGTTGTTTTACCGCAGCCAGACACACCCATGAGAACCAAAACGCCTGGTTTCATCTTGGTGATCTGAAGACTCCTTCGGCTCTGCCAGCCATGGCGGTAATAGGGTTAGAACAGTGGCACAAGCACTACCGGACCGCCTGCGCGCGATTGTCGGTCCCGAGCACGTCCTCCAGGGCGACCAGATGGAGGAGTACGGACATGACGCCACCTTCATGGAGGCGCCCGCGCTCTGCACCGTGAGACCGGCAGACACAGAGCAGGTCGCCGCCGTGGTCCGCGAGTGTGGAGCCCAGCGCGTGCCGGTGGTCGCGCGCGGCAGCGGCACCAGTCTGGTCGGCGGGCCGGTGCCCATGGCGGGCGGCGTCGTGGTGAGCCTCGAGCGGCTCACCAGGCTCGAGATCGACGGTCCCAACACGGTTGCCACCGCCGGCGCGGGGGTGATCACGGCAAGCCTCGACCGGGCGGCCAACGAGCACGGCCTCATGTACCCGCCCGACCCGGCCAGCCTCGAGATGTCGACGATCGGGGGGAACGTGGCCTGCAATTCG
>VBGP01000136.1 GCA_005880795.1 Chloroflexota bacterium | reverse complement strand
TGAGCTGATCCCCGAAGGGCCCGACCCCCTTCCCAGCCTTGGCGTGGAACTCCCGAATGGTCGAGTCACTCCAGCTTGCCATCGCTACCTCCTTACCTTTCTATAGAGACAGGAAGGGCGTGAAGAGACGGACCCCGCTGCCTACCAATTTCGCCCTGACGTCGTCGCTCGGCTCGCCAAGGAGCTCGCTGGATACCAATCCCGGGATTGCCCTCCCTAAATCGCCAAGGTGCCCGGCGTGCTCGACCAGCGCCTCCGAATCACGGTACCGCTCGAGCACGATGCACTCCGATTGGTCGTCATTGAAGTAGATCTCGTACAGCAGCGTTCCGGTGTCCTTGCTCCGCACGATCTCCATGAGTTGAGCGGACAAGCGCTTGAACTCCTCGAGCTCGCCCTCACGGAACTTGAACCGACCGATACCCTGGATCTCCCGCGTTGCGCTCCTGTTCATGATTGCGCCCTCCCTTTCTCCTGCGCTCACGGATGAACGTGCGAGGCGAAGCCGAGGTCCAGACGGATCGACTCAATGACCCAGAACACGGTGCTCCGCGTATAGACATCCGCCGCGGCGAGCACGCCGTTGTATTTCTCGATGACCGGCGCTGCGCCGGCGTCAGTCCAGGCGTCAAAAAGGGCGCTGACCGCAGCCCACGGATTGTCGCCGTACTTCTGAAAGAACGGTGTGGAGTCGACACTGACCAGCGCCTTCCTGACACTGGCGTCGATGTCCGCCATGTACTGCTGGTGCAGGGTCACGTCGTCGCGCGTGCCAAGCCTGCCGACATGGCCTCCGATGAAGTGCTTCCACGGGTAATCGAGCGCGATGGCTGGGGCCGCGACGTAACCGGGAATGTCTTCGGAGAGGTTGGACTGAAATCGCCCTCGGTCACCTCCTTCGCCGACGAGGGGCTCGATAGCGCGGAACGTCATTGGTCGGGGCGACGGTTGAGGTAAGTCCGGTGGCGAGATCGGTAAGAACTTCGATCACATGGTCGACGGTCGTCGTCTTCAGTCCGGCAACGGTCTGGTCTGCGACGTGACGCCATGCTGCCTTCAGCTTTGGCAGGAGTGACCGACCCTGGTCACTCAGCTCGACCATTGTGGCCCGAGCGTCGGTTGGCGAGGGCCGACGGACGACCAAACCTGCCGTCTCCAGCTGGCGGACGCTCTCGGTGATGCTGGGCGGCTCATAACCACTGGCGGCTGCGAGTTGCGCCTGCGTCCGGGGCCCGGTCGCGAGCTCTAAAAGCAGCAGCTTGTGTCCGGGGTGGATGCCCATCGGGGCGAGTGCTGCGACGGCGAGAGCCCGATGGCGGATACCGACAGCGCGAATCGCCTCGTTTAGTGCGTCTGCCTGATCAAAGTTCATAAGCAGCTTGACTCCATTTCATTAGGCGCCTAAGATTAGGCGCCTAAGTAATTTTAGCGGACGAGCGCCTCCCGACGCTCAACGAAAAGGAGTCTCCTGATGGTCACTAGCCCTGTCGCCAATACCCCGGTCACCGCCAATGTCATCCGCTACCGAGCCCTCGGTGTTGTGGGAGCGACGCTCGCCGCTGTCGCTGTCTGGGCCGTCGCAGTGCCTGTTCTTGGTGTTCACCTCGCCACCCGGTTCGGAAACGCTGACACCCAGAACATCGGGATCGGAGTGGTGGTAATCGCCAGCTTGATTGGCTCATCGGCAGGCCTGGGCCTGCTCGTCGCGCTCGAGAAGATCTCGTCCCGCGCCATCACAATCTGGACTGCCGTTTCAATCGCTGCTCTGGTCATCTCTTTGAGCTTTCCCCTGGTTGCTGGAACCACGATATCGGCCAAAGCCTCGCTGGCCCTGATGCACGTTGCGGTCGCCACCATCCTCATCGCCACCCTGCGCCGCGGATGATTGCCCCCGCTCAGCCCGATTTTCAGGACAATCGTGCCCACTCCCGTCGGATTCGAAGTCGACCAAGCCCGGCCGATCATCGATCGGAGGCGGAAACGATCGATTTCGGTTCGAATGGTTAGCCCAACAGCCTGGTCGCGCTCAGAATAAAGGTGGGCAGGCCCGGGTGATCACAGCACCTTCCAAGACGACATGAAGATAAGGACGCGCGACCTTGTCTGACACGAGCGGAACAGGGTGGCCAGGGCCTGCGGCGTGCCCTAGATGAGGGGACGGGATGCGGCCGGGTGACCGCCGCAGCCAGTTGCGGCTGGACATCCCTCCGCCCATGAATAACATTTGGCAATGCCCTTGGCCCCACCTCCTCCGGGCTTCGAGGAAGCGGATGCCGCGACGCAAGAGGACCTGAGGTCGAGAGGCATTCGCTTCGGCCTGTGAGACCGAACTTTGTCGACCTAACGAATCAAAGGGACACTGTCGCGCCCGGCCAAGCGATGGAATTTCGGATCTGGGCGGAGCTGATTCAGCAGTCTCGCGGGCGGCTGCATGTGTTTCTGCCACTGCTTGACCGCGGTTTGGACGCCGTTATTCACCGTCTGACAGATGGCGTTTACATCCCGGTTCAGATCAAGGGTCGCGCTGCGAGCACGGATCGGAGCTTCGAGATTATGATCCCGGGCAACAGACTGGTCGAAGACCATGCGCTACTCATTGCCGGGCAGCTAGGTGACGAGGGCCTGAGCTCTGAACTGCTGGTCATCACTGAAGCCACGTTCAAGCAGTTGGCCGCGCATGACGTCTTCCGCGGTGAGGAAATTTACTGGGCCATCTTCGCCAGAGACTCGGCGGCGAACCATTGGCAGAAGTACATGGTCCCGAGGGAACAATTGGCCACCCGCCTGCTCGGGGAGCCGGCGCCAATGACCGAGATACCGATTGCGCGCTTGGCTCCGGAGCCGGCTGATCGTCACAACCAGTGGCTCGGATTCTTCGGAGAGTCTGAGGTGATACGCCAGCTGGCTTCGAACTCGGGGCTCGACCTGTTCCGGCCATTTCCAGACCTCGAGATGGTGGAAGTCCTTGCCCGGGAGAGGAAGACGGGTCGATTCGCGGGGTTGCAGGTTAAGACAGCGATCCCCGCTCCCAACGGCGAGGCGTTTTTCCGGGTTCGAAAGGCGACGTTTGCACCGACCGCCACCACTTGGATCACATGCCTCGCATGGCTTCCTGACCAGTCTCGATTTGCAGACCAGTGTCTTCTCATACCGACCAACGATCTTTTAAGCGTCGCGGGCGACGGTGATGACCGCTGGGTCTTGATGTTTAATCTGGTCCGTCCCCGGCGCACTCCAGTGGATCCTTATCGCCGACCGCTGTCGGACCTCGGCCGATTAGTTACCCAAATCGCCGGCCCCGCCCAGTAGCACGACTTAGGCGCTGACAAGCGACTGTATCGCGACCTGAATGTACGGGGATGAAGGCAGTCACGCAACGCCGCACTTCCATGCACATCAGGCGGGAACGCGCGCGTCCGCGATTTGGATGGTCGCATCGTTGCCGGCGATCTGGACGACACGGCTTTACGGCACGTCCAGGAGTGGGCGCGGCTGCACCGAGACGAATTGCACCGCCGTCGAGGGCGCGAAATCAGCTCGGCGCGGCTCGTAGCCACAATCGTCATCATGCGCACTTTCGGGCCGGTTCGGGGCGATTCCTGCCTGTCGCGAAAGCGCAGCAAGCCGTACTCGTTTTGCAACTCGCGCGGATCAGTGGTGGGCCGCGCTGGACTCACCACCTACGTCCGCGTGGTCACTGCGTGAACCACGTAGTGGTGAATTGGCTCCAGCGAACGGCGCGACGCGGCGTTATCGGTTGCGAAACACGATGCAAGCGCGAGCTGGGTTGGCTCGGCACCATCTGGATCGCCTCGCGCGGTGATCCCCGGGCTTACTCCCATACTGAGGGCATCAAACGAGCTACCTGCGTCCTGAGCCTGATCTCGGTCTGGCTGGCGACCGGCTGCGGCTCGTCGTCAGTCGGTGTCACCGGCTCCCCGAGCCCATCGACGGCACCGACCGCTCCCGTGGCGCGCGGCTACTCATGGCTCGCCGACGCGAGTGGAGATGGCGGGGTTTACCTGTTCGGCGGCTTCACCGGCCCTCCGCGCAAGAACGGTAAGTGGATTCCCGACCTCTGGAGCTTCCGGTACGGGAACGGCTGGCAGCGCGTTGCCAGCTCTGCCGACCAGTTACCAGAAGGCGATGGCGTGGGCTACGACCTCAATTCGTCGAAGCCTATCTATCTCGACGCCAACGGCACCACCTGGACGTTCGAGAGCGGCACCTGGAAGCAAACCGGCACCAGTGGCCCGCAGCTCCACGGCATCCACCTTGCCTACGACTCGAAGGCGGATCGCCTCCTGACCTTCGGAGGCGACCACATTTTTACTGACGGCACGTTCTTCGACGACACATGGGTGTACGACCCCGGAGCCGCCAACTGGACGAAGCGCCATCAAGCCCTCTCGCCATCAGCCCGCAGCTACTACGCGATGGCATATGACGCCAAGGCTGATCGCCTGGTCCTGTTCGGTGGCGAGAACGCGAACCACGGCGATTACTTCGCCGATACTTGGGCCTACTCGTTTGGAACTGATCGGTGGACGCAGATGCGCCCGAAGGAGTCTCCGCCGCCCCGCTATTACTCCGTGATGGCCTATGACTCAGTACGCGACCGGATGCTGCTCTTCGGCGGAGCAAATTTGGCAGAGACTCCGTTCGACGACCTGTGGGCCTACGACCTCGGCCGTGACACCTGGTCCGAACTGAAGCCGACGGGCCCTCGGCCGACTGCCCGAGCCTGGCACGCGATGGCGTTCGACAACGAGGCTGGCGTCCTGGTCCTTTTCGGTGGCGGACGCACGCGTGATAAGTACACAAACGAGGTATGGACTTTCGACCCACGAACGGAGACGTGGAGCCGTGGCTGAGAGCTGCCTTTCAGCTGTTGGTAACAAAATCGGAAGGAACGGGCGGGTTTGAGTTCGAGGTGGTTTTGACGTAGCGCCCTCGCGCTGTACCAACGTTAGAACTACACCGTCGTGAGGCCAAGTACAAGGCTCAGTGCGACGGCACGAAGTAGCTGTCACTGTAAGCGAAAGACCTGATCGTCGGCCGCGAACCGGCCGCACTCTCTACTGACGCGGCTGGCGACGAACAGGAACTCGGTTACATCGGGCTCATGAGCTGGAAGTAGTTGTCGTCGGGATCGGCGAAGGTCGCGATCCAATAGGGCGACTCCTCTCCGACGTTGTATGGCTCGCGAACGACTTTGGCGCCTGCAGCCCTGAACTTCTCAAAGTCCCCCTTTACGTCCTCGCTCTCGATGTTGAGGATGAGCCGGCCTGGCGTCGCGTTCTTGCCCTTGACCTCGTCGTGGGGGCCGATCGTTATCCATCCGCTGCCGATCTGCCAGCCGTCATAGCCCCCCTCCGACATGGCGGGCTTGCCAAGGATCTTCGTGTAGTAATCGACGAGCCGCTTGGGATCCTCCGATCCAATCATGATGCTGTTGAAGTTCATCGCTACCTCCCGTTGGTCTTTAGTGCGGCCGGCCGCGCGCCAGCCAGTAACCGGTGAGGAGGTCATCATGACTCACATCTCCACCACCACCGCGGCGGTCGGAACACAATGAACGCCCCCGCGTCAATCACCATCACGCCAGTCCGCGTTGCCGACCTGCTCGCCGAGGGGAGCGGATGCCGGTCTACGTGTACGCCGTCCGTACGAAAATGCAGTTCCACGCAGATAGTCGTCTGAGGCAGTCATGATGGCTCGCCAGACCGCGCAAGGACTGATGCTCTCAAGGCGCGAGAAACAACTCATCGAGGGGCTCGTCCGCGGTCTCTCTGACAAGGAATTGGCACTCGAACTGAGCCTGTCGCGGCATACGGTCCGTTCATACCTGAAGCGTCTGTTCGTTGAGCTCGGTGTTCGTAACCGCACTCAGGCCGCGGTCGTCAGCATGCATTCCGAGCTGAGCACTCGCGTGCTTGGTCGTGATTGAACTTTCAGCCCAGGATGATCTTCCGCCACGGACAAGGCAGGATTTGCATCACGGGCAGGGCGAGCGACCCTTTGGTGAACCGCTCCGGATGAGATACGGAAGCAACGTTTCACCCGCGAGCGGATGGAGACCCGAACCGCCGATCCCGGTCAAGGGAACCTAGGATGCCCGAGCGGTGTATGAGTGCTGTGGTACGCCGAGCCACATTCCACTGGGCTGGCATCGCCGTCGCTCTGCTGATCACCGTGTTGGTGGGATGTGGATCGCCCACAAGCGGCCAGGTGAAGGCGAGCCCGAGCGTTTCCGTCCATACTTTTGCTGGCGGCTGCGCCGGCACGGTTTTGACTGATGCCGAACCACCTGTCTGGGCACAATCTGGTTTCCGGTCCACCGGAGCGCCGTGGCCAGTGCCGTGGGCCTTCGGTACGCACAACACCGCCGTGGCCTTCGTTTTCTCAAAGGTCCTGGTGGCTGGCAGTGGCCCCCGTGTGGATGGCACTTACAACAAGGTCCGATTTGTCGCAAATGCTGACTACCCGAACGGATACATGAACGTCGCTATCGAAGCTCGCCCTTTAGGTGAGTCGCAACCAATCCTCACCTTTACCAATGCCGGCAGTGTCGGCGATTTTCCGAAAGCAGGCTGTTTGTCATTCCGCCTGTCCTGGAGCGCCCACGGCCAGGCACAGGTCAGCACCATAAACCTCGAAGTGCTGCCGGCCGATACAGTCCCGTAGCGCACCCATCGGTGGGTGATCGGTTGAGCAGGGGGCTGGTCGACGAATTCGCGGTGCGGCCCGTGCACTCTTGACCGCGCCTTGCCGCTCAGACCGGGCGTGTGCCGAGAGCCCCATCGTCGTAGGACTTTCGAAGAGACGTCACGCATGGTCCTGGCCGTGCGTCTACTCATATATCGGCCGCGTGACGACGATGCCCGAGTTCAGAAGCGAGCCGGAAACCGGCTCAAACGGGCTGGTGGCACCGTGCTGTCCGAGAAATTTGTGATCTCCCTGTGACCCAGAGTGGTCCCCGGACCCACGCTGCATAGCGATACTTGACGGCTCTGAATTCAACAATGGTCGGGGGCCCGGGATTTGAACCCGGGGCCTCACGGTCTCGAACTGGCACGCTGCTGTGTCCGCGGATGTCCCTGCGGTTCCTCACGTGTCCTCTCGTACTCGTTAGCCGAGCTCGTCGTGTCCTTTGGTGTCCTTCCGTATCCTCCTGATTCCGCGAAAGCGTTACACGGCTGTGACACGGCGACGCTCAGACCGACACCAACAGCCGGGTCTACGATCTGCCTGGCTTCTAGTCAACAGGCATGTCAGTCGTCGAGCGCTTGGTAGGCGGCCGTCCAGAAGTCACGGGAGATCGGCAGCGACGCCCCCGCGTGCGCCCGCTGGATGATGAGGATTGTCGTCATGACCTCGGCAGGGTCGTTGCACCACTCAGTGCCGTACAGGCCCGGCCATCCATAGCTCCCAACCGAGGGTCCGAGGTGCGTGCGCCGGGTGCGGACCGACATCCCAAAACCCCAGCCGATGTCGTCAAAGTACCCCGGCTGCCAATACTCGGAAACCGCCTTCTGCGCGAGTGTCAGCTGGTCGCTCGTCATCAGCGTCACGGACGGCCGCGAGAGTGCCCGCTTGCCACGGTGGGTTCCGCCGGCGAGCAGGGCTGAGGCGAAGGCGAGGTAGTCGTCGGCGGTCGAGACGAGCCCGCCGCCGCCTGATTCGAACGCCGGCGGGCGGCTCCAGTAACCGTCGGGGGCGTCTGCGACGACCAGCTGGCCGGTGACGCTCTCGAGCTGGTACGCGGTCGCCAGCCGGCTGATGCTCTCGGCGCCCACGCTGAAGCCAGTGTCCTTCATCCCGAGCGGATCGCAGATCCGCTCGCGCAGGGCATCCCCGAAGGAACTGCCGGTGGCGCGGGAAACGAGCACGCCGGTTACGTCGGCCGCGGTGTTGTACATCCAGCGCTCACCTGGCTGGTAGACGAGCGGTAGCGAGCCGAGGCGGCGAATCCACTCGTCCGGTGGAGGTTCGGGATCAGCTCGATCGAGCGCATTCAGCGCGTCGGCGATCGGGACCGTTCCCGGCTCGACCCCGACGATCATGCCGGTGCCGAGGGTGTAGGCGAGCAGATCCCGCACTGTGATCGGGCGTTTCGCCGGGACCGTGTCCTCCAGTGGTCCTTTCGGATCGGCGAGCACGTTCATGTCCGCCAACTCCGGGAGGAGCTCGTCGACTGGGTCGTCGAGGCGGAGCGTGCCGTCCTCTACGAGCGTCATCACGCAGGCGGCGACGATCGGCTTTGTCATCGAGGCCATACGGCATATCGTGTCGGCCGCCATCGGCGTCTTCGAACCAGCGCCCTCGAAGGCGAGATTGCCAATCGCCTCGATGTGGACTTCGCCGTGACGGGCGACGACTGCGACCGCACCCGGGATGTCGCCGGCGTCGACGTGACGGCCGAGCACGTCTCGTACCCGGGCCAACCGTTTCGACGAGAAGCCTCCGGTGGTCACTCTCTATTCCTCATCTTGGCGGTGGGCACGTTTGGCAGAGCGCATTAGGCGCCAGCTTTGCGGGGTCCAGCATGCGTATTGCTAGAGATAACGGATGGCCCGGCGGGGTTGAAACTACTACACGACTACTACAAATGACAGCGCCGCAATCGCACTAACGACGGTTGCGGTTGGGATTCGAGGTTCAGGATTTGGTCGGGGGCCCGGGATTTGAACCCGGGGCCTCACGGTCCCCAAAAGCAGACGAGATCGCTTATCACAGCCAACCCCCCGCGCTCGGCCAACGCGATGTGGAAGATCGCCCGCTACGCCATGGAAGGCACAAACGTGGTCGGGATCGGCGCGTTCCCGAGCCATGCGACCATCTTTTTCTACCGCGGTCGTGAGCTCGATGACAGAAGCGGAATGCTCCAGGGCGCCGGCAGAGAGATGCGTTTCATCACGCTGCAAACACCGGCCGACGCGGAACGACCCCACGTCAGACGGATGGTGCGCGAGGCGTTCAAGCTGGCCGACCACAGCAATAGTCGAGGGAAACTCTGTTCTGTGAAGTTGCCCTAGTTGAGCACGTCGCGCAGCTTGCTGGCGAAGGCTTCGGGTTTGCCGGGGTATCCGGACTCGCCGCCCATGAAGCCGCCGTGATGGCTGGGGAACACCGTCACTTGCTGACCAAGTAGTTCGGCCGTGGCCAGCGACGTGCGTCCGGTGACTGTTCCCATGGATTCCTCGCCCACGGCGATCACGATGCGTGTCGGCGCCGCGGTCAGGGCGTCGAAATCGGGGCGATATTTGGTGACCGCCCAGGATCGGTCCGAGAGCAGCGGGTCGTCACGCGAGCCGTCGTCCTCGGTCGTCATCCCGAACTGGGCGGGATCCGGCGCGGGCCGGGCGAAGTAGTTGTCCGTGAACTCCCCCCGCCACGAGGTCATGGCGATGAAGGCCGCCATGCCGGCGCTCGACCCCTTGGCCTGATACGCGTCCCGAACTCCGGCTTGGGCGCGCTCGGCGGCTTGCGCATCGGGAAGCAGTGCGAGGAGAGGCGGCTCGTGTGCCACCAGACAGGTCACGTCGTTGGGGTGTGCCGCCACCAGCGCGAGGGCGGTCACCGCGCCGCCGCTGCTCGCGAACATCTCGACCGGTCCGGCGCCCAGAGCCTCGATGACGGCATGGACATCCTCTGCCTGGACGGTGGGCGAGTTGTCGACCCGGCCGTCTTTGCGGGTGCTCCGGCCGAGGCCGCGCGGGTCATAGGTGATCACCGTGCGGTCGGGGAAGTGCGACGCCAACGTAGTGAAACCGCTGGCGTCCATGGGCTGGGCAATCATGAACAGCGGTGGACGTCCATCAGCCGTGGGCAGCGGGCCGTGGACGTCATAGACGATGTCGGCCTCGGTGGTGGCGAGCTTCTGCGTCTTCATATAGGAATAGACGCCTCGCGGGCTGAGAACTAATCGGAATCTACGCCGCGGCACATCGGCCGAGAAGCCGGGCGCACGCTTCGGGCATTGTGCGAACCTCTAAATAGCCTCGGCAATCAGATCATGCAGATCCGTGACACCCGATACGCACGAACCCCAGACGGCGTTTACATCGCCTATCAGGTCGCGGGTGAGGGACCGATCGACCTTGCCTGGGGGTTTGATTTCACGGGCAATGTCGATCTGGCGTGGGAATGGCCGCTGACCGGTCCACTCCTCCGGGCGCTCGCCTCGTCCTGCCGGCTCATCCTTCATGACCGCCGTGGCACCGGACTTTCGAGCCGCAACGTGGCCGCACCCAACCTGGAGACGAGAGTGAGCGATCTGCGCCTCGTCCTGGACGAAGTCGGATCGGAGTGCCCCGTCCTCGGAGGCATCAATGAAGCCGGTGCCCCGAACGTGATGCTTGCCGCAACCGAGCCGCAACGTGTCCGTTCGATCGTTTGGCTGGAGCCTTTCCCACGGGTGGTGTGGGCACCGGACTTCCCGTGGGGCGTCAGGGACAACTACGTGGAACGCGAGGAACGCTCGCTCGATCTCTGGGGCACCAACCAATACGGAGAAGCCTGGGCAGAGGCGGAGGCGGCCGCGGGCCTGGTGCTCTCGCCAGAGCAGAGGCTGATGGCGGGCGTGATGAGCCGTCATACCGCCACACCGGACATGGCTCGCGAGCTCGACCACATTTGGTACGAGACCGACGTGCGAGCCGTTTTGCCTTCGGTCCAGGCGCCGACCCTGCTGGTCCCCCGGAAACGATATCCACGCAAGGTTGATGTCGCCACGTACGTGGCTTCGCTAATGCCTCATGCCACGGTCACACCGGTCTCTGGCGACTTCGGTCCGGATGACGTCGAGGAGGTTATTGCCGTTCTCCATCCGTTCCTCGGCCTGGAACCTAGACCTTCGGAACTGGAGACTGTACTCGCTACGGCCCTCTTTACCGATATCGTCGGTTCCACGCATAAGCAGGCCGCCCTCGGTGACCACGCCTGGAAGAAGCTCGTCGAGCACCACCATGGAATGGTGCGTGACGCGCTGACGCGCTGGCACGGTGTCGAGAACGACACTGCCGGCGACGGCTTCTACGCGACCTTTGACGGGCCTGCCCGCGCCATTCGCTGTGCGCTCGAGATCACCGAGCGCGTGCGGGACTTCGGGATCCAGATCCGCGCCGGCATCCATACAGGAGAGTGCGAACTGATCGATGGGAAGGCGGCCGGTCTCACCGTCTCGATTGGTGCTCGGGTCGCAGCGCAGGCCGCTGCGAGCGAAGTCCTTGTCTCTCAAACGGTCAAGGATCTCGTCGCCGGGTCAGGCTTCTCGTTCGAAGACCGCGGCAAGCGAAAACTGGCAGGCGTACCCGACCGCTGGCGCGTGTATCGCGTGGCGCTGTCGGACTCGCGTTCGTAGTCGCGCAGCAGCGTAGTTTCGTACTTGGCGTTTTGACGTCGCCATGGATTCGTAGGCTTCGGAGACTGACTCCCGATCGTCTCCCGTACCCAGCTTCGACTCCTACGCGGAGGGCCGTAGTTTCCGTAACGCGAACCGCAATCTCGTCGTCATCGGCTCCAGAATCAGACTCGATAGGTGATCGAGCTTCCTAGAGAATTGCTTCCGTCGCGGATGTTGAGCATCGACATTTCACAGCTCGTCTGAGCCGGCGCGATTTGGTCACTCGTACCATCGAGGCGTTGATGAATTGAACCTAAAAAGGAGGATTTGGCTGGCAACCGAACGACGAAGACCGCCGCTCGCAGCAATATCAAGAAGGCTCAGAAGGTATCGGCCAGTCGCCGGCGCAGCGGCAAGGCGCCCAAGCAAGGCAAGCACCCACTGAGCTCGCACACCGAGCACGAGGTTTCTTCGTCGAAGTTTGCGTTTCCCAGAGAGCGCAAGGAACCGCTTACCGATGCTCGGCACGTCCGCAACGCGATCGCCAGGTTCAACCAGGTCAAGGACGTCAGCAAGTCGGAGCGCGATGCTGCGTGGCGGCGTATCAAGTCGGCGGCCAAGAAGTACGGGATCGAGATCTCACACAAGCCCAAGGCTCGTTCGCGCTGAGCCGTCGACTCGAGAGACCACGTCCGACGACGAGCTGGTCGAGCCGTCTTCCAAGGCGGTCGACCTAACCGCGCAGGGGCTAGCGGTCCTCTTGTTCTTCTTGGCGTCGAGCTCGACTGCCCAGCATGGTCACCGCTTGATGGTGGCGAGCAATTGGCTTGGCCTGACGGCTTTCACTCCTGAGACCTGTTTGTTGATCTGGTCGGCGATCTTGTCCAGCTCGGCAATCGAGGTGCCTGCCTTGGCGTATACATCGATGCCCGTGGCGACGGTGGTCACGTCGACCAGGTCGCGCTGTCCTGCCGGCAGGTTGTCCTTCAGCAGCATCTGTCCGTCCGTGATATTGACGTAAGCAAAGCGATCCGGGCCGGTGCCGGTCAATTCAAGAATGCCGACCACATTGAACGCGTGGCTGGCGGTCCCACCGGTGGGATGCAGCGGAAGGTCGATTGCATCGCCGACGCTCTTGCTCAATTCCTTGGCGATCACCCCGCCGAGAACGACCTCGCTGCTCGAGTCGGCTTCGATCGCGTGGCCCTGCGCGTATTGGGTTTTGAGGCCACTCCATGCCGCTTCGCTCGGGTCACTCGCGACGATCGAGTCCGTCGATGCAGCTCCGGACAGTTCGACAGCACCAGAGGTGGCGTCGAACCGATACACCGTGAATGCGGTGCTGACGCCGGAAACCCGCTTGATCTCATCGATCTTCGCCACGGCCAGCGTTGACTGGCCGTCCGGCGGAGAGACGTATACGCTGCTTCCGTAGAACGCCGTGTCCGGCGACAGCGTGGTGGAGGTTTGCGAGACTCCGCAGCCGGCCGTAATCGCCAGCACCCCGAACGCTACCACCGCGATCGCGACGAGATCGTGCCTGCGGAACAACGAAGCCGTTACCGAATACCCGATGCCGACACGAGCTGGTACCGGTGCTCCGGCCGCCCTGGTCCGCCGTAGCGCATCGCGAGCTCTGCCCTCCCCAACTGGCACAGGTGGTCGAGGTAACGGCGCGCGGTGACGCGGCTGACGCCGGCCGCCTCCGCCACCGCGGCGGCCGCCAGCCCCGACTGCGCCCTGCCAAGCACCTGGATGATGAGATCCAGGGTCGCATCCGAAAGTCCCTTGGGCAGGGGTTCGTTCCGTCCAGACCGCAGCGCTCCGAAAATCCGGTCAACATCGCCTTGCTCGGCCTGGCCGATGCGCGTCATCCGCACGGTGGCGGCCGCGTAGGACAGCAGCTTTTCCTCAAAGCTGGGAAAGAGAAAGGGCTTGATCAGATATTGCACGACTCCGCCGCGCATCGCGGCGCGCAGGCTGTCGACGTCGCGCGCCGCAGTGATCGCGATCACGTCGACCGCCGGGTGGTCACCCTCGCGCAGCTGTTGCAGGACCTCGAGACCTGTGATGTCGGGCAGGTAGATGTCGAGCAGAACCAGGTCCGGCCGAAGGTGGTCGACCGACTGGACCGCACCGGCGCCCGTTTGGGCTCTACCCACGACCTCGAAGCCGTGCACGCGCTCGACATAGGCGCAGTGGAGCTCCGCGACTCGGTAATCGTCGTCGACCACGAGAGTGCGAATCACGTGCTAGCCGTTACCCTCGCCGGCACGCGCACCGTGAAGAGTGCGCCCCCGTCGTTGACCACCTCCACGCCGCCGCCGTTTCGACGTGCCACCTGCCGGACAAGCGCCAGACCAAAGCCGCGACGTCTCGGTCCGGGGCCGGACTTGGTGCTGAACCCTTCATTGAACATTTGCCCTTCGACCCCGGCGGGGACACCGACCCCCGAATCGTGCACCTTGATCACGAGGTCGCCGGCCTGCTCGGTGACTGACACGCTGACCCAGCGGTCTGCGCCCCCGGACGCAGCGGCGTCGAGTGCGTTGTCGATCAGGTTGCCAAGCAGCGTGATCAGATCCTCGCTGTCCAGCGAGCTGCGCGTGATCATCGTGTCGTCGCTGACCCGAAGCTCGATTCCCCGCTCGGACGCCACCGCAGCCTTGGCGAGAAGCAGCGCGCCGAGCACGGGATCGCCGACGCGATCGAGCAGTGATTCGGTCAGCTCCTGGTGTAGGCCAGAAGTCTGGGCGATGAGCTTCATCGCCTCTTCTGCGCGGCCGAGCTGCACCAGGCCCGCGATCGTGTGCAACCGGTTCGCGAACTCGTGCGCCTGGGCACGTAGCGCGTCGGTCAGGCTGTCGACGCCAAGGCCTCGTGCGAGCCCCGTGATCTCCGTCGAGTCGCGCAAGGTGGCCACGTGTCCGATTTCCTGTCCTCGCACGCGGATCGAGCGACGGCTGGCGAGCAGGACGCGGTCGCCCGCGAGCAGCACCTCGTCCTGATCCTTAAGGCCGCCCGACAGAAACTTGAGCAGACGTCCCGGCGGCAGGACCTGAGAGATCCTGTGCCCGACGCAATCCGCCGGCAGGCCGAGCAACCTTCGGCTCTCCTGATTGGCAAGGGTGATGGTTCCGTTGCGGTCGGTCGCGATCGCGCCCTCATGGATGCCCTGAATACTTGCCTCTCGTTCTTCTAAGAGGCCCGCGATTTCATACGGCTCGAGGCCGAACGTCTGGCGCTTCAGCCGGGAGGCAAGGAGCATCGACCCGATCACGCCGAGACCCAATGCGAGCAGCACCGTGGCGGCAAAACCCGGCAGCTCCGCCACCAACTGGCTGAACACGGCGTCCTCCAGGAAACCCACTGACACCATGCCTATGACTCGGCCCTGGTAGAAGATTGGCGCCTTGCCGCGAGCGGAGATTCCCAGCGTTCCGCGCTGCACTCCGACCCATGTCTGCCCGGCGAGCACGGTGGCCGGGTTCTCGTCAACCAGCTGCCCGATCAGAGAAGGGTTGGGATGCGAGTAACGGATTCCGTCGCGATTGGTCACGACCACGTAGCTTGCTTTGGTGGTCAGTCGAACCTGTTCCGCGCTGATCTGGATCAGGCCGCCGGGGTCGCCGTTGAGAAGCTCCTCCTGGATGTCGCTGTTGGCAGCGACCGACTCGGCGATGGCAAGGGAGCGCTGCTCGTACTGCTGGTCGAGCTGCTGGCTCGCCTGCCACACCGCTGCGGCGGCCCCCATCAATGCGGACAGCAGAATGATCGCGACCTGGAACAGGAGAATCTGGTAGGCGAGCGGCACCCTTGTCTTCACGGTGGATCTTCCGCGATCGTAGTACGTCGCCGACAGGGCTGCGTGCGACCAAAACGACCAAAACGGCCACAAAGACCGCATCGATTGCGCATCGTCGCGGCGACATCCAGAGTCGGGAGTGTATGCAACCCGCAATCGAACTGCGCGGTGTCACGAAGCGATTTCTAACCCCGTCGGGCGGCGTTTACACGGCGCTCCGCGAGCTGGACATGACCATCGGCGTGGGTGAGTTTTGCGCGGTCGTAGGTCCTACCGGTTGCGGCAAGTCGACCACGCTGGCCCTGATCTCCGGCCTCGAGCCCGCCAGTGAGGGCGAGGTTGACGTTTTTAACAACCCGGTCAAAGGCATCCCGGACGGGATCGGCTATATGTTCCAGGCGGACGCCGTCTTCCCCTGGAAGACGGTGTTGGAGAACGTCGCCGCAGGCCCCCGTTACCACGGTTTGTCGAGTCGAGACGCGCGGGACAGGGCGCGCGATTGGATCGCGCGCGTGGGGCTCGCGGGTTTCGAGGACCGGTACCCCTATCAGCTCTCCGGTGGCATGCGAAAACGTGTTGCGCTAGCGCAGAGCCTCATCAACGAGCCGCGGATCCTCCTGATGGACGAACCCTTCAGCGCACTGGACGTGCAGACGCGCTCCTTGATGGAAAACGAGCTGCTGGGCCTGTGGGCTGCCAGCTCCGCTTCTGTGGTGTTCGTCACCCACGACCTCGAGGAGGCGATCTCGCTCAGCGACCGGGTCTTCGTGATCACCGCGGGTCCAGGCACCGTTAAGAGCAACTACAAGGTCGACCTGCCGCGGCCCCGCAACGTCGCCGAGATCCGGTTCCAGCCGCATTTCATCGAGATCTACGAAGAGATCTGGAAAGACCTGAAGGATGAAGTCCTGGTGAGCTATGAACGTCAGAAGCGCGGCGCCGCCTAGGTTGGCGTTGAGCATCGAAGCTGGGGGACGCGAGAAGGCAGAGACCCGGCCTTTGGTCGACCTGGTGGCGAGAAGACGGCGCGAGCACGGACAGCGGCGCCTGAAGGTCCAGGGGCTACGGCTCCTGGTCGCCGTGGTCGTCCTCGGCGGCTGGCAGCTCGGCGCTCAGGTCAGCGACTGCAACAGCACCGGGCATCTATGCGTGGTTGACAAGTTCTTCTGGTCCCAGCCCTCCGACATCGCCCAGAAACTCTGGACCTGGCTCACTCAAGGCACCGACCTCGGCCCGATCTGGGACCAGGTCCTCGTCACGATGGAGGAGACGGTAGGCGGCTTCATCGTCGGTTCGATCCTCGGCGTGATCTTCGGGGTGGCATTGGGTCGAAGCCGGCTGCTCGCTGACGTGATGGGACCGTACATCAAGGCGGCGAACGCCATTCCGCGCGTCGTGGTCGGCGCGCTCTTCGCCATCTCGCTCGGGCTCGACATCAAAGCCAAGATCGCCACTGCCGCGATCCTGGTGTTCTTTGTCGTCTTCTTCAATGCCTTTCAGGGCGTGCGCGAGGTCGACCGCAACCTCGTCGCGAATGCGCGAATCCTGGGCGCTCACGACCGTCAGCTAACAACCGAGATCATCATCCCGTCGGCTCTGTCATGGATCATCGCCAGCCTGCACACCAGCTTCGGCCTGGCTTTGGTGGGCGCGGTCGTCGGCGAATTGTTCGGGGCCACGCAGGGTCTCGGGGAGCTGATCTATGCCGCGAAGAACAACTTCGATGCCGCCGGCGTGTTCGCCGGCATGGCGCTGCTCGCTGCCATTGCGCTGGTGGCAGAGGCCTTGATCACAGCGCTGGAGGACCGGCTCATCCGGTGGCGGCCGCCGGTCACCACCGAGACGAGGATTTGAAGGAGGAGTCGACGTATGCGATTTGGTAGTCCCAGGCTGTTGGCGGCGATAGCGTCGCTCGTAGTGCTAGCCGCGTGTGGCGGTTCGAACGCTCCCACGAGTGGCGGCAATGTCTCGCTGAAGATCATGGTCGGCGGGCTGAACAAGCAGATCTATCTGCCCAACATGCTTGCCCAGCGGCTCGGCTACTTCAAAGCCGAAAACCTCGACGTGACGCTAATCGACGAGGGTTCGGGGCAGGCATCCGAAGAAGAAGTCGTGGCGGGCAACGTCGACGCCGGCTCGGGCGCGTACAGCCACCCGATGGTGCTAAACACGCAAGGCAAGAAGATCGAGACCATCTGTCAGTTCGGTATCGCCCCCGGTGAGGCGGAGGTCGTGGACGCCTCGCTGACCAACATCACCGGGCCGAAGGACCTCGCGGGCAAGAACCTCGGGGTGACCGACCTCGGCTCGGGTACTCACGTTCTAACGCAGGCCATCCTTGGCACGGCAGGCGTCGACCCGGGGAGCGCCCACTATGTTGCGGTCGGCGCCGGCGACACCTTCATCGCGGCCATCCAGCAGAAGAAGATCGCGGCCGGCATGACTACCTATCCGACCATCTCACGACTGGTCAACAGCGGCAAGGGCAAGATCCTGGTCAGCCTGCTGACGCCCGCGGACACTCGCGCCGCGCTCGGCGGCGACTATCCGTTCATCGGCATCTTTGCCAAGAACGACTGGGTCAGCTCAAACAAGGACACGGCGCAGCGACTGGTCAACGCTTACGTGAAGACGCTCAAGTACATCCACTCGCACACGGCCGACCAGATCGCCAGCCAGATGCCGACCGACTACTTCGCCGGCGACAAGGCGGCCTACGTCTCCGACCTGCAGAGCCAACTCTCGATCTTCGGCACCGATTGCAAGATGCCGGCAGGCGGCCCCGAGACGGTGCAAAAGATTCAGCAGCAATTCGTCACAAGCTACAAGGGCAAGTCGGCTAACCTCGCCGAGACCTACACCAACGAGTTCGCCGACAAGGCGAGCTGACCAACTCACCGAATCTTCAGGGCCCGGGCATCGAGCCCGGGCCCTGAAGACGGCGTTGGCAGCTTCTGCTGATGTATTCAAGATTCCACCCAAATCGGACTCCGGCCTGCCGAATCACTACGTGGCGGGCACCGCTCGACGGCCTGCGATGTTGGCCGTCATTTTGGCTAGCGCAGCAGTGCGTGGCGACGCTCAGCCGAGTTCTTGGGCGAGCCCGATGAGAAGGCCTTCGGGCCCGCGGATGTAGCAGAGCCGATACGCGTCTTTGTACTGGACCACTTCGCTGCTGACGAGCTCCGCGCCGTGTTTGCGGAGCCGGGCGAGCGTCTCGTCGATGTCGTCCACGGCGAACATGACGCGCAGGTAGCCGAGGGCGTTCACCGGGGCGTTCCGATGATCGGCGACCACAGGCGGCGCGAGAAAGCGCGAGAGCTCGAGGCGGCTGTGGCCGTCCGGCGTGCGCATCATGGCGGTCTCGACGCGCTGGTCGCCCAGTCCAGTGACGCGCCCTGCCCACTCTCCTTCGACCATGGCTCGCCCTTCGAGCTCGAGGCCGAGCTCGCGAAAGAACTCGATCGTCGCTGCGAGGTCGTCGACGACGATGCCGACGTTGTCCATTCGTTTAAGTGCCATGGGCCCAATCTACATTTTGTGGTCTGCCTCTGTAATTCCTGCCGGTCCGGTTCTGACTTTCAAAGTGCTAGGCGCCTAGCCGCATCACTGCAAACGGTCCACTTCAGCGCCGAGGCCCCATTACCTCGCTCATACAGGTCAGCCAAAACACCGACCTGAACTCCGAAGGCGCACGGAAGGTGGAAGTGACCGACCAATTTCGGGCATCTCGTTGGAGATCTATTGGGCATGACATTTTCACAAGCTTGCCCGCTGCGCCCGGTCGCTCATGGCAGCTTGTCCATCAGGTGCGGAGCACCTTCTGCAGGATCGAAACGAGCGTCGGCGCCAGCGCCGCCAACCCGTAACCGTTAGCGCTGCCTTAATCCCGGCTTTGGCCTCTTCAACTGCCCGCGGATTGCCCTGGGCGGTGAGGTAGCGGACGCCGCCGACGGTTAGGAAGAGGTCGCTAGGGCGATGAGCAGTCCAGCGACCCAATCACGAAGCGAGTCACGATTCCCGCATTGAGGTCGGACGCAGCGAAAGCTGGGACGGCGAGGATCGCGAGCACGAACGCGACCCCACCAGCCGGCTAAGGCGAATCCGATCCTGTCTGTGACCCTGCCGGCGGCGCCAGCCAGAGTTCGCTGAGCTTCAGGCGCCGCAGACGGGCCCGTTGTACGGCCACGGGATGCAGAGCTGGGGTGCAAGCGCGGACCACAGCGTCAGCGCCGCGATGATCGCGAGGCCCGCAAACCAAATCGTGCCTGTAATGACGTTTCGCTTCGGAGCGGGCCATGCACGCCAGCCAAGCCGTCGCGCGATGCCCGGACCGAGTCTGCTGTCGAGGAGCGGCCACAAGATCAGCCCGAGGATCAGCACCGCCGGCACAAGCATCTTCGTGATGAGCGCGGGACCGAGCTTGGCGAACTGAAACAGCCCGAGGAAGTACCACTCCGGTAGCGGAATTATCGCGGCGCGCGGGTCGGCGGGCTGGCCAGGCTGCAGCAGGGGCTGCGCGATCAGCGCCATCAAACCGAGTCCGACCAAAACCGCCATCGCGAGAATCGGGTAAGGCCAGATGTGATCGGGAAAGTAGGGGTGAGTCTTGCTCTCGGGCATGTCCTCACTCTCCTGATGGCCGATGGGGCCGAACATGAGGCCGACGAGCGCGTAGAGAACCAGCATCGGATAGAGGACGTGTCGGCGCGTGATGGGCAGCCGCTTCGAGCTTGGCTTGGGCGCGTTCATGTCGGCTCCGCTGGACCCTGCTTGCGAGCAAGCCGGAAGTGGAGGTATAGGAGCAAGGCCATCACCCCGGGTAGCAGGAAAACGTGGGCCATGAAAAAGCGCAGCAAGGTCGCCGGCCCCACCAGCGGGCCACCCTGCACTGCGTATCTGATGAATTCGCTCACACCGCCTGGGAGCACTCCACTGCCCGAGATGATCGAGATCTCACGAGCACGCGACAGGTATGAGTTGGCGTCCCAAGGCAACAGCGAACCCGTAAAGCTGAAGAGGACGACGATCAGCAAGACGAGCACACCGACCATCCAGTTCAACTCGCGTGGGGCTCGATAACCTCCGTTCCAGAAGACGAACGTCATGTGCAGGAGCGCAACCCCGATCAGAAGGTTGGCGCCCCAGAAGTGCATCCCGCGTATGAGCCATCCGAGATACGCGGCGTGCTGGATAAAGACGACGCTCGTGTAGGCTGGGGCGGGGTTGCCCGCACCGTCCGGAACGTAGTAGATGCCGAGCAGAAAACCAGTGATGAACTCGATCGCGACGAGAATCACTGCCACACCGCCGAGATAGCGATAGGCGGTGGCCGCGTAGTTCGGAACCTGGCGGTAGAGTTCGGCGTCGACCGCATCCTCGAGGTCGAAGCGCTCGTCGAGCCAATCGACGATGGCGGTTTGCAGTCCCATCGGCGCTAGTCCGGTACCTGGCGACGCTTTGCGCTGACGTCGAGCCTCAGCGGCTCCCGAAATTGGAACGACGCCGCCCAGTTGATCAGCGCCGTGAAACGGGCCCTAATCGTGTCGAGAATCAAGATGGCCTAGTGGGTGAGCCACCAGTCGACTGTGGTCGGTCCTAGGCGCGCGTCGCGGCCGGGCATGAGCGATTGGTCATCAAGCTGGATGCCGTAGAAGAGGCCCCCGGGATCACCCATGATCACGTTGCGCGGATCCTTGTCATGTTCAAGGACCTTGGCGACCAGTTCGTCGACG
>VBGP01000135.1 GCA_005880795.1 Chloroflexota bacterium | reverse complement strand
GACAAGGCGCGCGAACGGTCCGGAAGCCTCGGCGTCGACGCGCACCTTCACGAGGAGGTGGCCCGGACCCGAAGCTTTGAAGCGTCCCACCTGGGAAGCCCACAGCGCGCGAAGGTCGAAGCCGGCGGGCCGCTGGAACGTCTCATCGGAAATCTCCGCATCCTCGATTCGCGAGACGCGATAGACGCGCGGCGCGCCATCGACGCCGGCGAGCAGGTACCAGGTGCCGGCTTTGCATACCAGTCCGTAAGGTTCGACGATGCGTTCGACGACGCGATCCAGTGATCGGCGGTACCGCAGCCGTATGCGCCGGTCCAACCACAGCGCGTCCTGGACCCTGGCGAGATGCGGCGGCACACGCGCCGTCTGGTACCAGCGTTCGCTGTCGATCAAGACCCGCGCACGGAGGCGTCCTGCGCTTTCGCGGCGAGCCGCCGCCGCCACCTTTCGTGACGCTCGGTCGAGCTGGGGTCCCAGTCCCAGGTCGGCGGCCGGACCCTGGCCGCCGAACGCCAGAAGGGCCTCGAGCTCGGACTCGGTAAGGCCGGTCAGGTCCGTCCGGTACCCGCCAAGCAAGTAGGCTCCACCATTCGGTCCGCGATCGCTGACTACGGGGATACCGGCACCGCTCAGCGCCTCGAGGTCGCGGAAGACGGTGCGTCTCGACACCTCGACCCGGCGAGCGAGTTCAGCGGCGCTCATCCGGCCATGAGCCTGGAGCAGGAGAAGGATCGAAAGAAGGCGGTCTGCACGCATCTGCGGAAATTATTCCGCCGATGATGACAGAAGTTGTCATATATCGCAGCGCATGCTGGCCCAATGAAGAACAAGGTGCGGAATCCGGTCGTCCATTTCGAGGTCCTGGGGCGCGACGCGAGCGTCCTGCGAAAGTTCTACTCGGAAGCGTTCGGTTGGCAACTCGGCCCTGCGGATGACAGCCCGCTGGAATACAGCATGGTGCACCAGAAGGAGCAGGGGAGTGGCATCGACGGCGGGATCGGCAAAGCGCCACAGGGTCCTGGGCACGTCACGTTCTACGTTGGTGTTGACGACGCGCAGGCGGCACTGGACAAGGTCGAACGCCTCGGTGGCAAGACCATTCAGCCACCGGTTCAGGTGCCTGGCGGGGTCACGTTCGCTCTCTTCGCCGATCCTGAAGGCCACGTGGTGGGGCTCGTCAAGGAGCGCGAGTAGGAGTCTAGGGGGGAATCTCGGGATTCCCCCCGCTAAATTTCAGCCTTTGGACCTGATCGGTTTGTCCTATGTGACCAGCGGGCGACTTGTACGCGGCCGTGACCTCTCCCGTCGAGCCAGTCCTCCAGGCGCTTGGCTTCCGCGTTGAGCCTGTCCCGCGCCGCCCGCCCGGGATCCTGCGTAGCTCGCCGGCCAGTCGTCGTGAACCTCGTGCGAGCTGACCACGGCGATGACTCCTGTCGGCTCTCGGTTCCGTAGCACGCTGGCGCCCAACCGTGTCACAGATGTGTCACGCATTCGCGGAACCAGGAGGACACGAAAGGACACGCGAGGACCTGACGGCAAGCCGAATTGAGTACAGGGGGACACTCGAGGAAACGTCGGGACACCGGAGGACACGAGGTGCGCAGGGTTCGGGACCGTGAGGCCCCGGGTTCAAGGGCCCCCGACCAGATTCCGAATACGGACCTGCCTATGTGTATTCGGGGGGTTACGTCACAGTCCGGTTGTCATCTGTAGTAATCATGTAGTAGTCCCGCGCCGCGACCGTGCGGCGCGCTTGTGCTCGAGGTCTTCCTATATTTGCTGAGCCGCCTCAGCCCGAAGCCCACCGCCAGGTGTTTGTCCGCGTTCATCGATGGCTTCGTCGACAAAGGCTCGAATGTCCTCTTAAGTGGCGTGACTCGTTCGAAGGGTGATGACGATTCGTTTGTCTTGTACATCGAAGTCGCTCTGAATGACCACATCTCCAAAAGTGAAACTCGCCTCCAGGCGTGACTTCAGGGATAGGTCCTCCCTTCGCCCAACGGATGTACTCATCGAAGACTCGGGCGAAGTGCCGGGTTGGCCCACGTGAGAGCTTCACGACCGGCCTGTGCGGGTGGGATAAGTTGACTTCGCCGCTTGTGATGCCTGCCATTAGATCGTGGCGCTCCCAACCCCCGTCTCGCCAAACTACAGTCCGGCCCTCGTGCGCATGGTGAACCCGTATTCAGTCGCCATCGCATCAAGCGCGTTCAGTTCCTCGGGTGAGTTGACCATGTACGCGACTGGTTGAACGACTTCGCTCAGATTTGAAATCTATCTCAGACGGAGCGTTCATGTCCAAGCCCTACTCGTGGGCGTTCGCGACCCCAATCCGCAAGGTCTTCTACAACCTGACGATCATCTCGCTTCCGGTCTTCGTCGCGCTGTCATCGGCGTGACAGAGGTGGTTTAGATCCTCATCCAGGTTCTCGGCCTGCGCGGCGGGCCGTTCGACGCGGCGGCGAAATCTGTGCTGAGCGTCGCGGGTTACGTAATCCTGGCCCCTTTGTGGTCACGTGGGCCGCTGCCTTCATCATCTACAAGGTGGGGACCATCGACGAGCGCTGGAACGCCGTCGTCGACAAGGTCGCTTAAGGCTCCAGGTCGGCCAGCCTGTACACGCGGCGAGCAGTGTTGCCAAAGATCCACTCGTCCGGGCCGACGATCTGCTGCAGCGAGTCCATGACGCGCGCGTAGTCGGCCGCGAGCAGGCATACGGGCCAGTCGGATCCGAACATGCAGCGCTCGGGGCCGAACCAGTCGAGCACGCGTTGCACGTAGGGCGCGAGCTGCTCGGGCGTCCACGATTTCCAATCCGCTTCGGTGACGAGGCCGGAAAGCTTGCAGGCCACGTTGGGCTTGTCGCCGAACGGCTCCAGCGCCTTCTCCCAGCCGGCGTCCCACGAGCCGCCGGCGATACGCGGCTTGGCCGCGTGGTCGATGACGAAGGACGTCCCGCGGTGGCGGCGTACGGTTTCGAGCGCGGCGGGCAGCTCTCGCGTCCGCACGAGCAGGTCGTAGACCAAGCCGGCGTCGCCCACCGCCGCGATGCCCCGCTGGGCGTCATCGCGGAGCAGCCAGCGGGCGTCAGGTTCGTCGTGGACCTGATGGCGGATCCCGACCAGCAGGTCGCTGACCAGTGACGCGATTGTCTCCTCCACCGCGGGCGAGGTGAGATCCACCCATCCCACGACTCCGCCGACGAACTCGTAGGCAGCGGCGGTCTCCAGGAACTCGCGCGTCTCCTCGAGGCTGGAAACGGTCTGGACCAAGATCGTCTTCTCGACGCCGTTGTCGGCCAGCAGGGGCCGCAGGTCGTTGGGGCCGAAGGGCCGCCGGATCGCGGCCAGCTCGTCGCCCATCCACGGGTAGTCGCGGCGAGACGGGTCCCAGAAGTGGTGGTGGGCGTCGACGATCATGCGTCGAGCAATGGCCACAGCTCGTCGGGGATGTCGGCCTGGAAGGCTCGGACGTTCTCTTCGACCTCCGCGACCGACCGGCACCCGGTCAGCACGGTTGCGACCGCCGCGTGACGGAGCGGAAACTGGATCGCCGCCGCCTTCAGATCGACGCCGAGGCGATCGCAGACCGCTTTCAGTTCTTCCGCGCGGCGCACCAGCTCAGGCGGGGCCGTCGTGTAGTTGAAGGTTGCGCCCGGCCGCGGGTCGGCCAGGATGCCGCTGTTGAACACGCCGCCCGCGATGATTGCGATCCGCCGCTCGGCGCACAGCGGCAGCAGCTCGATGGCGCCAGAACGGTCGAGGAGCGTGTAGCGTCCGGCCAGCAAGAAACAGTCGAAGTCAGCCTCGCGCGCGAAACGGACCAGCATCTCTGATTGGTTCATACCGGCGCCCACGGCTCGGATCGAACCTTCGCTGCGCAGCCGGTCGAGCGCCCGGTAGGCGCCGGTCAAAGCTTCCTCGAAGTGATCGTCTGAGTCATGGATGTGGAGGACATCGATGCGGTCCAAACCAAGCCGGCTCATGCTCTCCTCCGCCGAGCGCATCACACCGTCGTAGGAGAAATCGAACACCGGATTGACCGGCGGCACGCCCTTGTATGCCTGCCCAGGCTCGGGCGGCGCGCCCGCCCGCAGGAGCCTGCCTACTTTCGTCGCGAGCACGAACTCGTCGCGCGGCTTCGAACTCAGCACCGCGCCCAGTCGCAGCTCGGCGAGGCCGTGGCCGTAGAGGGGGGCGGTGTCGAAGAAGCGGATGCCCGCCTTCCAGGCGGCCTCCACCACCCGGTGCGCCTCGTCGTCGGCAACCGCCTCGAACAGCCCGCCCAGGGGTGCGGTGCCCAGGCCAAGCCGCGTGACCTGCAACGGGGTCGTGCCGAGCTCGACCTGTTTCAGAGTTCCCAGATCTTGCGCATGCGGTCGCTGCCCTCGCTGCTGAAGTCATGCGTCACGGCCATCATCGTCGCGATCTCCGCTTCCCATTGCATGCTTGTCGGATCGTTCGCGATCTCCGCGATCGCACGGTCGTAGTCCTCGCACTCGATGAAGTGAAAGAGGTCCAGACCGTCCCGAAAGATGAAGTAGCGCGTGATGCCATTGCGTTTGATCGCCTCGAGCACCTGTGGCCAAACCGCGCGGTGGTACTCCTCGTAGCGTTCCTCAGCGCCGCGCTTCAGTCGGGTGTGGAGACCGACTTGCATCCAGTAAGTCCCGTCCAGGTCAGCTTGTTCGCCATCAGGCCGACCGTCCCATTGCGAGCCGGCCCTTCAGCCAGCGCTCACTGCTGGCGATGTGCGAGGCGGCGGCAGCGCGTGCGAGGTCGGGATCGCCGGCCATGATCGCTTCGTAGATCCGCCGGTGCTCGTCGCGCGTCTCGTCGAGTGCCCCGTCGGCCTCGCGCCCGTGCCACAGGCGGGCGCGCATGGTGCGGGTTGCAAGGCTGGCCAGGAGCGATGTGAGGACAGCGTTGCCCGCGGCCCTGGCGACCACGGCGTGAAACGCGACGTCGGACTCGACCAGCTCCTCGACGTTCTTGGCCTCGCCCATGCGCTCCAGGATTTGTGCCAGCTCCACCTTCTCCTGGACGTCGATGCGGCCTGCGGCAAGCGCGGCGGCCGCCGCCTCGAGGATGCGCCGGACCTCGTAGAGCTCGATCTCGGTGTCGCCGAGGAGCAGGTGGCTGATGAAGTGGGTGCTCTCGAGCAGGAGGTCGGGCTCGAGGCTGCTCACATAGGTCCCATCGCCTTGCCTGACCTCGAGGACGCGCAGCTGGGAGAGCGCGCGCACCGCCTCACGCAGGGAGTTGCGCGAAAGCCCAAGCTCGGCGGCGAGCTCGCTTTCCTTGGGCAGCCTGTCGCCCGGGCCCCACGCGCCCGACACGATCCGCTCCCGGATCTTGTCGATCGCTCCCTCGGTCAAACGCGGCGCGCGCTCAGGCCGGCGGATAGATCGGACGTTCACAGGCTACTCAGCCCTTCAAAGGCCAATTTAGGCCGAAATGGTTGACAAACATCGGAGCTTCAGCATATAGCTAACAATCGGGATGGGGAACCGGCTCGACGCCAAAGTGTGCCTGATCACGGGCGCGGGATCAGGGATCGGCCAGGCGAGCGCCCGCCTGTTCGCCCAAGAGGGCGCGCGGGTCGTCGTCGCCGACATTGATCTCGACGCGGCCCGAGAGACTGTGGCCGGGATCGGCGACGCGGCGGTCGCGGAGCGGGTCGACGTGACAAGCCCGTGGGACACTGCCGACCTCGCGGAGCGGGTAGTCAAGCAATTCGGCCGGATCGACGTGCTCTTCAACAACGCCGGAATCGCCGGCGTGGGCGACGTCCTCGAGACCGAGCCCGAGCTCTTCGACCGGGTGATGACCGTCAACGTGCGCGGCGTCTACCTGATGACCCGGGCCGTGGTGCCGCACATGATGGAGCGACGGACCGGCTCGATCATCAACATGTCGTCGTGCATAGCCGAGATCGGCCTCGCCCGTCGCGTCTCCTACGCGGCGTCCAAGGGCGCGGTCTTCGCGATGACGAAGTCGATGCAGGTCGACCTAGCGCCACACGGCATCCGCGTCAACGCCCTGCTGCCAGGCACCATCCTCACGCCCTTCGTGGAGCGCTATCTGAAGGAGTCGTACAGCGACCCGGAGGAGGGGATGGCCGCGATCCGCAAGCGGCAGCTGAGCAATGATCTTGGCCGGCCCGAGGATGTCGCCGCCGCGGCTCTCTTTCTCGCCTCAGACGAGTCGCGGTTCATGATGGCGGCGGGCCTGATAATCGACGGCGGAGTGTCTGGCGCCAGATAGTGCGGCTCACGCGCCGCGACCGCCTTCTCCTCTTCGCTCCGCTCGCGATCCTGCTCGGCGGCTGGCTCGTCGTCCCGGCCCTCGTTGGTCTGACCGCGACCCTGACCACGTACACGCCGCTGACGACGTCCGTCGCGTTCGCGCGCTGGCAGAACTACAGCGACGTCCTCCACGACCCCCAGTTCGCCGAGGCGGTGCGGAACGTGGCGATCTTCACGCTGGTCGCAGTGCCGCTGGAGCTTGCTCTCGGATTTGGCATCGCCTACCTACTGCGGCGTCCCATCCGAGGTCGCTCGTGGTGGCGTGGGCTTCTTCTCTTGCCGTGGCTCGTGAGCCCGATCGCCACTGGGGTCATGTGGCATTACCTGTTTAGCGGCGCCACCGGCGTCGTCAACTTCGTCCTGGGTTGGCTTGGCCGACCCGAGTTGGGATCGCCGATTGGTGACGTGCGCCTCGCGCTGGCGACCACGATCGCGATCGAGGTCTGGCGCGTGGCGCCGTTCGTCACCTTTCTCCTGTTGCCGGGTCTGGTGGCCATCCCCGAAGAGCGCTGGGAGCAGGCGACGCTCGCGGGCACGTCCTGGTTCCAGCGGATCGTCAAGGTGGCTCTTCCTGAGGTCGCGCCATTGATGCTGACGGTGGGGATGCTGCTCACGGGCCAGTCCCTGGGCGCGTTCGACACCATCCTCATCCTCACCGGCGGCGGGCCCGGGACCGCAACCCTGACGCCCGCGCTCTACAGCTACGACCGCGCTTTCGTCACCAACGATTGGCCGGCCGGAGCGGCTTCGGCCTGGCTGATCGCCGCGGGCGTGGCCGTTGTCGGCGCGGCCTACATCCGGCTCTCGGGGAGATGGTCGCGGTGAGAGCGCCGCGCCTTATCGCGGTCGCTGCCGTAACCGGGGCGTTCTTGCTGCCGCTCGCCTGGACGGGCCTGGCCGCCGTCGGCGTGCTGCCAGACGACAGCACGCGGCCCCCGTCGTGGACAGGGCCGCCGACGCTCGACCACATCGCCGAGATAGGTGTCGCGGAACCGACGTTCTGGCAGGAGCTCGCGACGAGCACCGTCGCCGCGATCGTGGCGGCCTGCCTCACCGTGGCCGTTGCGATTCCATCGGCCTTCGCGCTCGCACGTTCCCGATTCCGCGGTGGCCGGACAGTGACGCAAGGGTTCCTCGTCCTCGCCAGCCTGCCCGTGATGGCGTACGTGATCCCCCTCGCCGACCTCTCGCGTCGGGTGCACCTGATCGACACTTTCGCGGGCGTCACCCTCGCCGAGGCGGCGGTGACGGCGCCGCTTGCAGTCTTCGTCCTGCACGGCGCGGTGGCGCAGCTGCCCACCGAGTGGGAGGAGGCTGCGCTCATCGATGGTGCAGGCGTCTTGCGCATTCTCGGCCGGGTCGTCCTGCCGCTCATCGCGCCGAGCGTTGCGGCCACGCTGGTGGTGATGTTCGTCCTCGACTGGAACATGCTCCTGGTGCCGCTGGTACTGACGTCGGGCGAGGTCAAGACCGTGCCCGTCGCGCTCAGCGATTTCTTCACCTTCGAGCGCGAGCTCGACTGGCCGACGGCGGCCGCCGCGCTGATGGTGTCGCTGGCCCCACTGGCGGTGCTGGTGGGGGTCTTCCACCGCGTCCTCGAGCGCTTCGTCTTGCAGGCGCCTGCAGGCCGAGACATCGGATGACTAGGGGCTAAACAGCTGATTTGGAGCTTGACAAACCAGCGATAACGAGCTAAACATCCCATATTCGTGGCATTTCCGGCCACCCGGCCCACTCAGATTGATAGGGGAAATGAGCAGATGAGCCGACAGCTGGCGAGAGCCCTTGTCCTTGCACTGGCCGCAGCCGTCATTGCGGCCTGTTCGAACGGAACGTCGAACACTTCCTCGAACAACAAGTTCAGCGGCGTCACCGTCCGCGTCTTGACTTTCACCGGGCCGCAGATCGCCGAGCCGCTGCAGCGGCGCGGGCCTGACTTCGAGAGGCTGACCGGCGCAAAGATCGAGGTCATCACCGTTCCCTTCTCCGACCTCTATCAGAAGCTCCTGACCGACTTTGCGACCAAGACGAACTCGTACGACGCGACGGTCTTCGACCCGCAGTGGATGGGCGACTACGTGCCCTCTGGCTACCTCGAGGACCTCGGCGGCCGCATCCAGGGCGACTCCGCCCTGCAGTGGAGCGACATAGCGCCGTTCTTCCGCGATTTCAGCGCCAGCTTCAAGGGGCACATCTACACGATCCCGCTCGACGGCGACTTTCAGATGGTCTACTACCGGACGGACCTTCTCCAGAAGGACGGCCTGCAGCCGCCGCATACCTGGGACGACTACATCAGCATCGCGCAGCATTTCCAGGGCAAAGACCTGAACGGTGACGGCAAGGCCGACTACGGTTCCTGCCTGGCGATGAAGCGCAGCGCGCAGTCCTACTGGATGTACAGCTCCATCGCGTCCGCCTTCATCCAGAGCCAGGGCACCAAGCAGGGCGCCTTCTTCGACACGAACAACATGGAGCCCCTGTACAACAACCCCGCGGCGGCCAAGGCATTGGGCATATACAAGACGCTGTCCAAGCTCGGCCCGCCGGATCAGCTGAACAACGACGTCGGAGACTCTCGCGGCCTGTTCGTCACCGGTCGATGCGCGCTGTCGCTCGACTGGGGTGACATAGGTCCGCTTGCGGTGGACAAAACGCAGTCGAAGGTCATAGACAAGGTCGGCGCCGTGATCCTGCCCGGCTCGAAGCAGGTGCTGGACCGCAGCACGATGCAGCTCGCCGACTGCAACCCGACCCTTTGCCCATACGCGACCAACGGTGTGAACCACTCGCCGTTCGCGGCTTTCGGCGGCTGGTCCGGCGCGATCAACCACGCCGCATCGACCAAGGTTAAGGACGCCGCCTACGCCTTCCTGTCGTATATGTCTCAGCCGGCGCAGTCGAGAGTCGACGTCACCATCGGCAAGACCGGCTTCAACCCCTACCGCACGTCGCACTTCACCAACATGGGCCCGTGGTTGGCGTCAGGCATGAGCCAGCAGGCAGCGCAGAACTATCTCGGCGCGATCAAGGACAGCCTGAACAGCCCGAACATGGTCCTGGACATGCGCATACCGCAGACCGCCTTCTACCAGCAGACGGCGCAGGACACCGCGCTCGCGCAATTCTTGGCGGGAGAGCTGAGTGTCAACCAGACGATGGCCCAGATCACCGCCCAATGGGACAAGAAGACCGACGAGATCGGACGCCAGTCCCAGCTCGGTGCGTATAAAGCGAGCCTGAGCGTCACAAAGTAATTGCTGGGGCGCGGCGAGGCCTTCGGGCCTCGCCGCCGGGCCCGGTACAACGAGTGGAAGAAGAGGACCTCTCTAAAGTGAGCGGCTACATGTCAGCGCGCGGTTTCCGTATGGCTGCCTCCACATGGCGCCCCATCGGCGCCAGGCTCGACCGCGTGGCGGGCGGTGTCTTCATCCTCCCCGCCGTGGTCGTAATCCTCGGGTTCTCGATCTTTCCGCTGGTTGCGTCGCTCTACGTGTCGCTGTCACGCCTGAGCTTCTCGGAAGGTGGGGTGGACCTGAAGTTCGTCGGCTTCGACAACTACGCCAAGCTCCTGACCGGGATCGACCACGTCCACTTCCTCGGCCTCGCCGGCCCGATGACCCCGGTTGGATTCCTCGTTCTTGCGGGCGGCTATGGACTCATAGCTTTCGGGCTGTACCGCTACGTTCGCGGCGAATACCACACCGCAGCCGGCCTCGTGGGCAGGCTTCTCGCTGCTGGGGTGGCCGGCTGGCTGCTGTGGCTCGTGGTCAGCACGGTGCTGAGCAGCGGCCGTCCCGGCACGCTGGTGGTGACGATCATCTACGTGGGCGTCGACGTCAGCGTCCAATTCCTGCTTGGCCTGGGCCTGGCTCTGCTCGTGGTCCAGCAGCTGCCGGGACGGCGATTCTTCCGGGTCGTCTTCCTGCTGCCGATGATGATCACGCCGGTGGGCGTGGCCTACCTGTTTCGCATGCTGACCGACACCGACAAAGGCCCTCTTTACCCGCTGTGGGCGCACTTCGGGCTCATCGACGTGTCATGGGTGACCAATCCATGGGGCGCGCGCGGGGCGGTGATGATCGGCGACATCTGGCAGTGGACGCCGTTCATCTTCATCGTGCTGCTGGCTGCGCTCGAGACGCTGCCCCACGAGCTGGTCGAGGCCGCGGTGGTGGACGGGGCAAGCCGCTGGCAAGTCTTCTGGCGGATCAGGTTGCCGCTGATCCTGCCCGCCGCGTCGACGGTGGTGCTGATCCGGCTGATTGAGGGCTTCAAGATCGTCGACCTGCCGAACGTCCTGACCAACGGCGGGCCTGGAACCGCGACCGAGTCCCTGACTCTGCACGCGTACACGATCTGGCGAGCGCTGGATATCGGTGGGTCGGCGGCGGTCGCCTACATGCTCCTGATCACAGTGACCTTCATGGGGGTCAGCTATGTCAACCTCTTTCGCCGTCGCGTGACGGCGATGACCTGAGCCATGGCTCTGACGCGCCGCCGTCAGCAATCGGTCTCGACGACCACCATCCCGTTCCCGACGATGTTGATCTCCTACCTCGTGCTGTTTGCCTGGGCCTTCGTGGTCCTGTTCCCCCTGTACTGGCTCGCGGTCACCTCCCTCAAGACGCCGCTCGATGTCAACGACGGGCCGTTCTACATCCCCTGGCGCGACTTCCAGCCCAACCTTGACAACTGGCACTACATCTTCGTCGACCTCGGCCCGGACACCTTCCGCCCGTACATCAACACAGTCGTGGTCGGACTGACGAGCACGACGGTCACCGTGATCCTCGGCTCAATGGCCGCGTACGGCCTGGTGCGCATGCGCTACCGGGTGAGCTTCGGCGCCATCGCCTCGTTCGCGGCCGGGGTCGCGCTGGCAGTGGTCGTTATCGTCGCCCACGTCCCCTGGCACCTCGGAGCCGTGGCCGGCTTCGCTCTGTTCCTGTTGCTGCTGAACACGATGGCGCGCCGAATCAAAAGAGGCGTCGGCAACGACGACATCGCCTTCTGGATGATCTCGCAGCGCATGCTGCCGCCGGTCGCGGTGGTGATCCCGATCTACATCTTCTTTCAGCAGCTCGAGCTGCTGGACACGTGGGGGGCGCTGATCATCGCTTACGTCGCGTCCCACCTGCCGATCGTGGTGTGGCTGATGCGCGACTACTTCCAGAGCATCCCCGTCGAGCTCGAGGAGAGCGCCGCGATCGACGGAGCCTCGCCCTACCGCATCTTTCGCTCGATCGTCCTGCCGTTGTCGATTCCCGGGCTCGTCGCCACGTTCCTCTTCGTCCTCGTGTTCGCGTGGAACGAGTACTTGATCGCGCTGTTCCTCACCAGCGCAAACGCCCAAACCCTGCCCCTCACCGTCGCCGCACAGAACGCGACCCGCGGCCCGCAGTGGTGGTACATGTCGGTGCTCATCCTGATCATGATCGGGCCCGTGATCGCGATGGCGATCGCGCTCGAGCGGTTCATCGCTCGCGGCCTTCTCGTGGGCGCGGTCAAGGGCTGACGGTGCACAAGATCGTCAGCGTCTCGGCGCACGACGTGCGATTCCCCACCTCGAAGACGCTCGCAGGCTCCGATGCCATGCACACGCAGCCCGACTACTCCGCCGCCTACGTTGTGCTCAAGACCGACGCCGGCGACGGGCTCGAGGGTCACGGGCTCGCCTTCACGCTGGGCCGGGGCACGGAGGTCGTGGTGGCCGCCATCAACGCCCTCGCGCCGATCGTCATGGGAAGGACACTGAACTCGATCACCACGGACATGCGCGGTTTCTGGCGCGCGGTCACGGGCGAGCAGCAGCTGCGCTGGATCGGCCCGGAGAAGGGGGCGATCCACCTGGCCGCGGCGGCGCTGGTCAACGCGGTCTGGGATCTCCACGCGAAGGTCGAGGGCAAACCTCTGTGGAAACTGCTCGTCGACATGAGCCCCGAGCAGCTGATCGCATCCATCGACTTCCGGTACATCAGCGACGCGCTTACGCCGGACGAAGGGCTTGCAATCCTGAAGCGGTTGGCGCCGACTCGCGCCGCTCGCGAGGCGGAGATCGTGCGCGAGGGCTACCCGGCCTACACGACGTCGGCCGGCTGGCTTGGGTATTCGGACGAGAAGCTACGGGCGTTGTGCCGCGAGGCCGTGGCCGCGGGCTGGACGCACGTGAAGCTGAAGATCGGCGGCAAGATCGAGGACGACCGGCGTCGGGCGCGGATCGTCCGCGAGGAGATCGGACCGGACCGCTTCCTGATGATGGACGCGAATCAGGTCTGGGAGGTCGGGGACGCGATCGCTCACGTGAAACGACTGGCCGAGTTCGACCCCTACTGGATCGAAGAGCCGACGAGCCCTGACGACGTGCTCGGCCACGCCGCCATCGCGCGCGCCATCGCGCCGATCAAGGTCGCCACGGGCGAGCATTGCCAGAACCGCGTCATCTTCAAGCAGCTGTTGCAGGCTGAGGCGATCGGGTTCTGCCAGCTCGACGCCTGCCGGCTGGGAGGCTTGAACGAAGTTCTCGCGGTCCTGTTGCTCGCGGCCAAGTTCGGCGTCCCCGTCTGCCCGCACGCGGGCGGCGTAGGCCTTTGCGAGTACGTGCAGCACATCTCGATCTTCGACTACGTCGCCGTCAGCGGCTCGCTCGAGAATCGCGTGCTCGAGTACGTGGAGCACCTGCACGAGCACTTCGTCGACCCGGTGGTGATCCGCGACGGCTGCTACGTGGCGCCGACCGCGCCGGGTTACAGCATCACGATGCGCGCCGAGTCGATCGCGCGCTTCGAGTACCCTTCCGGTCCGGTATGGAGCAGCTGATCCGGCTCGAGACCGGCCTTTTCGTCAAGCGGGACGGGACCTGGAATCGCCTTGGCGCGGGCACGTCCCTCGACTCACTTCTCGCTCAACCACTCGACGAGGTGCGACGTTTGCTCGAGCGCGAGGCCAACGCGGTGGACGCGCCCGCAGAGCCGAAGGCGCTCGCACCGATCGAAAGCCAGGAGGTGTGGGCCGCCGGAGTGACCTACAAGCGCAGCCTCGCAGCGCGGGCCGAAGAGGCGGTAAGTCCGGACCCATATGAACGCGTCTACACGGCGGGGCGCCCGGAGCTGTTCTTCAAGGCCACCGCGTCCCGCGTTCGGGGACCCGGCGACGTCATCAACATCCGTTCCGACTCGACATGGGACGTTCCCGAGCCCGAGCTGGCGGTCGTCTGTAACAGCCGGATGGAGGTCGTTGGCTACACGATCGGCAACGACATGAGCTCGCGGAGCATCGAAGGCGAGAACACGCTCTATCTGCCGCAGGCCAAGGTCTTCGATGGCTGTTGCGCGCTAGGGCCGGCCGTCGTCCTGGCGTGGGACTACGCGCCTGACGACCGCCGCATCAGGCTGCAGATCAACCGCGCCGGATCGGTCGTCTACGCGGGCGAGACCTCGACGTCGGCGATGCGGCGGAACGTGCCCGAGCTTCTCGAGTATCTCGGTCGCGACCAGAGCTTCGCGCACGGATGCGTGCTGCTCACCGGCACCGGTGTCGTGCCGCCGCAGGACGTGACCCTGCAAGATGGAGACGAGGTCGCGATCGCAATCGACGGCATCGGGGTGCTCAGCAACCCCGTGCGGCGGCACCCGGTTAGGCTGGCGTCGTCATGGCCGGCGACGAGGAGCAGCTGATGGATTTCTATCCCTACCGGAATCGGTTCCAGACCTATCAACGGTTCGAGCCTCGCGGCCGCGACCGCCAGGACATTCTCGACGAGCTCCGGACCACGGCGACCGAGGAGGACCGTATCGCCGAGGCTGGTCGGGAGTTCGGGCCCGATCTACCACGACGGTCACGACCACTACGCGTTCCTGACCGAAGCGTTCCGCCCTGATCGATCCGATCGAGGAGCTCGGGCAGATCGCCCACGAGCATGGCATCGGACTTCACGTCGACGGCTGCCTCGGCCATTTCATCCTGCCCCTGGGGCGAGCGGCTCGGCTACACGATTCCGCCGTTCGAGTTTCGCGTGCACTCGTCGCACTGGTGTTGAAGACCGCCCGAAACGTCGACAACATCGAGACCCGTGCAAGCGGCAACGTAAAGCGCATCGAACGACGGGTAAAGAACAAGCTGTTCGGGCCGGTACTCGGACGTGGCGGTTTGTGCCGGTGGCTCTGGCGTTAGTCGAACAACGAGCACCGCTGCGCGTCTTGTGGTCACGACTGGCCGATGCCTTCCATGCCGGCCATGCCCTGTATTACTTCGTGTACTCGGCGAGCAGGTCGCAACGCGGACTGGCGTGATGGTGATTGACGCGGGGGCGTTCATTGTGTTCCGACCGCCGCGGTGGTGGTGGAGATGTGAGTCATGATGACCTCCTCACCGGTTACTGGCTGGCGCGAGGCCGGCCGCACTAAAGACCAATGGGAGGCAGCGATGAACTTCAACAGCATCATGATCGGATCGGAGGATCCCAAGCGGCTCGTCGATTACTACACGAAGATCCTCGGCAAGCCCGCCATGTCGGAGGGGGGCTATGACGGCTGGCAGATCGGCAGCGGATGGATAACGATCGGCCCCCACGACGAGGTCAAGGGCAAGAACCCGACGCCAGGCCGGCTCATCCTCAACATCGAGAGCGAGGACGTAAAGGGGGACTTTGAGAAGTTCAGGGCTGCCGGTGCCAAAGTCGTTCGCGAGCCATACAACGTCGGAGAGGAGTCGCCCTATTGGATCGCGACCTTCGCCGATCCCGACGACAACTACTTCCAGCTCATGAGCCCGATGTAACCGATTTCCTGTTCGTGGCCCGCCGCATCAGTACAAGGCCGCGAAGTTTCGACACCTGGTCTCCGGCGAGCGCGTTGGTAGGGTGATTGGCATGGCCGTTGCCCGTCTCGCCTCCACTTCGCTTGATGGTGCCGACCCGGCCGCGCTCGCTGACTTCTGGGCGGCGCTGCTCGGCGGGGAAGTCGCCTTCCGCAGCGATGAGTTCTGCGTGGTGCAGACCGGGAACGGCTGGATCGCTGCCGTCAAGGTCGCCGACTACCGACCGCCTACCTGGCCTGTCGCCGAGGTTCCGAAGCAGATCCACCTAGACCTGGCCACGTCTAACCTGGAGGCGGCGGAGGCAGAGGCGCTGCGCCGCGGGGCTCGCAAGGCGGCCAACCAGCCGGCTCCTGATCGTTGGCGGGTGTTGTTCGATCCCGCGGGCCACCCGTTCTGCTTCACCACGCAGATTCCTGAGTGAGTGGTTCAATCGGGCGCCGGGGCACGCGAGCCGACGTTCACCGTTCCGCTTCGAGCCTGAAGGTCGCTGAGTTGCGCCGCGCACTGGATGAGTTCTCGACAGTTGGGCTTCGTAGGGGGAGGGCGGTTCCGGGATCGACCGAACGCGGATGGGTCTGCTCGGCGGGGGCACAGTGACTGTGGTGCCCGGCGAGACCCCTGTGCTCACGGTGGCCGACGCGAGGGCGTGGTCAGAGTGGCTCAAAAATCAGGGCAGACAGGCCGAGGGTGTCTGGCTGATCCTGGCGAAGAAGGGAACCACCGATCCGACGACCTTGACCTATGAGGAGGCCCTCGAAGAAGCGATCTGTCACGGCTGGGTGGACGGGCAGCTCGCGAAGGGTGACGAGCGCACTTTCCGGCGAAGGTTCACTCCGCGACGGTCTGGCGCGTGGTCGAAACGGAATGTGGCAATCGCCACCCGGCTCATCGAAGAGGGTCGGATGCATCGAACTGGTCTCGTTGCGGTGGAGCAGGCCAAGGCAGACGGCCGTTGGGACCGTGCGTACGCAGGCCAGGCGACCATGGAGGTTCCGTCGGACCTTGCCGCCGCGCTGAAGGCGACCCCGCCGGCCAAAGCGATGTTCGAACGCTTGAGCAGCGCCAATCGCTATTCCGTCCTCTACCGGGTGACGACCGCCAAGCGTGCTGAGACGCGTCAACGCCGGATCGAGCAGTTTGTGGCCATGCTCGCCCGCGGCGAGACGATCCATCCACAGCGGTAATCCAAGCGCGATAGCGGCCCGGTCATCCCTCGATCTGGTCGGTAGCGGGTCATCACCAAGCCCGAGAGCGGCGGATTAGCCTTGCAATGCAAGGTTCCTTGCTCTACAGTACTGCTGGTGCCGATCGATGGGCTCGCCACGCAGCTTCGCAAAGGCGTCATCGAGTACTGCGTGCTGGCGATGCTGAAGGAGGCGCCGCTCTACGGCGGAGAGGTGATCGAGATATTGCGCAGCAAAGGACAGATCCTTATCAGCGAGGGCACCATCTACCCCCTTCTGAGTCGGATGCGTTCCGAAGGTTTCGTCGAGACGGAATGGCGCGATACGCCGGCCGGCGCACCACGTCGTTACTACCGGCTCAGCCGCTCCGGCCAGAAGGCGGTCGCCGAGTTCCGCGACGAGTGGTTCAGATTCCGCAACTCCGTAGACGAGATCTTTCGCGATGGAGGGGGACAGAGATGACCGCAGTCCGTGCCAGTCGATTGGTCGATGCGTATCTCCGCCGCCTCGAGATCGAGCTAGTGGATCTGCCCGCCGCAAAGCGCCACGAGATAGTCGATGAGATTCGCAGGCACATCGCGGGCGAACGCTCCGCGATGGTCGACGAGACGGACGCCAACGTGATGAACCTCCTGGATCGGCTCGGCGACCCAGCGGAGATTGCGGCGGAAGCGCGAAGCGGGGCGGAGCACCGACGGCTTGCCCCAGGGCTCCGCCGTTTTGGGACGCTGGAGGTTCTCACGCTGGCGCTCATGCTGCTCGCGTGGCCGGTCGGAGTCATCCTGCTATGGGCGTCGAGAGCGTGGACGACACGCGAAAAAGTGTTGGGCTTGCTTTTACCTCCAGGCGGCTATCCAGGGGCTTTTCTGCTGATAGCGAATTTCCACTGGTTCGCGTCCATAGCGGACGCGGGTCCCAAGTGGGGCCAAATAACCGTCGGCGCTGTCCTATTCACAGTCAGTCTTCTGCTGCTCACCGCACCGATCGGTATGTGCGTCTACTTGGCCACGCGAATGAGTGTGCCTTCTCAGCGGCAGGGCGAGGTTCGAGGCAGCTCGCGTTGGTGACGTCTGACGCAACAAAGGAGAACGTACCGTTGATTTCACCGAAAGCTCTCGCAAGAATCGCTGGCCTGTCGTATCTCCTGATGAGCGTGCCGTTTGTGTTCGCCGTGCAAGTTCGTTCCCGCCTGGTCGAAGCGGGCGACGCCGCGGCCACCGTTGAAAACATCCGCGCTTCGGCCACGTTGTTCCGCATAGCCTTCGTGGCCGATCTGGTTTCAGGCGCGTGGTTCTTATTAACGGCTCTGGCCCTCTATCAGCTGCTCAAACATGTCCACCCACTGGCGGCTGTAGCAATGACCGCCTTCGTCGCGGTCAGCACCGCTGTCGGCTACCTAAACACGCTCAATCAGTTTTCAGCGCTGACGATCGCCACAAGCCCGCAGTACACCCAAGCCTTTGGTCGGGCCGGCTCCAACGCCCTGGCGATGATGTTCGCGGACATTCAAAGCAATGGGCTGACGATTCAAGAGCTGTTTTGGGGCATGTGGCTCTTCCCGTTGGGCTACCTGGTAATCAAATCGGGTTATTTTCCGAGACTGCTGGGTGCGCTGCTGATCGTTGCCGGTTTCAGCTGGGTCGCTCAGTTCTTCGCCGACTTCCTCATGCCAGCAATTCCCTACTTCGCCTCGTTTCTGGGTATCGGAGAGCTGGTCTTTGCTGCCTGGTTGGTAGTGAAAGGGGTGAATGTTCCCGCGCCAGGAGCACCTGCGCCTCCAGTTTCCCGACAGATACCGATGCTGTTTGTTAACTCGACCCTGCCGAGATGAATACTGCAGTCTCCCCAGCCGCCACCAGAAGCCGAATGTGGGCGATCGTCAACAATCAGTACGGATCGCCTGATGACCTGAAACTCCAGGAGATAGACAAGCCGACAGTCGGCGATGACGCGGTGCTCATACGCGTCGCAGCAGCGTCGGTTAATCCCTATGACTGGCACGTCATGAGAGGCGTGCCTTAT
>VBGP01000134.1 GCA_005880795.1 Chloroflexota bacterium | reverse complement strand
ATGAGGTATTCGGCTGGGGCGATGGCACCTTTGCTGAGTACGTATGCGTCGATGAAAGCTCGTGCTTGCACAAGCCCAACCGGCTCACGTTCGAGCAGGCGGCGGCTGTACCGCTTGCCGGTTGCACCGCGCTCCAGGCGCTTCGTGACGGGGGCCGCCTCCAGCAGGGTAATAGCGTCCTGATCAATGGCGCCTCCGGAGGCGTGGGCACGTTCGCTGTCCAGATCGCCCG
>VBGP01000013.1 GCA_005880795.1 Chloroflexota bacterium | reverse complement strand
CCGATCGCGGGAACGCTCGGCTGCAGCGAGTTCGACTCCGCCGCGGTTGCCGACGCGATCGCGATCGCGACGAGCGCATCACCGCAGCTGCGCACCTACCGGCACGACCTCGGCTCCATCGAGGTTTACCTCGAGCCGTACGCAGCCTCCCCGACCCTCGTCATCTTCGCTGCCACGCCGGTGGCCCGGGCGCTCGCGAGCTGGGCTCCCGAGCTTGGCTTCCGCAGTGTCCTGGCAGAGTCGGCGCGTGATGTGCCATCAGCGCTGGCGGGCGACCTCTATGTCGTGCACACCGACCATGACGCGGAGGACCTCGTGCAGGCTCTCGAGGCGGTGCTGCCGCTCAATCCCCGCTTCATCGGGCTCGTCGGGAGCCGCCGGCACACCGGCCACCACCTGGAGGCGCTGCGTGCGAAGGGGGTGTCCGAGGAAGTGATCGCCCGCATCCAGAGCCCGGTCGGCCTGGACCTCGGAGGGAGGACCGCCGCGGAGATCGCTCTTTCGATCCTGGCGGGGCTGGTTGCGGTCAGGCGTGGCGGACGCGGGGGTTGGAAGTCAATGAATGGTTAAGACGGTCTGAACTCGAACTAGCGCCCGGCATAATCGGGGCCGTGTCGATCGCGACCGGAACCCGGCTGGGCCAGTACGAGGTCCAGGACTTCATAGGCCAGGGCGCAATGGGCCTGGTCTACCGCGTATACCACCCCGACCTGGAACGGACCGGCGCGGTCAAGGTGCTCCAGGCGATCACGCCCGACGCGGACACGGTTGCCCGCTTCCGCCACGAAGCCCAGGCGATCGCCCAGCTGCGCCATCCGAACATCGTCAACGTCTACGACTTCGGCGCGTTCCAGGGGATGCCGTACATGATCGTCGAGTACATCCCCGGCGGCAGCCTCGCCGCCAGGATGGCGCACGGCAGCCTCGAGCAGGCCACCGCCTTGAGGTACCTCCGCGGAATCGCAGCCGGTCTTGACTATGCCCACGGCCATGGGGTGGTGCACCGTGACGTCAAGCCGGCCAACGTCCTGTTGACCGCCGAGGACGCACCCGTCCTCGCGGACTTCGGCCTGGCCAAGCTGCTGCAGGGGTCCTCGCTTAAGTCGATGACGGGAGTCACCACCGGCACGCCCGCCTACATGGCGCCGGAACAGGTGACCGGACACCAGGTCGGACCCGCGGCGGACCGCTACTCGCTTGCCACGATCGCTTACGAAATGGTCACGGGCGTCATCCCCTTCGACGGAGAGGCGCTGATGGAGCTGCTCTACGCGCAGGTCCACCGCGAGCCCCCGATTCCGAGCTCGCGACAGCCATCCCTCGGACCCCAGGTTGATGCGGTCCTGATGCGCGGGCTGGCCAAGGATCCCGCCGCGCGATGGGATTCAGCGACGACGTTTGTCGATGCGCTCGCCGCGGCGCTTGAAGGTGCGCCCGCCCCTGCCGTGGCCAGGACGATGGTGATGGCCCCGCCGGTCCCGCCGACGGTTCCCATGGGTCGCACAGCAGTGGCCGAGCGCGTGGCGGCATCGGGGCAGCCCGCGACGGTCGCGATGGCATACCCCTCGCCGAACGGTCAGGACGGCCCAACTCCGGCGAAGCGACTGCGACGTCTCAACCGCCGCCTGGTGCTCGGGATCGCGGCGGTTCTCGCGCTCCTTCTCGTGCTCGGCATCTGTCAGGCGGTGCTGGCGTCGACGACCATCGCCGTGAATCCAAGCACGGTTGCGCCGGGCGACACAGTCAGAGTCACCGCCACGCGCGTGCCCGCGGACCAGGTGGGCGAAATCCAGCTGTGGAGCGTCGTGCACACCTATCCGTTCCGCGCCGGCGCGAAGGGAGACGTCTCGCTCGACATCACCGTGCCGCGCGACATCGCGCTCGGTGATCACGTCGTCAAGATCTGCTGGAAAAACACATGCCACGCGCAGACGGGCCTTCGCGTCGTCTCCGGCGTGGCCGAAGCATCACCCACGGCAATCGCGAACAGATCTCCAGGCACCACGCCAAGCGCCGGGTCCACATCAACTCCGACGGCGCGCCCAACTCCGAGCTCCGCGTCATCGACGCCTCATCCGACATCGACCCCGACCTCGGCGCCGAGACCGAGTCCGACACCTACATCGGCACCCCCAACTCCCAGCCCCACGCCCACAAACAACCCATGTCCCGGCAACTCCAACGCTCTGGCGCTGAGCCCGCAAAGCCAGAGCGTCTTGCTCGGCGGCCAGGCGAACTTCACGGGTTCGAACTTCACGCCGAACAGCACGGTCACGGTGAGCTATAAACAGGGAAACAACTCACCAACATCACTGCCGAACGTAAAGGCATCGTGCGGGGGAGGGATCTCCGTTTCTGCGACAGTGCCCGGTGGCCTCCTGCGCACCGATCACGTCATCGTTTGTGACGTCGTCAAGGGTTGTATTTCCGAAACGATCACCGTTGTCTAGAAGACCTCGGCGGCGACCAGGTCCTCGAGAGTCTCCCGACGTCGCATGATCCGCGCTTCGCCGTCGCGCAGCATCAGCACCTCAGGCCTCGGCATCCCGTTGTAGTTGCTCGCCATCGCCAGGCAATACGCGCCCGCGGCGGGAACCGCGATCACATCGCCCGGCGCCAGCGGCGGCATCGGGATGTCGGTGATGAGGATGTCCGTCGACTCGCAGTACTTGCCGGCGATCGTCACCTTCCCGTCCGGTGAGCGATCCGGATTCGACGCGAGAAACGCCTCGTATCGCGCGCCGTAGAGCTTCGGCCGGATGTTGTCGCCCATGCCGCCGTCCACCGCCACGTAGCGGCGCACACCGGGAATGTCCTTGATCGACCCCACCGTGTAGAGCGCAATACCCGCCGGGCCCGCGATCGATCGGCCCGGCTCGACGACGAGCTCCGGCACCTTCAGGCCACGTCGGGCGCAGCCCGATTCCAATGCATGACGCACCGTCTCGACGAAATGACGCGGCGTCGGCGGATCGTCCTGCTGCGTGTAGGCGATGCCCAGCCCGCCACCGGCGCCGAGCTTGCGCGGCTCGAACCCGATCTCGTCACGGAGCTCGGCCAGCAGGCCGAGGATGATGTCCATCGCCTGCTCGTACGCGCGAAGCGCGAAGATCTGCGACCCGATGTGAGAGTGCAGGCCGACGAGATCCAGCCGCGGATGCTGCAGCGCAGTCTCCACCGCCTTGCGGGCGGCGCCCGACTCGATCGAGAAACCGAACTTGGAGTCGAGCTGCCCGGTGGAGATGTGGTCGTGGGTGTCGGGCTTCACGCCCGGCGACAGCCGGAGCATCACCGGCGCTCGCTTGCCCTCCGGCACCACGCTGCGCAGGAGGTCGAACTCGTGGTCGCCGTCGATGACGATGGTCGCCCCGGCGCCGTATGCGCCTTGGAGGTCCTCGAGGCTCTTGTTGTTGCCGAGAAAGTGGATGCGGTCGCGCGGGAATCCGGATTTCAAGGCCAGGTGAAGCTCGCCGGCCGAGACCACATCGAGGCCGAGCCCTTCTTCCGCGATGACACGCAGGAACTGCGGAGACGCGAACGCCTTCGCCGAGTACAGAACCTGACCCGCATCGCCCATCGCCGCCACGTACTCGGAGGCTCGCTGGCGGACCGTCGCCTCGTCGTAGACGTAGAGAGGGGTTCCGTGGCGGTGAGCAAGCTCGACGAGGTCGCAGCCACCCACCTCCATGTGGCCGGCGGCGTTGACCCGGTACGTCACCGGGAAAAGCAAGCTAGAAGGCTAGTTCGGGCTCGAGCCGCAGGAGCCGCACGCGCCGCCGCAGCAACCGCCGCCGCCGCCGGTCTCGCTGGCGAAATCGGAGACCGACGAGGTGTCGCCGCCGCTGGCAAAGGCAAAGCTCGAGACAAGCACCCGCGTCTTCGTCGACTCGCATGCGGGACACACCTGGGCGCTGTCACGCTCTGCGAAACGAGTGAGGACCTCGAACTTGCCGGCGCAGCTCTCGCACCGATACTCGTAGATGGGCATCTCAGTGAACGATTCTAAGTTGTCTGAACTCGCGCGGCTGATCGCCGGCTGGCCGGGGCTGGTCTCCGGCGACGCCGAGAGCCTCGTCGAGGACTCGCTGGTGCTCCTCGAGCACCTCGGGGAGGCGAAGACTGTCGTCGATGTCGGGTCCGGCGGCGGCCTGCCCGGCCTCCCGCTCAAGATCGCACGGCCCGAGCTGGCGGTCACCCTCGTCGAGGCCGACCAGGCCAAAGCGGCGTTCCTCGTCCGCGCCTGTGCCGAGCTCGGGCTGCGCGATGTCGATGTCGTTCCGCGACGGGCTGAGGATCTGGGACGAGACTCGAAATACCGCGAAAAGTTTGACGTGGCGGTGGCCCGGGCCCTGGCGCCGATGCGCGTGCTGGCCGAGCTCTGCCTGCCGCTGGTCCGGGTCGGTGGAAGGTTGCTCGCGCAGAAAACGGTTGGCGAGGATGTTGAGGCGGCGCAGAACGCGCTCGAGATACTTGGTGGATCTCTGGTCTCCGTGGTGCCGGCACCCTCCGCGGCTCGCGCGTCCGGAACGGTGATCGTCGTTCGCAAGAGCCGCCCGACGCCTGCCGGCTATCCCCGGCGCCCAGGGGTTCCCGCGCGCAAGCCGCTCTAATAAATGCACCGGCGTAGCGTTGTGCTTTACCGGACACCGCGAACGAACGGAGGAGCAACATGGCCCGAGGATTCGAGGCGATCACGAAGGTGACCATCCACGCGTCAAAGCGCGACGTGTGGAACGCATTGACGAACCCTGAGAAGGTCAAGCAGTACATGCACGGCACAGAGATGTCGACGGACTGGAAGGAGGGCAGCCCGATCTTCTGGAGGGGTGAGTGGAAGGGCCGGCCATACGAGGACAAGGGCACTGTCCTGGCCGTTGAGCCGCAGAAGCTCTTGAAGTACACGCACTGGAGCCCGATGGGCGGTAGCGAGGACAAGCCGGAGAACTACCACACCGTCACTTGCGAGCTGGCCGGGAAGGATGGTGAGACCACTCTTACACTCAGACAAGACAACAACGCCACCCAGGAAGAGGCGGACAAGATGGCTGATCAGAACTGGGGGCCGGTGATGGATGGACTCAAGGCAGTCGCGGAGAAGCCGGCGAAGTAACGACTCAACCGTCTACACCCCGCGGCGGCTGTCCGTCACGCTCAGTAATGCCAAGGCGAAAGCCAGTGCGCGCCTGAGGGCGGCCGGGAGGCCTTAACCTTGCGGTGGGGTGGGATCACGAAACTGAACCTCGTTCTGCGGGAGCGCCGCTTTTACGAACTCTTCAACCAGCAAGGCCAGTTCATCAGGGAGGCGCTCGGTGAGCTCAGCCGTTCGCTGGACGAAGAGCGGAGCCATCACTCGACGCTTCGTGACATCGAGCATCGCTGTGACAAGGTCACCCACGAGATCTACAACCTCACCAACCGCACGTTCGTGCCTCCGATCGACCAGGAGGACATCCTGATGCTGGCTCACTCGCTCGACGATGTGGTCGATCTGGCTGAAGAGGTGTCCGACAAGATCGACCTGTACGGTGTTCGTTCTATAACCGACTCGGCGAAGAGCTTCGGCCAGTGCCTCGCGAAGGCCGGCACCGTGCTGGCCACGGCGCTCGAGCGATTCAGCGCTTCGGAAGATCTTGTTCCTGCCCTGGAGGAGATACACAGGCTCGAGAACGAAGGCGACGCCATAACGCGCCACGCCCTGCAAAAACTATTTGACCTGAACCATCAGACCGCCGCCGACCTGATCAAGTGGAAGGACCTATACGCGCTGCTCGAGGCCACCTTGGATGAATGTGAATCGGCCGCGGAAATCCTGGAGTCCATCATCATCAAAAAAGCCTGAGCGCCTATTCGCCGGAGAGCAGGCCGCGCACTCGTCGCTCGATCTCGTCGCGGATTTCCCTGACCGCCGAGATCGGGAGTCCGGCCGGATCGGGGAGGAGCCAATCCTCGACTGGTACGGCAAAAACCGGGCAGTCTTCTTCTGCGCAGCCCATGGTGATGACCCTTGTGGCCGAGGCTCCGAGCTCAGGCGTGAGTGCGCGAGGTCGGACATCGCTTAGGTCGATGCCAACCTCCAGCATCACCGCTACCACCTCGGGATGGACGCTGGGTGCTGGGCGAGTGCCGGCCGATTCTCCGAGTGCTCGACCGTCCGACAATCGATTGAGGAAAGCCGCGGCCATCTGGCTCCGGCCGGCGTTCTGGACGCACACAAACAGGACTCGGGGCTTGCTCTCTTCCAGAACATCGAGACGGTAGCCGATCCCGCGCAAGGTAGTGATCCGCAACTGGCTCCCTTCGAGCTTGGGCCGGAGCCAGGCGATGTGCACGTCGACTGTCTTCGGTTCGCCCACGAAGCGGGTGCCCCATGCTGCAGCGAGAATTCGATCTCGGCTCAACACGACGCCGCGATTCATCAAGAGAACCTGAAGCAAATCGAACTCGCGCGGCGCCAACTGGATCTCGCGACCATCGACTTCCGCACGTCGCGCGCTGGAGTCCAAGCGTAGGCGGCCGGCACCAAGCCGTGTCCGCGATGGCGCCGGCGAAGCTTTTCTCAGAAGCGCTTGAACCTGAGCCGCGATCAGGTTCGACGTGCTCCCGGCCGGCAACCACGCATCCGCTCCCATGGCCAGGCAAGTGGCTGCCACTCGCTCGTCCGGGCCCATCACCAGCAGCGGCGCCGCGGTTGCTCGCCGGACAGCCGCAGTTCCGTCCAGGAGGTCCATACCTTGGAGGAGGATCGCATCGGCGAACGGCTCTCGCTGGAGCCCATCGACGCTTCGGTGGGCGACCACGTCGATACCGCCGGCGGCGAGACTTGTCTTCAATTGAACCGTCGTGCCGGATGCGGCGCCGATGACGACAACCCGGACGCGTGTCGGTTCAGTACTTGGAGACGTTCAATTCCTCCACGCGTCCTGTCACGAGGTAGACGACGCGCTCGCAAACATTCGTGGCTCGATCAGCTATGCGTTCCAGGTTGTGGGTGACCCACAGCATGTAGGTTGCCTCGGCGATGTGGCGCGGGTCCGCGACCATCGTCGAAATCAACTCCTGGTACGCGCGGTCGTAGAGAGCGTCGATGTCGTCGTCTTCAAGACACAAGGCCCGAGCCAGGTTCGCGTCGCCTTTGTTCAGCGCAGTCAGCGTCCGATTGACTATGGAAAGTGTTCGCTTGCCCATTTCGACGACCGCCCCGGGTAGCGGAAGCGTCGGGTGTGGCCCCAGCATCAGGGCAACCTTCGCTATCCCCTCTGCGTGATCGCCCATCCGCTCGAGTTCCGGCAGCACATAAAGCGCTCCAACAAGGGAGCGGATTTCCTCGCCGCCGGCGGCGGAAAGTCCACCCACGAGTTCTTCCTCCAGCTGGTAGCGGAGACGATTGACCTCGAGGTCGTCGCGGACGACTCGATCGGCCAGAATCAGGTCACTGCGCGCCAGCGCCTTCAGCGCTCCCTCGAGAGCCTGGGCCACCAGGTCGCCAAGCCGCATCAAGCCGTTGTCTGTCACTCCCAGAATGTTAGAGGTGACGTTAACGACGCCTTAACCCAACCCCGAATAGCCTTTTCCCGGAGGACGCGATGAAACTCACACCACTCACCCCCGGACGGCGGTTTTACGACCTTTTTCGAACCCAGGGCAATCTCGTCAGCGAGACGCTGACCGAGCTCGGCAAGTCTCTGCTCGAAGGCAAGAGCCGGCATGCTCGGTTGCGAGACCTCGAGCACGAGTGCGACGAGGCGACGCATCAGATCCACAACCTCGTGAACAGCGCATTCATCACCCCAATCGATGAGTCCGACATCCTGCTCCTGGCGTCAAGCCTGGACGACGTCGTCGACCTCGCCGAAGAAACCGGCGACAAGATCGATCTGTACCGCATCAACTCAGTCAGTGACCCGGCCAAGCAGATGGGTGAATACCTTGCAAAGGCCGGTATCGAGATCGCGGCAGCGCTTGACCGCTTTGAGGGGTTCGCGGAGCTGAAACCGCATCGCGTCGAGATCCATCGCCTCGAGAACGAGGGCGACCGGTTGATGCGCGACGCGATCGGCGAGCTCTTCTCGCGCGTCACCGATGCATCCGAGCTCGTGAAGTGGAAGGACATCTACGACCTGCTCGAGGCGACGATGGACGCCTGCGAGCACACCGCCAATGTTATGGAGACGATCGCAATCAAGAATGCGTGAGACCGCGATCCTGCTGTGGGTCACGATAGCTATCGCTGTTGCCTTCGATTTCACCAACGGCTTCCACGACACCGCCAATGCCATCGCCACCTCGATCTCCACGCGGGCCCTTTCCCCGCGCGCCGCGGTAGGTCTGGCTGCTGTCTTCAACCTGGTGGGGGCTGTAATCACGGTTGCGTTCTTCCAGGCCAAGGTGTCGAACACCATTGCCAGCACTCTGGCGATCAAGCCCGGACTTGTTGTTGTGATGGCGGCCCTGCTTGGAGCCATCTCCTGGAACCTGATTACCTGGTATCGAGGACTGCCTAGCAGCTCGACTCACGCTCTGATCGGCGGCTTGTGTGGCGCCGGTATAGCCGCCGCCGGTGGGCTGGGCGGCGTCAAGTGGTCGGCGCTCGTCAAGCAGATCGCCAGCCTCGTCATCTCGCCGCCGCTCGGTTTTGTTGCCGCGGGGATTTTCGCGATCTTGTTGATCTTCATCATTCAGCGCGCGGGCTGGAGGCCTGCGCCTGTCAACCGCACTCTCCGCGGCCTACAGGTCGTGACCTCCGCGTACCTCTCGTACTCGCACGGGGCCAATGACGCGCAGAAGACAATGGCGGCGATCACGCTCGCCCTGGTCGCGTCGGGAGACCTGCCGAAGTTCCAGGTCCCGCTTTGGGTGGTGGTCCTCTCAGCGGTGGCGATCAGTTTTGGTACCTATGCAGGGGGTTGGCGCATCATCCGAACGTTGGGCTGGAGCATCCTCAAGCTCGAACCCGTAACTGCATTGTCTGCGCAGGTGATGGGCGCGACCGTTATTCAAGCGGCCACTGTGATTGGCCTTCCGGTGAGCACCACGCATGTCGTCACCGGGTCAGTGATCGGCGTCGGTGCAAGTCGAAAGATGTCCGCCGTGCGTTGGGGACTCGGCGCGAATATCGCGCTCGCGTGGATCGTGACGATTCCTGCCTCCGGGGCGATGGCGTGGATCGCGTTTGCCATACTGCACACGGCCGGTCTTCGCGGTTAGCTGTTACTCCGCGCAAAGAACGTTTGAATTCCGGCGCGGCATCGGTAAACTGGCGACATTCGCTAGACCGCCGGCGGGAAATTTAGAGCGGAATCCAAACGTTTCAGCCTACGAAGGAGCAATGGTGGCAACAAAGATCCTTGAGGTTGCGGAAGTAAGCGTGATCAGAGCCGCAGGCGGTGTTGTGCTTCGCAAGTCGCGGTCCGGTGAAACCGAGATCGCGGTCATCCACCGCCCCGCCTACGACGACTGGACGCTGCCGAAGGGCAAGATCGAGCCCGACGAGAGCCCCGAAGATTGCGCCCTGCGCGAGGTGCGCGAGGAGACAGGGCTCCGCTGCGACCTCGTCCGACCGCTTGGCTGCACGGCGTACGTGGACCGGCGCGGCCGCGACAAGGTCGCGTGCTACTGGGTGATGGACGTGCGCGGCGGTCGATTCAAGCCGGGCATCGAGGTCGACAAGCTTCTGTGGCTGACCGTGGACGACGCCATCAAGCGCCTGACGTACGGCCGCGACCGAACCCTGTTGCTGCAGCAGGAGCTATAGGAGTAAAGGCTCCTCCCCATCTATGGGGAGGTGGCGCGCAGCGCCGGAGGGGCTGGTGGGGTCCCCCACCAAAGCCCCGGTAAGCTTTGCCCCGTGCAAACCCTCACGCACGCCGATCCGCTGGTCGTCGCCGGCGTCGAGCTGCGCTCGCGACTCTTCATCGGGACGGGCAAGTATCCAACCGACGAATCGATGGTCTCCGCCCTCGAGGCTTCGGGCTGCGAGCTGGTCACCGTCGCACTTCGCCGCCTTGACCTCGACGATCCGAAGAAGAAAACAATCCTCGACGTGATCGACTGGAAGCGCTACCGGATCCTGCCCAACACAGCCGGATGCCGGACCGCGGACGAGGCAATCCGCATCGCCCGGCTGGCCCGTTCGATGGGCCTGTCGGACTGGGTGAAGCTCGAGGTGATCCCGGACCCGCGCTACCTCTTCCCCGACCCCGAGGAGACGCTAAAGGCCGCTCGGGTCCTCGTCGCTGAGGGCTTCCAGGTGCTGCCGTACATCAACGCCGACCCGGTGGTGGCTCGCAAGCTCGAAGAGATTGGAGCAGTGACCGTGATGCCGCTCGGCTCGCCGATCGGATCGGGCCAGGGCATCCAGACCATGGAGCAGATCCGCATCATCATCGAAGAGGCGCGCGTGCCAGTCGTCGTCGACGCGGGGATCGGCGTGCCCTCTGACGCGGCGCTGGCGATGGAGCTTGGTGCGGACGCCGTCCTGGTCAACACCGCGATCGCCCTGGCCGGCGACCCTGCGCTCATGGCCGAAGCGATCAAGGGGGGCGTTGACGCGGGGCGCAAGGCCTACCTCGCCGGCCGCATCCCGAAGCGCCCGCAGGCCAGCCCGAGCTCCCCCACCGAGGGCGTGTCGCGACCGAACTAGCAAGGCCGGTAGCGATGGCAATCGTTTCGAGCGCGGAAGCCGGCCTCCGAGCGGCGCCCCGAGCGACCATCCTCCAGCTGCGCGCGCCTGGCTTTCACACCGTCGACCTGGAGCGGGAGGCGTCAGCGCTGGTCGGTTCCTCGACCGTCCCGGTCGTGATCAGCTCGCGCTGCGATTTGGTCCTCGCCTGCGGCGCGGCGGGCGTCAATCTTCCGGAGCGCGACATCTCGACGCACGATGCACGCACCCTCATCGGCGAAAGGCTGGTTGGACGCTCCGTCCACTCGCTCGAAGGCGCCAGGGCAGCGGAAGCAGAGGGTGCGGACTATGTGATCTTCGGACCGGTTTGGCCGAGCGCGACCCACCAGGGCGGCGACGCGGTTGGAGTCGAGGCGCTCGCTCGAGTCGCGCGCGGGGTTCGCATTCCTGTGCTGGCGATAGGCGGCGTTACCGAGGACCGGATCGAGGAATGCCAGCTCGCCGGAGCCGCCGGTTACGCCGCGATAGGCCTGTTCGAATGATCGCGCTCCAGGTCAACGGCAAGCGAGTCGAGCTTGATCAGGCGATACCGCTGCTCGCCTATCTCGAACAGCTAGGGGTCAACCCGCGTGCCGTGGCGGTCGAGCACAATGGCGAGATCATCGAGCGCGCGTCCTATGCATCCGTGACGCTGAGCGACGGCGACCAGGTCGAGATCGTCCGTATGGTCGGCGGCGGCTAGGGTCAGCTGACGGCGAGTCGCTCGCGGATCGCGGCTTCCGCCTCGGCCCGTTCGTCCCAGGGCTCTGAGCCTCGCGCCGTCCGCATCGAGCGCTCGTGCCCCTTGCCCGCCAGGAGGACCGTGTCACCAGGCCGGGCGATCTCGATCGCACGGCGGATGGCGGCGCGGCGGTCGATCACGACCTCGAAATCGAGACCCGGCGCCTTGCCCTCGGCGCCGGCCTGCACGTCGCGGGCGATCTCGGACGGGTCCTCACTCAACGGGTCGTCGGTGGTGATGATGAAAAAGTCGGAGAACTCGGCCGCGGCTCGGCCCATGCCTGGACGGTCGTGGTCAGATCTTGCGGTCGAGCCGAAGACGACGATCAGGCGCTCTCGCGTAAATGGACGGAGCTCGGCCAGAGCACTGGCGAGCGATCCGGCTGCGTGCGCAAAGTCGATGTAGACCCGAAAGTCCTGGCCGAGATCGACCGGCTCGAGACGTCCTCGCACTCCTTCGAAACCGGCCAGGCCGCGCCCAACATCCTCCACCGCCACACCCAGCGCGAGGCAGACGCCGGCCGCGCAGAGCGCGTTGTAGATGTTGAAACGAGCGGGCACGTTGAGCGTGACGTCGGTCTCGCCGAGCGGCGTCTTCATACGAAATCGCGAGCCTGAACCGGTGATCGCGAGATCGAGCGGATGCAGGTCTGACGCCGTGGTCATGCCGTAGGTCCAGCGACGTGGGATCGGCCTACGGGCGAGGTGCTCGTAGCTGGGGTCGTCGCGATTCAGCACCGCAGTCTTTTCGACACCTTTGTCCGCGGCGCGCGCCGTCAGGTCGATGAGACGCGCCTTGGCTTCGAGATATTCCTCCCACGTCGCGTGGTAGTCGAGGTGATCGTGGCCGACGTTGGTGAAAGCGGCGATGTCGAAATCGCACGCGCGCACACGCTCCTGCACCAGCGCGTGGGAGGTCGCCTCGATGACCGCGCACGCGGCGCCTGCCTCGACCATCCGTGCGAGCCAGGCCTGGACGTCGGGGGCTTCGGTCGTGGTCTGGCCGCTGACGTTGTCGACCTCGCGACCGCTGACCTTGAAGGCGACCGTGCTCATCGCACCGGCCACCACGCCACTCGCCTGCAGGACATGTTCGGCCATATGCGTCACGGTGGTCTTGCCGTCTGTCCCGGTGACCCCAGCCAGCTTGAGGCGGCGCGATGGCCTGCCGTAGAACTCGGCCGAAAGTTCGGCGAGGCCGATCCGTGTTGACGGCATCCGCAGCACCGAGACGCCTTTGGGGACCTCGACCCTGCGCTCGAGCGCGATCGCAGCCGCGCCCTTCGCCACGGCGTCGCCGACGTAATGATGGCCGTCCACGTGGAGGCCATGGACCGCGACAAAGAGGTCGCCGGGACTGACGCGGCGCGAGTCGTAGGCGATCCCCGTGATCTCCACCTCGGGGTCGCCTTCGAGCACCGCACCAGCGCCTCTGGCGAGCTCGTCAAGCCGCATGTCGCTGAGAATAGTCGCGTCATGGTTGCTGAAATCGGGGGGCGCCGTTTCGAGTGGGGCTCACGCACCTATGTGATGGGCATCGTCAACGTGACTCCCGACTCGTTCAGCGGCGACGGCCTGGGAGACGATGTCGTGGCGGCAGTCGAGCAGGGCCTTCGCATGGTTCGCGAGGGCGCGGACATGGTCGACGTAGGCGGCGAGTCGACGCGGCCTGGTCACGTGCCAGTGACGGCGGTCGAAGAGATCGCGCGCGTCGAGTCGGTGGTGCGCCGCCTGGCGAGCGAGGCGGACGTGCCCGTCTCGATCGACACGTACAAGGCAGAAGTAGCAGAGGTGGGGGTGGCGGCAGGGGCCACGATCGTCAACGACGTCTGGGGACTGACCAGGTCGCCGGCGATCGCAGACCTGGCCGCGAGGCATGGGTGCGCCATTGTCGTCATGCACAACCAGGACGGCACCGACTACCCGGGTGACCTGATGGACGAGATCATGCGATTCCTCGCGGTGGCCGCCTCGCGCGCGGTGTCCGCCGGCGTGCCGAAGGAGAAGGTCATCGTCGATCCCGGGATAGGTTTCGGCAAGACCGCCGAACAGAACTGGGAGGTGATGCAGAGGCTCGATGAGCTGAAGGAGCTCGGCCACCCCATCCTCATCGGCACGTCACGCAAGTCGTTCATCGGCAAGCTGCTCGACCTTCCGGCGAGCGACCGGCTCGAGGGGACCATGGCCACCGTCGTCGCCGCGGTGCTGCGCGGAGCCGACATCGTCCGGGTGCATGACGTCCTCCAGATGGTTCGAGCGGCTCGTGTCGCCGACCGCATGCGGTGACGAAGGTCTACCTGGGCCTCGGCTCGAACCTCGGCCCGCGGCTGCGCAACCTGAGCGCGGCCCGCAGGCGGCTGCGTGAAAAGGGGGTCCGCATCCTTCGGCAAAGCAGCGTCATCGAAACCGAGCCCTGGGGCGTCCTGGACCAGCCTCGATTCCTGAACCAGGTGGTGGAGGGTGAATGGCAGGGCACGCCTCGACGGCTGCTCAAGGCCGCCAAAGAAGTCGAGCGCGAGGGGGGGCGCACCAGGACGCGGCGCTGGGGACCGCGCGTCATCGACGTAGACATCTTGCTGTTCACCGGCAGGCGTGTCGACGACCGCGACCTGGTGATTCCGCATCCGCGCATCGCGGAGCGACCGTTTGTGATTCAGTCCCTGGACGAGCTCGGAGTTAAGACGGGCGCGCGTTTGTGAAGCGGTAGCCGATACCCGGGACAGCCAGGATGTAATAAGGACGCGAGGGCTGCGTCTCGATCTTGCGGCGCAAGTTTCTGATGTGGACGTCGATGACGCGCGTTTCGATCGGGTATTCATAACCCCAGATGGAGTTCAGGATCTTCTCCCTGCTCAACACCTTGCCGGCGTTGCTGGCGAGGAATGTCAGCAGGTCGAATTCCGTATGGGTCAGCTCCACCTCTTTGTTTGACTTGTAGGTACGGCGCTCGTTGACGTCGATGACGAGGTCGCGAAACTCCAGGCGGCTGCGCATCGCCTCTGCGTTCTCCAGCCGGGCGCGTCGCAGATGCGCGGCCATCCGAGCGACCAGCTCGCGAAGGCGCAGCGGTTTGGTGACGTAGTCGTCAGCGCCGATCTCGAGCGCGACCACAGCGTCGATCTCGTCCGACCTGGAGCTCATCATGATCACCGGCACAGCGGGGTCCACCTTGCGCAGCTCGCGGCACACATCGAAACCCGCCGCGTCGGGCAGCGTCACCTCGAGCAGGACTACGCTTGGTCGCGAAGACTCGACCTGGCGCAACGCCTCGGAACCGGCGTCGGCCTCGACGACCTGGTATCCGTCCTGCTCGCAAACCAGCTTGATCTCGCGACGAGTCGTGGTGTCCGGCTCCACCACAAGGACCTTACGGACGGACTCCGCCACAGCCATAGAACAATCCTAATCGATCTGAAGGATTGTTAGGGAATGTTGCGTTTCAAGCCCCGAATGTAGGCTCTCGTTTTACGCTCCGCGGCGATCAGCTTCGCGCCGGCGGCCGAAAGCACCAGCTCCCAGCTCCCGACGTATGCGACCTCCTCACCGCCGAACTCCGACTTGAAAAGGCCGATCCCCTCCAGGGGATGACCTGGTCGGGCATGGGGCGGCGGGATCCCCCAGAAGTCGAAGTCGATGCACCCGGCTTCCGCCGCGCTGGAGATGGCCGACCACCATGCAAGGTCGTTGCCCATGAGCTCACTTTGACGGCCGCTGCGTCCGGCGAAGAGGCTGTAGGCGCGGCCGCCGTGACGGGCGACGAGCACGCTCGCCAGCGGCTGGCGGGTTTCTGGCGCATACGCCGTGTAGGTGTGGCACCACGGCAGCAGATAGAGGAGCAGATTGTAGTAACCCCGGTCGGGGAGTCGGATCGAGGCGCGCCGCTCGACTGCGGCCGACTGCTTGGCGAGGACATCGCCATGCCTGCCTACCTCCACGACGACACCCCGCTTGATCCCCGTCCGGATGTTGTAGCGACGGCCGTGACGGAACGTCGGCAGCAGCTGATCGGGCGGCAGCAGCTTCAGGATCCGCGTGTGCTGAGGCTGCGTTGGCGCCACCCGTTTGAAGTGCTTCTCGGTCAGCACCTCGCCGAAGTCTTCCGGCGCCTCAGGCTCGATCACAAGTCGCGCCATCTTTGACTTTCGCGCCCAATCCACCACCGAATCGATCGCCTCCGGAGTCGCAGGTACCGGACCGCGGGGAACGTATGCCTCGCGCGCCGGCCCAACTTTGCGGACGAGCACGCTGGCCATCGCTCCAGTTGTGCTCGACTGCATACGTTCGACGGTCCATCCCGCGCGTGCCTGCACCTCACCCCATGCCCATGTCTGCAGCAACGGCGCCGGCGTTGCGCGCTCATCGAGGTCGTGGTCCCAGCGTTCCGCTTCTCTGCTCATCCGGGACCGATTTCGGTGACGAGCGCATTCTCGAGATGCGCGATGTCGTTGACCCCGCCAACCAACATTCGGCCATCCCGTTTCTCGAGCACGGTGATGGACGCATTCTGGATCTTGAATGGAAACAGGCCGCGGCTCGGTCTGGCGACGACGCGCTGGAGCGCGACCTGGATCACGCCACCATGTGTCACGACGAGCACCTCGCCGTGTTGATGACGACTGAAGATCTCATCCAGCGCGGACGCCACCCGCGCCTCGAAGTTCGCCGCGCCCTCGCCGCCCGGCACCACGTCCCAATCCGGCTCTTCGGCCCAGGCGGCCCACGCCTCAGGAAATCGCTGCTGGATCTCTTCTGTACGCCGGCCTTCCCACTCGCCGAGATAGATCTCGCGCAGCGAGGTCATCGCTTCGGGCTGGGCGCCGACGAGGGCGCCGACGGCCTGCGCGGTATCGAACGCGCGCTTCAGGTCGCTGGCATAGAAGCCGGCAAACTTGCGCCCGGCCAGGCGCGCGCCCAAGAGCTCGGCCTGGCGGAGTCCCTCGGGCGAAAGCGGGGGGTCGAGCTGGCCCTGGATTCGGTGCTCGTGGTTCCACGTCGACTGCCCGTGGCGGACGAGTACGAGGCGCGCCGGGGCGGGATGCGGTGGCAAGGGGAAGTCCGGAGTCTCCGGACGCGCTGCTGCGATCTCGATGCCTATACTAACTTTCTCTTAATTCTCGATCGGGCTGCGCCGATCTCAGGAGAAGACTGTTGCATTCCCACGGCTCGCTGGCCGAAACCCCCCTTCGATCGCTTCTCGAATCTGCTCAGGGCGAGCGGTCCACCGGTACCCTCAACGTCCGCAATGGGAACGGGCAGTCAGCCTCGCTGTACTTCCTGTTCGGCCATCTTTTTCACGCCCAGAGTGACGGCAAGTCAGGTGACGAGGCTGTCGTCAACGCCCTTCACTGGACCAAGGGCGACTTCGACTTCGATGCCAAGGCCAAGCTGCCGGCAGACGAGACGGTCCGGGCTGGAATCCCTGAGCTTGTCCACGCGGCCGAGTCCGCGCCGAAGCCCGCGGCTGCCGAGCACAAGCCCGAACCGCATCCTGAACCACGAGCGGAGCGTACGGAGGAGCCTCGTAACGAACGAAAAGAGCATGCTGAACCGGAGAGAAAGGTGGAAGCCCCCCAGCCAAGACGTGGCGTGAAGCACCGCCCGCAGCCGAAGCACGGCCGCGAGCCGATCCCTGTCCCGGCGGGCCAGATCCTTTACGACTCGCTGAAAACGTCTTTCGTGGACTTTCCGCGCCTCCTCACCACGCTCGAGCGCGAGGGCTACACGGGATACGTGAGGCTCCTCACGGACGATGCGTCAGGCCTGATCCTGTTTCGCGAGGGCTCGGCCCTCGAGTGTCTTTACGACGGCGCCGCTGATGCGAGCAGCCTCGTCCTCGGCAAGTCCGCGCTCCAGCACTTCAACGAAGACGTCACAGCGGGGCACGGCGTGCTCGACGTGGTGGGTCTATCGCCCGAGCTGATCGACGGGCTCTATGAGCTCACCGTGTCGCGGCCGATGTACACGGAGCTCTACGCCGGGTGGGTCGACATGAAGGCGCTGCTGAACTTCTTGAGCGACCGCAAGCTGAGCGGGAGCGTAATGATCCGCTCAGCCGCAGGGACCGGGGTCATCATCCTGGCCGCAGGCGAGCTCGCCGGCGCGTACACGAGTGAGTCGCGTGACATCTCAGACAAGCCCGACCGCGCGCTGGCGCTGTGCGACGACCCTAATGCGATGATCGAGGTCAAGTCGGCGGACTCCACGCCGCACCCGCCGCTGGACGTCGAAGAGGTGGTCTCCGGGCAAAGGGCTCGCCAGGCGCCATCCTCTTTCGCCGCGGCTGCACCGCAGCCGGAACCCGCGCCCGCGACCAACCCGACCTTGCCGGTGATACCGGTGATGCCGCAGGAGCCGCCCACGGCGCAGATTCCGACCGGCTCGTTCTCCGGCTTCACGCCGGCACCAACGCCGGTGGCGCCTACCACTCCGCCGCGGTCGGGCGGACCTCAGCTGGACTGGGCCTCGATCGTTGCCGAGCTGCAGGCGATGGCGGAGGACGCCCTCGGCAACAGGGCGCGCAAGGTGAAAGACATCCTGGGGGCCGCTGATCCCTCACTCGCCGGCATCGAGGCCGCGATCGACCAGATCCCCAGCATCTCGCTGCTGTTCGTGGATTCCTCGCGCCTGGAGCAGCTGGCGCAGGAGATGAGGGCGCGCCTCAAGTCCCACCTCTAGGCGGTTCGTGTAAAACCGTTAACAGGGTGGGTTGGAATTCGTTCTTCTCTCGCCTAGTCTCGCGCCAGGTTGGTTTGGCTCGGGGGAGGGTGCCGATGGGAGCGCCGGGCGCGCGCAGGGCGCATTTCAAACGGGGAGGACCCGCGAAGCAGTGCGCGATTCTGACGGCGGGCGCCGTGGTCGCCGCCCTCGGCCTTTCCGCGTGCGGCGGCGACCCACCCCAGATCGTCGACTACTCGCCGCAGCGGAACACCATCGACGTTTCGACGGCCGCACCCGTGCGCATCACCTTCGACCACGACGTGGACCGGGCATCGGTGGAATCCCGCCTCCATCTCTCACCGGCCAACGGCGGGTCCATCGAGTGGGTCAACGGACACCAGCTCGTCTACCACCATCCGACGCTGCACACCTTGACGACATACCAGGTCATTCTCGAGTCGGGCTATCGCGACCTCGCCGGCAATACCTATACGCTCCGTCACCACTGGGGCTTCACCACTGAAGCTCCTCCCAACCTCGCCGGCTCGTCGCCGGCCAGCGGCGACGGCGGCGTCGATACGTCGGCTTATCTGAAGGTCGACTTCACGCGCGCGATGGACGCCACCACGCTGAAGAGCGCGCTCTCGATCAGTCCCACCGTCCCATTCGATGTACGTCTCGATCCGACCGATGCAAAGCGCGCAATCATCGCCCCGTCGCAGCTCCTTGCGCCGCACACCAACTACCAGGTCCTCGTCAACACCGCCGCCATCGACGTGGACGGCAACCAGTTGGGCCACGACGCGACTCTCACGTTCACCACCGGCCCTCTGCAGCCGCTGCATCACTGGATCGCATTCGCCACCGACGGCATCGACGGCTCGTCCGGCGGCTTGTGGATCGTGAATGAGGAGGGGTTTCCGCGCCAGGTGTTCGACCTGGGCGACGTGCGAACGTTCAACTGGTCGCCGGGCGGCGACTCGCTCCTGATCGAGGATCAGAACGGCGGGTGGTGGCACTTCACGCCGGGCGGCACCACCACGGGGCTGAGCTTCACGGCGACCTGGGCAGGCAGCCTCGCGACCGGCATGGGCTACGTCTACCTCGACAGCCTCGGAGTCCTGCACCGCCAGACCCTGGACGGAGTCGACGACATCATCGCGACGGACGTCGCTGAGGCTTCGGTGGCGCCTGATGGATTGCGTGTCGCGTTCATTCACGCAACCTCCAACGTCGATGAGGTCTGGGGTTACGACGTCGGCCTCCACGCCCGCTACCAGCTCGCCATCGACACCGCCCCAGTGAGCGGAGTGGCATGGGATCCCGCGGGAAAGCGCATCGCGTACCTGCGTCAGGACCCAAAGGGAGCCAGCCTCCGTGTGCGCAACCTGACGGGGCCCTCGACGACGGCGACGCTCACGACAGGAGACATCGGCCGGCCGGCCTGGCTTGCGGACTCGACGCATCTGGTTTTCTCCGCGACGGTGGCGACCCCGACCGGAGCGCTGCACAAGGCGTTTGTGGTCAACGTCGTGGCGCCGCCTACCGCGCTCAGCCTATCGTTGGGGCTGCCGTCAGAACCACTCGACGTGACCTCGCCGGTCTCATCGCCCGACGGTCACCAGATCGCTTTCTTGAGTCGCGACCAGGTCTGGCTGATGAACGCCGACGGCACCAGGCCTACGGCGCTGACGCGAGAAGACCCGCAGGCCTTTCCTTACTCGTGCCGGGCGCCGGCCTGGACGCGAACCTGAGCACGCTCCACGACACCGACGAACAGTTCTTCCAGACGGTCGGCGGTTCGCGTCCACGAGAACCGCTGAGCCAGTAGGCGTCCCCGGCGGCCCATCTGTTGGGCCAGCTCCGGATTGTCGAGCAGGCGACCGATCCGCTCCGCGTATGTTGCGGGGTCATGGGAGTCGATGAGGTAACCGCTGACGTCGTCACGCACGACTGAGCGCAAGCCCGTCACCCCTGACCCGACCACCGGGCGTCCGCACGCCTGGGCTTCCAGACCGACGAGTCCAAACGATTCGCTGTAAGAGGGCATCACGCAAACATCAGCGGCCGAATAGAAGTACGGCAGCTCGTGGTGCGCGACCGAACCGAGGAAATCGACGCGGTCCCGCACGCCGGCCGCGGTGGCGATTGCCTTGAGCCGTTCCATCTCACTCTCGTCACCGTCCTTGCTGTCTTCACCGAGGATCAGCAGTCGAACGTCGTCATGGGCGCGGTCGCGCAGCAGGGCAAGCGCCAGGATCGCGACCTCGACCCCCTTCAATCGCTCGAGGCGGCCGACGAAAAGCAATAGCCGGCCCGGGCCGTATCCGATCTTGCGCCGAGCCTCATCCCGGTCGATCGGCTGGAACACGGAGAGGTCGACGCCAGGCGGGACCACGACGACGCGTTCGGGATCGGCTCCGTAGCCATGCACGAGATCCGAGGCCTCCTCGCCTGTTGATGCGATCAAGAGATCAGCCTGGCGGGAGATCTCCCCTTCGACGCGAATTCGGAGCGCGGGCTCTGCATGAGCGCCGGCCGCGAGGGTCCGGTTCTTGACCAACCCGAGGGTGTGCGCGATGTGTGCCCAGCCTGCCGACATTTGCGGCCGCAGGAGACATGCGACCTCGCCCGAAAGCCAGTAATGCGAGAAGACCATGTCGTATGCAAGGCCCTCTCGCTCACCGAACTCGAGGACCTGGTTCGCAAAAGCCGGCACCTGGTCGTAGAGGCTGTACTTGTCGAGTCCCCGGCCGGCCGGGAGGTAGATCACGCACGAGTTCTGGGCTAGGGATTCCATGGCGGGGTCTGTGGAGCCCCTGCGGGTGAAGACGTCGCTCGCGATGCCGCGGTCGCTGAACGCGGCGCAAATCTCGCGTACGTACACGTTGAGGCCGCCGTTGGCGTTCTGGCCCAGCGACGCGGTGGGCGAGGTGTGCATGGAGATGACCGCGACCCGCCGTGCGGTGCGGTGGGAGCTCAGGAGGTCCGCTTCAGCCACGGTACGCCGATCTCGCGTCAAGCCAGCGTCTCGAGACGCAGCAGAAACTGGAACGGGAGACCGGCGAACAGGAACCCATAAGAGCTAAAACGTACGAGCTTCGGCCGTATTCCCGCCCGAACCAGGCTCTCGATGGATAAACCGGCTGGATATGATTTGGCCTAGATGCGAGTCACCAGAGGGCTCCTCCTGGCGCTGGGAATACCGGCTTTCTTCATCCTGACGGGCATCTCCACCCTTGCGGACACCTCACCGTCGCCCTCGGGTGGCTCGACGGCGAGCGGGGCGACCGCGCTGCCCGGAGATCCCACGAAGGGGGCGACCCTTTACGCCCAGAACTGCGCCACCTGCCACGGCGCAAGCCTCGAAGGCGGAATCGGCGCGGTGCTGAACCCGATCGAGAAGCTGCCCGGCGTATCCAACCCGTTGGACCCCAACTTCCTGATCGAGATCATCGCCAACGGCCGGCAGCCGCAGGCCGGCGACCCGAAGCAGACTCCGATGCCCGCCAAGGGTGGCAACAACAAGCTCACCGACCAGGACGTCAAGGACCTGGCCGCCTACATAATCGAGCAGAACCGCACTCCGGGCGGAGGCGCGCTGTCACCGGGTGAGCTGGCCAAGCGCACCATCCTCTGGGTGAGCATCGCGATCATCGCGATGGGCTTCATCACGTACCTCCTGGCCACGTACAACATGCGATGGATCGCGCGCCGCGGCGCGGCGCGACGCAAGTAACCCAAGCCTTCTCCCTCTATCCAACCCCAGCCGGCGGCGCGCCGCGCGTGCTCATTCTTTTCAGCGACACGGGTGGTGGGCATCGCGCCGCGGCTCGCGCCCTGACCGACGCGCTGAAGCTGCTCGACCCAACCTGCATCGTCACAGTCGCCGATCCGCTTATCGGGCAGGGGCCCACCATCGTGCGGCGGCTCGCGTCCCTCTACTCGCCGGTCATCCAGCGGTCGCGGGCGGCCTGGGGCGCGGTCTATCACTCGAGCAACACCCAACCCACGTTCGCCGCCATCCGCGCGGTGTTCGGACCGGGCGTGCGCAGGGTCGTGCTCCAGCTCCTCAGGCAGCACGACCCGGACGTGGTGCTCTCGGTCCACCCGCTTTTGAACCACATCGCGCATCAGGCGATCCGGAAAAGTAGCCGGCCCCGCGCACTGATGACGGTGATCACCGACCTCGTCGACTTCCACCGGGGATGGACCTTCAGCCAGGCCGACCTGGTCGTCGCGCCGACCGAGGGTGCGCGAAAGGTTGCGCTGCGCCGGCGTGTGCCCGCCGACCGCGTGAAATTGCTCGGCCTGCCCGTCGATCTCCGGTTCCGGCCCCCGGCGCCAGGGGAGAAGCAGGCCCTGCGCAGGCGGTTCGGCCTCGACGAGCACCGATTCACCGTGCTCGTGATAGGCGGCGCAGCGGGCGTCGGCCACCTCGCGACGCAGGTCCGCAACCTTGCGCAGGAAGCGCATCCGTGGCAGCTGGTGGTTGTGTGCGGGCGCAACGAGAAGCTGCGGCGTCGGCTCTCCGAGCTCGAAGCCTCCACCCCCATGCTTGTGCTGGGCTTTGTGGATTACATGCCCGAGCTGATGCGGGCGTGCGACCTCGTCGTTACCAAGGCCGGCCCCGGCGCCATCGCGGAAGCCCTGGCCACCGGGCTGCCGCTGGTGATCACGGGATTCTTGCCGGGACAGGAATCGCCCAACGTCGACTTCGTCGTCGAGTCCCGCATCGGCGCCTTCGCGCCGAAGGAGTCGGACCTGCTCGACGAGGTGCGGGTTATGGCCGAGGGCGGGCCGACGTGGCGAGAGATGTCGGCCAAAGCTGAAGACATGGCGCATCCCTACGCTTCGTCAGACATTGCACGCGAGTGCCTGCTGCTCGCCGCGCGCTACAGGGCGTCGGTGCACGCGAGCCGGTAAGGACACAGACGGCAGCGGCGCCGCTCGGGTCGCGACTCGAATCGCCCGGCCCTGACGCCATCGGCCACCCGGCTGCCCTCGACTTCGGCGTCGCGGACGATCGCGCTGACGCCTTCGACCCGGACCGATTCGCCAGACGCCAGGTACACGACCTCGAGCTCCAGAGGCTCGATCTTCAGCGCGCCGGTCGCGCCGAGGGCGTAAAGCGCCACCTGCAGGTCCCGCCGCCGGCGTGTCACGGGCCGGCCGCTTTTGTAGTCGATGATCCGCCAGCCCTCGCCCGTCCGATCGATGCGGTCGATGATGCCGCGGAGGTTCCATCCGTCGACCGCGACGTCAAATGGCTGCTCCAGATAGACCGGAACGGGATCGAAACCGCCCCGAACGCGATATGCCTCCAGCTCAGCGGCTCCGTTGCGTTTGAAGGCAGGCGCTCGCCGCGGGTCTGGAAATGAGGTTTCCGTCCAGACGTCCTCATGGATCGACTTGAGGCGCGGCGCGCTGATCGACTCGCCTTGCTTTCGGAGCTCGCCTGCCCGCCGCAGCACCTCATGCAGGATGACGCCGTGTACCGCCTCCGCGCTCTGCACAACCGGCAGCCGCTCGACGTGGCGATACCAGTACTGGCGCGGGCAATCCTGATACGCGCTGATCGCGCTGTACGAAAGGTGGACGTCGCCGCTGTGACCGTTGACGGCGGCCGGCGCGGGTGGCGATGCGGCCGCCGCGACCTGAGTCTCGACCACGACGCGCGGGCCGGCTTCGCGAACCTCGTTGAGGAAGCGGCTCTCCCTCCAACGACGGCCTCCTTCGTAATGCGTGGCGCGGGTGAGATAGAGACGCCGGCGAGCGCGGGTCATCGCCACGTAGAGAAGCCGCCGCTCTTCGGCTATCACGTCCTCACGGCCGCGGACCAGCGGCTCGAGCACGGCCGGCGGCAGCTCGAACCTCGGCGAGCGCGAAGACTGGGGCAGGCGCCCTTCGACCAGCGCCGGAACGAACACCGCGTCGAACTCGAGCCCTTTGGACTGATGGATCGTCATGACCTGGATCGCATCGCTGGCCTCAACCGGCGCCGGCGCTTCGTCTTCGCCCGACAGCAAGACGAGCTCGAGTCGCCGCATGAAGGCATCCAGCGAGTGGTCTGTGGACGTTTCGCAGAACTCGCCGATGTTTTCCGCAAACCGACTCACGTTGGCTGTCGCGCCCGGCAGCTCTCCGGCGTAACCCGACTGTTCCATCAGCTCGAAAAACAGATCGCGCACATCGAGCTGCTTTGCCGCCACGGCAAAACGCTCGAGCAGGGGCTGCAGCGCGGCAGCCGCGGGTCGAGCGAGGGCAACCAGGTCGCCGGGATCTCGAATCACGCGCAGCATTGCGATCAGGTCCTTGATCTCCGGCTGGTCGTGGAAACCGTGGCCGCCGATCACGACATGTGGAAGGCCGTGCGCCGCCAGTGCTGCCGCGATCGGCCGTGCAATCGCATTGGTTCGACACAAGACAGCGATCGAGGAGAGCGGAGTCCCTGAGTGCACGAGGCTATCCGCCTCGCGCGCGATCGACGACGCTTCGGAGATCGCGTCGGCGCACTCCCAGATCTGCACGGCCGGTCCGCTTTGAGGAGCGCGCAGCTGTTTGGTCAGCCGGTCCGGGTTGTGGTCGATCAGCGCGGCCGCCGCGGACACGATGCGTCGCGAGCTTCTCCGGTTCCGGCCGAGAGTGATCGTAAGAGCCGACGGAAAGCTGCCCACGAATCGCTCGAGACTCGCGCGGGACGCACCTCGGAACCGGTAGATGGACTGGTCGTCGTCACCGACCACGAAGGGATCCGCGCCACCGGCTACCAGCTCGATGAGCCGCTCCTGTGTCAGGTTCAGGTCCTGGTACTCGTCGACCAGCACGTGGGGATAGCGGCTCGCGTAGCGGCGCAGCACCGCGGGATTCTTTTCGAAGAGCCTGACCGCCAACAGGAGAAGGTCGTCGAAATCCAGCAGGCGCTGCTTCCGGCACTCCTTCTCGTAGGCGCGGAACAGCCTGACGCATGCGCGCATCAGGGCCGCTCGCTCGGGGTCCTCACTCGAGGCGGCCCAGGCAGCCAGCCGCTCGATCCTGACGAGCTCCTGCTTCATGCGCTCGAACATCTGCAGGACCGGCGCGACCAGGTCGTCCGGCCGCTCGTCGCCGGTCAGGGCCGAATCGCCTATCTTCCACATCAGCTCGCGGGCCAGGATCCAGCGGTCGGCGCCGCTCACGATGCGAAATCCGGACGGTACGCCGATCGCTCCGCCGTCCTCCCGCAGCCAGCTCAGCGCGATCGAGTGAAAGGTGCCGACCGCCTGCGCAGGCGAATCGATCAGGGCTTCGATGCGTTCGCGCATCTCCCTCGCCGCGCGTTCGGTGAAGGTCATGACGAGGATCGCGTCTGGCGAGACTCCCCGGGCGACCAGGCGGCGGAAACGCTCCGCGATGACCGCTGTCTTGCCGGTGCCCGCGCCCGCCACCACCCGGACGGGCCCCCCGCCGAGCGCGGCCGCCTTCTGCTGCTCTAGACCGAGTCTCATGAGGGTGTCGCCCGGCCGATGCGGACCCGCAGGGTACGGACCTTGCGGCCCAGGTCCGGCCGGTTGAGCCGGGCGAGGATCGCCTCCGCGTCAAGCCTCAGCTGGTGGGCGAGCGCAGGGCTGGACGTGGTCACGAGAAGGGTGCCCGCGCGAAGCTCGACCTCATCGCACAGGTGGGCGACCTCAGGGCCGAGCAGGACCCGGAATGCCACCGCCACCTGGCCGCCCAGAAGGCGCGCCCCCCCGGGCTGGCGGCGCATCACACGCGGCAGGATATTGCCCAACTTATCCACAGGCTTCGATCTTCCCCTCGGCGACCGTCCAGACCATCGCTTTGGCGATCAGGTCAGGCGGAAACGGGCCGGCCTCGACGGCTGTGATGATCACCTGGCCGCCCGCGGCGACTTCAGCAAGGAGGGCCGCCCGACGCTCGCCGTCCAGCTCCGAAAGCACATCGTCGAGCAAGAGCACCGGCCGCTCACCAGTCCGAGCCTGGATGACGGCGGCCTCGGCCAGCTTCAGGCTGACCACGGCGGTGCGCTGCTGGCCCTGGGAGCCGTACGAGCGCGCCTCGCGCCCCTCGAGCAGGACGACCAGGTCGTCTCGGTGCGGGCCGACGCTGGTGGAGCCTCGCCGCAGGTCTTCCGCCAGGGAGTTATTCACAGCTTCGGCCAGGTTTTCCGGAGGCCCTTCGTAGCGGATCTCCAGCCTTTCCCCGGAGGCGATTTCGGCGTGACACCTGGCCGCTTCGGGCGCCAGTTCGAGCACTGCCCTGGCCCGCGCGGCTGCGATCTCCGAGCCGACCTGGACCAGCTCCTTGTTCCAGGCGTCCAGCACGCCCTGCCCACCATTGCCGGCCTGGCCGGCAGCGATTTGCTTGAGCAGGCTGTTGCGCTGCTCGAGCACGCGGCGAAGGCCGGCGAGCGCGCGGGCGTATCCCGGCTCGACCTGGACGAGCATCTGGTTCAGAAAGCGCCGGCGAAGCTCCGGTCCAGCCTTGATCAGGCCCAGGTCGTCGGGCCAGAACAGGGCGACCCTGAAATGGCCGGGTAGGTCGACGGCCCGCCGGCGGGCACCGTCGACTTCGATGACGCGGCGGGTGCGCTCGCCTTCGACCGCGAGGGTGATCGCTATCTCGCGCCGGAGGGCGCCGGTTTCGACCGCCGCCTCGATCCGCGATCCCGGCCCGATCGGTCCGACCAGCTCCGACTCGCGCCGAGCTCGCGGCGATGCCGACAGGGCAAGCATCGCGACCGCTTCCAAAAGGTTCGTCTTGCCTTGCCCGTTGGCGCCTATGAAGACGTTGAGGCTCGGCCCCGGCACGAGCTCGAGCTGAGCGTAGTTGCGGTGGTTTTTGAGCTGGAGCCGGCGAAGGCGCACCTGACCCGTGCGCCTAGGACATGGCCACCCGCACGGGCATGATCACGTAGAGGTAGTGCTCCTTGCCCGGCGGTCGCATGAGCCCCGGGCTGAGAGGTCCGTCGAACAGCAGCTCGACCTCATCCTCTCCGATCACGCCGAGGGCATCCAGGACGTAGCGGGCATTGAACGCGATCTGGATTTCAGAACCATCGACATCGGCCGCCATCTCGGCCTTGCTGTCGCCCACCTCGTTGGTGGTCGCCGAAAGCACCAGCGTCCCGGCCTGCGCCTTGACCCGGATGACGTTGGCGCTGTCGCGGGCGAAGAGCGACACGGCGCGAACCGTCTGGGTGAGCTCGCTGGTAGAAACCTTGACCTTGGTCGAGCTCTTGCTGGGGATAACCTGTGCGTAGTTTGGATACTTTCCGTCGATAAGCCTCGAGGTCAGCTCCGAGCTGCCGGCCCGGAAGAAGACCTGGTTGCGGGCCTTGGAGATGATCACCTCGACCTTGCCCGGCTCTCCCTTGAGCACCCTCGACAGCTCCGCCAGCGCGCGGGCCGGCACGATCAGGCTCGCCTCGAGATCCGATGAGCCGGCTGCGGCCAGCTTTCGCACGGCCAGGCGATGGCCATCGGTCGCGGCGAGGGTAAGGTTGCCGCCCTGAACCTGCACGAGCACGCCCGTCAGGACGGGGCGGGCCTCGTCGGTGGAGGCTGCCATCTGCGTCTGCTCGACCGCACCCACCAGGTCGTCCAGCGCAACCTCGAGCCTGTCGCCTTCGTCGGGCCGCGGCCCGGGCGGGAACTCTTCGGCCTCGATGCACTTGATGTGCGTGTCGAATCGCGCGCATCGAAGGGCAAGCGACTGGGTTGCGGGATCAAGCGTCATCTCGAGATCGTCATCGGGCAGAGTGCCGACGAAGTCGGTGAGCAACCGGGCCGGCGCGGTGGTCGAGCCTTCGACCGAGACTTCAGCGGGGACGAGCTTGCGGATGCCAATCTCCAGATTGGTGGCTGTGAGCGCCAGGCCATCCGATGTCGTCTCGATCAGGATGTTGTTCAGGATCGGCAGGGTGGTCCGGCTCGAGATGGCGCGAGACACAACCTGCAGCGCTTGACCCAGGACCGCAGGCCTGCACGTGACCTTCATTTGAGCAGTCATAACTTTGGCATTCACGACAGTTGTCCCCCGTTGAAAGAAATTCTCTTAGTAGAAATCATCCGTAACCGATAACAGTAGGCGCTGTGCAGAGTGTGGATGTCCAGATCGTTTACAGATCGAAATGGTCCGGGGATAAGGTCTGCGTAATCGTAGAAGGGGCCGCTCGACCCTGTTGACTCGCTGGGGAGGAAATGCCCGCCGGCGGTCCATCCCATCCTCTGGCCGGGCCGGTTCTCAAAAGCTGTGGAAACGCTCACTGGACGTAGAGCTTTTCGCGAATGGCCTGCACCTCGTAACGCAGACGCTCATCTTCCTTCAGCTCGTTGGCGATCTTTTCAATCGAGTGCAGCGCGGTGGTATGGTCGCGCCCGCCGAAGGCCTTTCCGATGGCAGGAAGTGACGACGGAGTTTCCTCGCGCACCAGGAACATCGCGACCTGCCGCGGAAAGACGATGTGCTTGTCGCGCCGCTTGCCTTTCATGTCTTCGAGTGTGACGTTGTAGTAGTCGGCGACCAGGACCTGGATCCGCTCGACGTTGATGGGCTTGCGTGTGCTGGCGGGAATGATGTCGGAGAGAAGACGCGCGGCTTCGTCTTCATCGACCTGGCGCTGATGCACCGCAGCGAAAGCCTGGACGCGAGTCAACGCGCCCTCGAGCTCGCGGATGTTGCGCTGGACTTTGTGTGCGATGAAGCTAAGCACCTCTTCGGGGATGAGGCTGCTGTTGCCCAGCTTGGAGTGGAGGATGGCGAGGCGCGTCTCGAAGTCCGGAGGCTGGATGTCAGCGATCAAGCCCCACTCAAATCTCGAACGCAGGCGGTCCTCCAGCGTGGGGATTTCTTTGGGCGGGCGGTCCGATGAGATGACGATCTGCTTGTTGATCTCGTGCAACGCGTTGAAGGTGTGGAAGAACTCTTCCTTGGTTCGGTCCTTGCCCGCGAGAAACTGCACATCGTCGATCAGCAGCACGTCGACCGTGCGGTATTTGTGCCGGAACTCCCCCATCCGGGCCGTAGCGATCGAGCTGATCACCTCGTTCGTGAACTGCTCGGAGGTCAGGTACACGACGCGCTTGCGCGGAAAGCGGTCATGGACCTCGTGTCCGATGGCGTGCATCAGGTGTGTCTTGCCAAGCCCCACTCCCCCATACAGGAAAAGTGGGTTGTAGCTGTCCCCCGGCGCCTCCGCGACAGCCTTTGCGGCGGCGTGCGCGAACTGCGAGTTGTGACCGACGACGAATGATGAGAACCGAAAGCGCGCGTTGAGCTCTGACGGCGCCGGCGCCACGACCGCGGGCTCTGCGACTGCCTCGACGCCGTTCTCGTGACCCTTGGCGGTGGCGTGGTCGTCGTCGCTGTCGAACAACGTGTGTGCGGGGCGGTGTCCGGATGGAGCAATCACAAAATCAATGTCGACCTCGGAACCGGTGACCGCCTGCAGCGTCTCCTGGATGAGGCCCGAGAAACGATCCTCCAGCCAATCCTTGGCGAGCTTGCTGGGCACTCCGATGCGGAATGTCCCCCCGTCGGCCGAGACGACGGACGTGTTCTTGAGCCACATGTCATAGGTTCGCTTGGCCAGCTGAAACCGCAGCTCCTCCTGCACCTGCGACCAGATCTGATCCTGGTTCACCCCGCCACCCCCTCTGGGCCGAGCCAGGGCCTGTGGATCGGCGGCATGTGGCCTGTGCAGGGCCAGAGCGCCCTACCTGCAAATCCTGTGGACAAACTGGGGTCAACCTTTCTGTCGTCGGTGATCCCGCGCGCGTCCGGACGGCGACCATGAGATCGCGCTCCGGGCGACCGCGGATTCAACCGAAGCTCTTCGAGCATGAGCTCCGCCTCCTTGGTGCCTGTGGAAAAGAGCGGACCGGATTTCCACAGGCTGGCGGCGCCGACCCGTCCGAAATCCCCTATCCGGTCGTTCCCGAAATATGGAAGTGGAGCTGTATGACTAAGTGTTGCTTAGCATGTAACGATTAGTGGAACCGATTGGTGCATTTCGTACTGGGTCGTGGATTCGACGCATTGGCCCGCCTGCTTCCGGGCGGGGAATATAACACCGGGCTGTGGATACCGCAAGGCCGTTGTGCAAACGATGAAGTGATAGGGCCGGTATCACAAGGCGTGCGGCTGGCCTCCGCTACACTGGCTCGATCAAACGAACCTATCAACCCAAGAAAAGATACCGTCGGCGCGTGCATGGCTTCCTGCGCCGGATGAGCACTCGTGGCGGGGCTCGCGTGGTCCGCAACCGCCGTCGCAAGGGCCGAGAGCGGCTGGCCGCCTAGGCCGGCCGGTCGTCCCTGTGGAAAGCCTTCGGCGGCTTCGCCGCCGATCTGATTTTCAGTCGGCGATCAGGGGCAGGCGCTTTCATTCCGGCCACGCGCTCGTCGGCTTCGCCGTGCCGAGCGAGGCCGCGGAGAGCCGGATCGGTGTCACGGTGAGCCGCAAGATCCGCAGTGCGGTGGAACGCAACCGGGCGCGCCGCCGGCTGCGCGAGGTCGCACGGCTTCATCTGCTGGGACCTGGTTCGCCTCTGAGCCAGGTGGGAATACGATATGACGTGGTCCTGATCGCCCGCCCGGCGGCGCTCGAGGTGTCGTTCGCCGACCTGAAGGCGGAGGCTTCGCTGGCTGCGCTCAGGCTTTCCAAGACCAAGCCATGACGAAGCTCTTTTTGCTGTTGATCCGCGGTTATCAGATGTCCCTTTCCAGGATCCTGCCCCCGTCCTGCCGCTACTACCCGTCGTGCTCGCACTACACGTACGAGGCGATCGATCGGTACGGCTGGCTGAAGGGCGGCTGGATGGGGGCCGCTCGCATCGCTCGCTGCCACCCCTTTGCCCGGGGCGGCTACGACCCGGTGCCCTGACAGGAGTCAAAGCCATCTTTCTCAGCTCGCCCTTCGACCTCCTGAAGCCGATCCACGACGCGTGGTGGGCCATCTTCGGCCTGACGCTGCAGACCGCGCTGTCGTTCATCTACAGCCACCTGTCGGGCGTCAGCATCATCGCGACGATCGGCGCTTACGGGGTCGCGATCATCGTTCTCACCATCGTCATCCGCCTGCTCCTGGCTCCGCTGCAGCAGTTCCAGCTGGTCATGCAGCGCAGGGCGATGGTGGAGCAGCGCAAGCTCGCGCCTCAGCTGGCCGAGCTGACCAAGAAGTACAAGAAAGATCCGCAGCGAATGAACACCGAGCGGATGAAGCTTTACCAGGAGCACGGGGTCAACCCGCTTGGTCAGTTCGTGGGCTGCCTGCCGATGGTGGTGCAGATGCCGGTCCTGATCGCGCTCTACTACGTGTTCACCGGTTTCGCGCGCAGCCACGACGTGATCGCCCACTTCCTTTTCATCCCGAACCTCAACGACAACCCCAACCATCACCTGCTGATCGCGGGGCTTCCTTACCTTCCGGCTCCCGCCTACCTCGTATTTCCCCTGCTGGCCGCGATCACGACTTTCGTCCAGTCGAAGATGCTGCAGATGCCCCCATCAGCCACCCCGACAGAGCAGGAGCAGCAGCAACAGCAGATGCAGCGAACGATGGTGCTGATCTCACCGCTGATGATCGGCTGGTTCGCGCTCAACGTCCCCGCCGGCCTTGGCCTTTACTGGTTTGTCGGGAACTGCGTAAGTATCATTCAGCAGAGCTTCGTGGTCGGGTGGGGCCAGCTGTGGCCGTCGCGGGCCAAACCTGTTCCGGGAGCAGCTCCGTTGCTGCCCAACAAGGGTCCCACCGCAATTCAAAAGTCACCCGCTCAAAAGAACGGACCGGCCCCGAGCGGGACCAACTTGAACAAATCGAAAAAGCCCAAGAACCGGGCTTCCAAACAAGGCAAGGAGGGTGAACGCACGTGAAGTCCGCTGAAGGCCGCGGCAGAACACTGGACGAGGCGGTCGACGCCGCGCTGATCGAGCTCCAGGAGAGCCGCCGCCACGTCGACGTGAAGATCCTCAGCGAGACACCCGAGGAAACGGTGGTGGAGGTCACGGTGATCGACCAGACCGCGCCTTCGATGGGTGTCGCGCCCGCGCCGGCCAACGGCAAGGCGGAGCTCGCAAAAAACCTGGTCGAAGGCTTGCTCAAGCACATGGGCGTTCGTGCGCAGGTCAGCGTGCGGGCGGGCGCCGACCCGATCACGCTCGACATCAGCGGCCGCGATCTCGGCGGTCTGATCGGCTGGAGAGGTGAGACCCTTCGCGCGCTGCAGTCGGTGACGAATGTCATGGTCGGAAAGCACCTCGCCGAAGGCGAGCGCGTGATCGTCGACGTCGAGCGCTATCGGCAGCGGCGGGAGCACACGGTGCGCGAGATCGCGATGCGGGCTGCGCGCCAGGTCAAGATGACCGGCGATGCGATCACGCTTGACGCGATGCAGCCCTTCGAACGGCGGGCCATCCATCTCGCCCTCGAGGGTGACCCGGACGTGACGAGCTCCAGCATTGGCGAGGAGCCGGAACGGCGGGTCGTCGTCGGCCCGCGCAAGTCAGGTGGAGAGTAACGGGGGTTCGACTTCCCGCCGGGCCGCCGCGGAGCGGATCCGCAGGGCGATCGCATTGATCAATGCGGTCGCTGACGAGGCCGGTGACGAGGAGATAACGCCGACCGAGATCGCGGAGGCGATTCGCGACTGCCTCGAGCTGAGCGAGGTCGACCGCGCGCCCAACGTGCGGCGGTACCTGGGCGAGGCGCTGGACGCAGTCTCCGACGGCATGCCGGCAGACTTCGTGGCCATGACCCTGTACGCGGCCCTCGGTGCCCTGCGGGAGGGCGCTTAATCCAAGGGCCTCCGGCCCGGTCGTTCCTATACTGACCAGTCCATGCCATCCCCTCATCGAGTCCATCAGCTGACCGGGGGAGCACGGATGGTGATCGAGCACATGCCAGAGCGTCATTCCGCGAGCGTCGTCCTGATGTTTGCCGGAGGCTCGAGGCTCGAAGACGAGCGCCTGGCCGGCGTGTCGCACTTCATCGAGCACCTTTACTTCAAGGGGACGGAGCGGCGGCCTTCTTCGAAGGAGATCGCCGACGCGATCGAAGGTGTCGGCGGCTTCATCAACGCATCCACCGACAAGGAGCTGACCGCCTACTGGGCGCGCGTCCCGTCCGAGCACATGGACCTCGGGCTGGACGTCTTGTTCGACATCGTCGCGAACTCCCGGCTCGACCCCGCGGACGTCGAGCGCGAACGCATGGTGATCCTCGAAGAGCTGCGGATGTACCAGGACCAGCCGCAGGATTACGTGCAAAACCTGTTCGAAGAGCTGATCTGGCCGGACCATCCGCTGGGCCGTGACATCGCCGGCACAGAGGAATCGGTTTCGCGGTTGAACCGCGAAGACATCCTCGAGTACGCGGACGCGCACTACAGGCTGCCCAATCTGGTCATCGGAGCGGCGGGATCGCTGGACGAGGAACGGACGGTCGTCGAGGTGAGGCAAAGCCTCTCGCTGAGGTCCGGCCTCAATGGCACAACGCCTGCCCTGTCGCCAGCCCAGCTGACCAGTCCGCGCGTGCTCGTTCGACGGCGCGATACGGAGCAGGCGCACATCTGCCTCGGCGCGCGCGCGCTCAGCTACATGCACCCGGACCGCCACGCGCTCGACCTTCTCAACACCGTGCTTGGTGAAGGCATGAGCTCCCGGCTCTTCTTGAACATTCGCGAACGTCTTGGTCTTGCCTACGACGTGCACAGCTTCACGCAGAAGCACCGCGACACCGGATACGTCGGTGTGTACATCGGGGTCGATCCGAAAAAGGCGGTGGATGCGGTGAACGCGGTGATGGGAGAGCTGCGGAGCCTCACGGAAAGCGAGATCGCGCCCGAGGAGCTGGCGCGGGCCAAGGAGTTCACCAAGGGACGCCTGCGGCTCGAGCTCGAGACGACCAACGGCGTGGCCTTCTGGCTCACCTATCAAGAGCTGCTCCTTGGCGGGATCAAGACGATCGACGAGGAGCTCGCGCTGGTCGAAGCCGTGACAAGCGCCGACGTCAAGAGAGTCGCGGACGACGTGCTGAGCGCACCGCTTCAGATGGCTGTGATCGGTCCGTTCGCACGCGACAGCGCCTTTCGGCTCGCGATCGGGGCCTGATCCGCTAGTTCCCTGCGGGTGCCGTCCTTGTCGGGAGCACGCCCACGGATGTGGAACCTGTCTCCAGCATCGGCATCTCTGCGTAGATGTTGCCGAAATGATCGAGCGGCCAGATCCGGAACCATGCCTTGCCATCGATGCGGTCGCGGCTGATCGGACCGAAGAAACGTGAATCCTGGGAGCGATTGCGATTGTCGCCCATGACGAAGTAATCGTTCGGAGGGATCACTTCGCCGTCTGTTCCGTTGGTCGGGTAGTTGTTGTCTGTGACCCACGCCTCGGGCAGGTAAGGCTCATCGAGCCGGTGGCCGTTGATGTAGATGACCCCGCTGCGGATCAGAAGCTTCTCGCCCGGCAAAGCGATGACGCGTTTGATGAAATCCGTCGAGTTGCTCGCTGGGGGCCGCAGGATGATGATGTCACCGCGCTGCGGCGCATGCAGCCGGTAGTCGATCTTGTTCGCGATCAGGTAGTCGTTGTTATCGAGCGTCGCCCACATCGAAAGGCCTTCGACATGCACTGCTTGAACGGCAAAGCTGATGCCGACATAGAGGATGACCGCTAGCACGATTACTTCAGCGAGCTCGCGCAGCAGCGACGACACAGCGGAACCTTCGCTCGAGGCGGCGCCAGCCGCTGGTTGGTGTTGGGCCGCCATGCGTCTCAGGAAACGAGCTTAGCGCAGACCCGTTCGAGCTCTTCGCGACTCGAATAGCGCAGCTCGATCGTGCCGCGATTGAGACTGCCGCCGATCTTGATCGGCAGACCGAGACTCGATTCGACGTCGGCCGCGATGGCGCGCAGTTCGGATGATGAGTCGGCGTGACGGCGGCGGCGGGGACGGTACGCCCTGACCCAGTTCTCGGTCTGCCGCACCGACAGATGCCGCGCGACCACGACTTTCAAGCCGTGCTCCTGCGCGGGCTGGCTTTCGAGCGCAATGAGGGCACGTGCGTGTCCCGCTGTGATGACACCTGATGCGACCGCCGACTGCACCGCCGGGCATCCCCCGAGCAGACGGAGCGATTGGGTTACCGAAACACGATGCTTGCCTATGCGCTGCGCGACGTCCTCGTGAGTGATACCAAACTCCTCGATGAGCCGGCGCAGGCCGCGAGCTTCTTCGATGGGGTCGAGGTCGGTGCGCTGCAGGTTCTCGATCAGGCCCAGGACGAGCTGCTGGTCGTTCCCTGTTTCAGTGCGTACCACCGCCGGCACGGTCTCGAGGCCGGCAAGCCGCGCCGCCCGCCAGCGTCGCTCTCCCGCGATCAGCTCGTAGCCGTCGGCGAGTCGCCTCACGAGCAACGCTTGCAGGACGCCGTGGAGCCGGATTGACTCCGCCAGCTCGCCGAGCGGCTCCGCGTCGAATCGCGAGCGGACCTGCTGGCGGGAAGGGCGGATCTGATCGACGGCGATCATCTGCGGCACGAGCGCTTCGCCTTCGCTCGACATCGGGATCAGGGCATCGAGTCCGCGTCCAAGTCCGCGCGGTCTTGACTGGCTCATCGTTCAAGCAGCTCCTTTGCGAGCGCGCGGTATGCGGCCGCGCCTCGGCATGTGGGGTCATATTCGATCACGGACTTGCCGTGGCTGGGGGCTTCACTCAGTCGTACGTTGCGCGGGATCAGGGTCTCGAGCACGTGGTGAGGATGCGAGCGGCGGACCGCTTGCAGCACGTCCCAAGCGAGGGTTGTCCGCGCGTCGAATTGCGTCATCAAGATGCCGGCGATCGCCAGCTTCGGATTGAGGCGAGACCGGACCAGCTGGTGCGTGTACATGAGGTGGCGCAGCCCTTCGAGCGCGAAATACTCGCATTGAGTCGGAATCAGCATGCTCGTGGCCGCGACGAGGGCGTTGAGAGTGAGGAGGCCGAGCGAGGGCGGACAGTCGATGATCACGATCTCGACCCCGGGTGGGATGGAGGCGAGGGCCTTACGGAGCAGCTGCTCCCGGTCTGCCATCGTCGCCAGCTCGATCTCGGCGCCGGCGAGGTCGATGTTCGCCGGGATAAGCGTCACGCCGGTCACCCCCAAAGGCTGGGCGACCTCTTCTACCGTCGCCTCGCCGATGAGCAGCTCGTAGACGTTCAGCCTCACCCGGGCCGGGTCGAGGCCGAGGCCTGACGTGGAGTTGGCCTGGGGGTCCAGGTCGACGAGCAAGGTTGGATGCCCGACCTCGGCGAACGCGGCGGCCAGGTTGATCGCCGTGGTCGTCTTGCCCACGCCGCCCTTTTGATTCACCACCGCCACTACCGGTGGAGATTGGGTGGCCAATATGTTGGGCCTGGCCTGGCTTGCTGATCCTACATCTGGGGCCATCATGCGAAATTCTATGTCCGAGTCGACCGGATGGCCAGCCATCCTGTTAAGGACTCCCGGCCGCCGCCGCGCGGCGCCGGCTGGTCCACAGACCATAGGTGGCGGCTGCGATCAGCGCCAGCTCGGCGGCCGCCGCGCCATACAGGAGCAAGCCCCCAAGACCGATGCCAGCCAACAAGTTGTAGCCGGCATGGCACGCACACGAAGCGGTGGTGTTCGTGTACTTGCGGATGAGGCCAAGCCCGATCGCCGATATGAACACGGCGAGCGTCTGGAACGAGAGCGCGTACTGGATATGGATCGAAGTGAACAGAAGCGCGGTCACGGCAAGGCCGAACCGCGGTTGGAGGGCTCCCCGGAAGAGCACCTCCTCACAGATCCCCGGCAGAAGGGCAAGCGCGATGATTCCGGGGCCACCCAGCTGGCCGTACAGGTGCTGCGTCGTGACGTCGACGCGCTGAGCGACTCCCGGCGTCAGGTCCTGGCCGAGCCACGCCATCGCGAATGCCACCACGACAAGGATTCCTACGGCCGCGAATGCGAGCGCGATGTGCCACCAGGCGGGGCGCACCAGGCCGAGGCGTACGGCAGTCTGAGCGACATTGCGGCGCATGAAGAGTCCGACCCCCGCGAGGCCGAACATCAAAAGCGGAATCTCGTTGGACACGATGTCTGCAACCGTGACCGAGGGCTGAGCCTGCATCGAGACGAGCACGTCGGTGAAGACTGTTTGGACGGCCGAAAAACCGAACCAGATGAGCGCAAGCACAAAGGCATAGGCGTGGACCGGGTTGTCCGGATCGAAGGGTAGGAAACTCGCGACCGCTCGCCGGATGGGCCTGAAGGCGAATCCCGCAGCGGCAATCCCGAAGACGATGATGCCGGCGTCGAACCCGAACCTCGCCCCCAGGCTGAGGTCCCTCGAGACGAGGGGCGCCAGGCCGGTGATGTCCACCGCCCCGTAGAGGCAAAAGGCACCGGCGGTCGATCCGCACAGGGCCGCCGTCGCAACGCCCGCCCACGGCTTTCCGACGGCCAGGTTGGCCGTGACGATCAGGGGCAGCAGGGTCAGGAGGAGTGCGGCGTTGATCCAGTCGAGGACGAGGGTTCCGCTCAGTCGGTCGTCGAGCCTTTCTGGGGACGGGGGGCCGATGGTGAGCCGTCGGCGCTTCGGCCGAGGTCGATCAGGGGCCGGATCAGCTCGATGGGCAAGGGCAGGATGATCGTCGTGTTCTTCTCGGCGCCGATCTCCACCATGGTCTGAAGAAACCTGAGCTGCAGCGCGCCTTGCTGGGAGGAGATCACCTGCGCCGCGTTGGCAAGGGTCTGCGAGGCCTGAAACTCGCCGTCCGCGTTGATGATCTTCGCGCGCTTCTCGCGCTCAGCCTCGGCTTGTTTGGCCATCGCCCGCTGCATGGTGCTGGGAAGCTCGACATCCTTGATCTCGACAGTCGACACCTTGATGCCCCAGGGCTCGGTTTGCTCGTCGATGATCTTCTGCAGGTTCTGGTTGATCCTGTCCCGCTCGGCAAGGAGCTCATCGAGCGTCGACTGACCCAGCACGGCGCGCAGAGTGGTCTGCGCGATCTGCGAAGACGCGTTGATGTAGTTCAGGACCTGGACCACGGCCTTGCGCGCGTCGACGACCTGGAAGTAGATGACGGCGTTGACTTTGGCGGTGACGTTGTCTTTGCTGATGATCTCTTGCGGTGGCACCTCGAGCGTGATCACCCGCAGGTCGATCTTGACCAGGCGGTCGACCCCAAACGGGATGATGAAGAACAGTCCGGGCCCCTTCAGCGCGATCAGGCGGCCGAGGCGGAAAACGACGCCGCGCTCGTACTCCGCGGCGATCCGAAGGCTCGAGAAGAGGGCGATGAGGGCGACGAAGACGATCACTGCGATGACCACGAGCAGTCCGACGTCCACTATTTCTTCTCCTTGACCTGTCCGTTCTCGGGGGCGACCTTCAGCTGGAGACCCTGACGACCGACCACGCGCACCGACGATCCGGCAGCGATCGGCGCGACCGCGCTGGCCTTCCACAGCGCGCCCCGGACAAAGACTAGACCCTCGGGAGAAAGCTCCTCGCGCGCCTCGCCGACAGCTCCGACGATGCTCTCCGGCCCGGCGAATGCGGGTTGGCGCCTGGCCGCCCACACCTTGCGAATGAAGAAGGTGAAGAACCCGAGCGTGAGAAGTGCTGTCACGACCGACACAACTGGGTTGACCCCCAGGCCGACCGGTCCGGTGTTGATGAGAAAGGCCATACCGAGCACGAGTGCTATCGCGCCCCCCACGCTGAGGAACCCGTGCGTCGGGGCCTTGATGTCGGCGATGAACAGCAAGAGCGCGAGCAGCATCAACAGGCCTCCGGCGATGTTCACCGGAAGGTTCGCCAGTGACACGACCGCGAGCACCGCGGCGATGCCCCCGACGACGCCGGGCAGGATCAGGCCCGGGTTGGACAGCTCGGTGATGATCCCGTAACCGGCGACGAGGATGAGTAGGGCCGCGATGGTGGGGTCGATGAGCGCGTTCAGGAAAACCTGCCAGAACGGCATCGGAAAGTCGTCAATCAAAGCGCCCGCGGAATGGATCACGAGGCTCCCGTTGGTCCGTGGAACCTGGCGGCCGTCGACCTGGTTGAGCACGGAGGCGATGTCCGGCGCCTCGAGATCGGCGACGTGCAGCCTGACCGCGTCCTCCGCGTTGATGTTGACGCTGTTGCGCACGGCCTGCTCGGCCCAGTCGGCGTTGCGCCCGTGTATGGATGCGAGGTTGCGCACGCGCGTGACGGCGTCATTGAGGACCTTGGCCCCGAGGTCACCGGTGAGATCGGCGCCGGTCGCGTCGATCGGGTGCGCCGAGCCGATGTTGGTCCCAGGCGCCATGGCGACGACGTCGGCGGCCTCGGCGACGAAGAGCCCGGCCGAGGCGGCGCGGGCGCCGCTCGGATAGACGTAGGCGATCACCGGGACGCTCGAGTTGAGCAGGTCGGTGACGATCTGGTCCATGGAGGTGGAGATGCCGCCAGGCGTGTTGATCACCACCAGGAGTCCGTCCGCGTGGTCCGCCTCGGCGCGATTGACCGAGGTTTCGATGTAGGCGGCCATGATGTTGTTGATGTCCCCGTTGAGGTCCACCTGTTCCACGTGCGGGGAGGATGCGGCCGCGTTGGCCGGCAAGAGCACGGCGGCGACCGCGAACATGAGCCACCCAAACCGGAAGGCGCGGATCCAGGATCGTCGGTCCCACGCGCGCATGTGCCGAGTATGCCCCTCCAGACCTTGTAAAACGTGGAACATCGGGGCCCGGGCGGTCGATTTGGCGCCGCGTAGAATCGAGCGCCATGGGTGCGCAACGAGTCGAGCCGAGCGGCGACGACGACGTCATGGACGACCTTCGCCGTCAGGCCAGGGTCGCGCCGCGCATCGGATCCGCCGAGCAGCACGACCTTCTCGAGAGATCGGCCGCCGGCGACCGCTCCGGACAGGAACGCCTGGTCGCCGCCCACCTCGGGATGCTGATCCGGCTCGCCGAAGCTCGGGTGAAGAAAGGCCTTTCACTGCCCGACCTGGTCCAGGAGGGATCGCTCGGCCTGGTCGAGGCGGTCCGCACGTTCACGGTTAGCGGCCAATCCGACTTCCTCGCGTTTGCCGAGCAAAGGATCGGCGAGAAGATGGACGCCGCGATCGCCGCGGAGGCGGCCGCGGTCCGCGACGCGGAGCTCCTGGTCAACGCGGCCGGTGACTACGAGAGGGCGGAGCTCGCCGTCGCACGCGAGCTGCATCGAAGACCGACATCCAGCGACATCGCGGAAAAGCTGGAGTGGACGGTCGAGCGGACGGAATACGTGGCGGGTGTTGTGGCCGAGGCTCGCCGCCGCCACGACGAAGAGCTGCTCGCGTTCATCGACCCCGACTCCATCGAAATCGACGACGACACCGTGGACGGCGAGTAGCGCCCTGAAACGCACGCCGCTCTACGAACGCCACGTCGCGCTCGGTGCGCGCATGGTGGATTTCGGCGGCTGGGAGATGCCGCAGCAGTACAGCTCGATCCGCGACGAGCACATTGCGGTGCGCCGGGTCGCAGGCCTCTTCGACGTCTCGCACATGGGTCGCTTCCGGATCGCGGGCAACTCGAGCTTCCAGTTTCTCCAGCACATCGTCACCAATGACCTGAAACCTCTGGCGGAGGGGCAGGCGCAGTACAACCTCCTATGCAACGATTCGGGCGGTATCGTCGACGACCTCGTCGTGTACCGAGGCAGCGAAGGGTTTTTCGTCGTCGTCAACGCCTCCAATCGCGAATCCGACCTCCGGTGGTTTCGGGAGCACGCGCCTCCCGACGTCGAGGTCGAGGACCGCACTTTCGAGCTCGGGTTGATCGCGTTCCAGGGGCCGCGCGCGCAGGAGCTGCTGCCATGCGAGGGGCTCGATGCGATCCCTTACTTTGGATTTGGGCACGGCGATGTGGCCGGGATCCACGCGCTCATCTCGCGCACCGGCTACACGGGCGAGGACGGGTTCGAGCTGTTCATCAGCAGCGAGAGGGTTGGCGAGGCATGGGACGCCATCCTGGGACATGGCAAATCTGCCGGCGTGCTTCCGGCCGGCCTGGGCGCTCGCGATGCAACCAGGCTCGAGGCGGCGTTGCGTTTGTGGGGCAACGACATGGACGAGACGGTCAATCCATACGAAGCGGGCTTGGGTTGGACCGTGAAGCTGGACAAGGGCGACTTTGTCGGCCGCGACGCCCTGCAGCGCGTCAAGGCCGCGGGTCCGCGGAGAAAGTTGATCGGGCTCAAGACCGAGCCGGGCAACATAGCGCGGCACGGCGCCGTCGTGAAGGCCCAGGGTAAACCCATCGGCGTGATCACGAGCGGCACTCATTCCTTCTTCCTCGGCTACCCGATCGCGCTCGCCATGGTGGAAGCCGCATCATTTCGTGTGGGAGACAGAGTCGACGTCGACGTCCGCGGCCGCGAGGCCCCGGCAGAGATCGTCAAGCTACCTTTCTATCGGGGCTCGGCGCGCTCGGCGGTATCGCCGGCGAGATCCTGAGCGCACGCATTCAACGAGGAGGAGGAGGGCGCATGGCCGACCGTCACTACACCAAGACGCACGAATGGGTCACGGTCGACGGCAAGCATGCGACTGTCGGCATCACCGACTTTGCCCAGGCTCAGCTCGGTGACGTCGTCTTCCTCGAGCTGCCGGCCGCGGGGCGCAAGCTCGCGGCGCGAGAGACCTTCGGGGTGATCGAGTCCGTCAAGGCGGCGAGCGACCTCTACGCGCCTGTGGCGGGGCGCATCACCGAGGTCAACGAGAAGCTCGCCTCGAAACCCGAGCTGATCAACTCCGATCCCTACGGCGAGGGCTGGATCCTGAAGCTCGAGCTGGCGGGCGGCCTGCCGCCTGACCTGATCGACGAGAGCGACTACAAGAAAGTGACCGAGGCCGCCGCAAGCTAGGTGCCGTACCTCGTCCACTCGCCCGAAGACCGGGCGGCGATGCTGGAGGCGATCGGGGTCAGGTCGATGGACGACCTCCTGGTCGACATCCCACAGTCGCTTCGACTCGAGGGGCTACAGCTTCCAGATGGCCTGTCGGAGCTCGAGACGATGGCCCATGTCTCCGCCCTGGCCGGTCGAAACCGTGTCTACCCCGATCGCCTCACGTTCCGCGGCGGTGGCATCTACCGCCGCTTCATCCCCGCCGCCGTGTCGGCGGTCACCTCGAAACCGGAGTTCTATACCGCCTACACGCCTTACCAGGCGGAGGCGAGCCAGGGCACCCTGCAGTCCATCTTCGAATACCAGTCGCTGATCGCCGAGCTCACGGCGCTCGACGTGTCGAACGCCTCCCTCTACGACGGCGCCACTGCTGTCGCCGAAGCCGCGATGATGGCCCACGTCCACACCGGCCGCAACGAGGTCATCGTCTCCGGCTACGTCCACCCCGAGTATGTCCAGGTCCTGCGCGCTTTCGGTGACGGTCGCGGGATCAAGGTCCGCAAGGATGGGGAGCCGAACAAGAAGACAGCCGCGGTCATCTTTCAGCAACCGGATTTTCTCGGCCTGTTGGTCGATCCGCGCGCGCTCACCGCGGCCGCGCACGCTGCGGGCGCCCTTGCGATCGCCTGCGTCGACCCCATCAGCCTGGCCATCCTCGCCCCGCCGGGTGAGTACGGCGCGGATATCGCGGTCGGGGAAGGCCAGCAGCTCGGGCTTGCGCCCAGCTTCGGCGGACCCCACGTGGGTTTCATCGCATGCAAGAAGGAGCTCGTCCGCAAGCTCCCAGGGCGCCTGGTCGGCATCGCCCATGACGCCCAGGACCGGCGCGGCTTCGTCCTCGCCCTCGCGGCCCGGGAGCAGCACATCCGGCGCGAGAAGGCGACCTCCAACATCTGCACCAACCATTCGCTCTGCGCGCTCGCGGCCGCCGTGTACCTGACCTACATGGGTCCGTACGGCCTGCGCCAGGTGGCCGAGGTCTCCTTCAAACGGGCGCACAACCTCGCCGAGCGCCTCGCGGCCCTCCCGGGCTGGGAGCTTGCCTTCCCAGAGCGGCAGTTCTTCAACGAGTTCCCGATGCGCGTGCCGAAAGCGCCGGCGGTTCTGAGGAAGCTCTCCCGCAGAGGCATCCTCGGCGGACTGGAGGTCGGGCGATGGTTCCGCGAGCTGAAGGGCGTGGTCACCTTCACCTGCACCGAGGTCAACGACGCGCGCGCGCTGGACGAGCTCGTCGAGGCGCTGCGGTCGTGACAGAGGCGCTGAGCTTCGAGCTGAGCCGGCCCGCTGTCGATCCTCCGCGCCTGCCCGAGGCCGACGTCGCGGGACCCGGCCCGGCCGACGTCCTGCCCAGGGACGTGCTGCGCTCCAGACCGCCCAGCCTTCCTCGGCTGAGCGAGCCGGAGATCATGCGGCACTACAGCCGCATGGCGTCGCTCAACTACTCGATCAGCGAGAACTTTTATCCGCTCGGCAGCTGCACCATGAAGTACAACCCGGTGGTCAACGAGGCGGCGGCTGCGCTCCCGGGTTTCGCGGGGCTGCATCCCTACCAGGACGAGGATTCGGTCCAGGGAGCGCTCGAGCTGATGTGGCGGCTCGAGCAGGCGCTGTGCGCGGTGGTGGGCGTCGACCGGGTCACGCTGCAACCGGCCGCCGGGGCGCATGGGGAGTGGACGGCGCTCCGGATGATCGCCGCCTTCCACCATTCGCGGAAGGAAAACCGCACGGAAGTCCTCGTGCCGGACTCGGCGCATGGCACCAACCCGGCCAGCGCCGCTCTCAGCGGGTTTCATGTCGTGGAGGTGCGCTCAGGGCAAGACGGTCGGATCAGTCTTGCCGACCTGGAGTCCAAGCTCTCGCCTCGAACCGCAGCCCTGATGCTGACCAACCCCAACACCTTGGGCCTGTTCGAGCGCGAAATACTGGATATAGCCGAGATGGTTCACGCGACCGGCGCCATGCTCTACTACGACGGCGCCAATCTCAACGCCTTCATGGGCATCTGCCGGCCTGGCGACATGGGCTTCGACGCGGTGCATATGAACCTGCACAAGACGTTCACCACGCCCCATGGCGGCGGGGGCCCTGGGGCGGGTCCTGTGGGAGTGAAATCGGAGCTCGCGCCGTTCCTGCCGGCTCCCACGGTGGAACGCAGCAACGGCCACCTGGTGCTCGACCACAAGCGACCGCAGTCGATCGGGCGGGTACGTAGCTTCTACGGCAACTTCGGCATGCTCGTGCGCGCATACACGTACATCCTCGCCATGGGTGGGGACGGGCTCAGCCAGGCCTCCCAGGACGCCGTCCTGTCGGCGAACTACCTCCGCAAGCTGGTCGAGAACGATCTCGAGATGCCGCACGAAGGGCCCTGCATGCATGAGTTCGTCGCCAGCGCCCACAACCTTCACGAGGAAGGCGTCCGCGCCCTCGACATCGCTAAGGCGCTCCTGGACCGAAGGTTCTACGCCCCCACGGTCTACTTTCCGCTCGTCGTCCCGGAGGCCATCATGGTCGAGCCGACGGAGACCGAGAGCAGAGCGACGCTGGACTCCTTCGCCCAGGCCATCAAGGAGATCGTCGCCCAGGCGAAAACCGACCCTCAGGGCCTCCGCGACCAGCCCAAGAACCTCCCCGTCGGGCGGCTCGACGAGGTGGCGGCGGCGCGCCGGATCAACGCCTATCTCCAGGGCCAGAGCGACGACCCCGTCCTGCGCTGGAAAGCGCCCGTCGAAGGGGCCCCAAAACACGCCTGTTAAGACCCCTTCACGGGCCTTTTTCGTATTCAAAATCCGGTAGAATTCAAGTCCTGAAGTTCTGCCCAGTTGACCCCCATGAGTTCTCCGCGCTGGGAGGGCCGACACAGCCGCCGGACGCGCTCGAGGCGCTGTCCTGATGGCGGTTAGAAAGCCGCTCCCGGAACGCGAGCGGCACGGGCCCAAACCCTTAGGCGCGGACGTGGCGTACACCGCCGAGCAGATCCAGGTCCTGGAGGGCCGGGAGCACGTTCGGCGGCGTCCGAGCATGTACATCGGCTCGACGAGCGCGACGGGCCTTCACCACCTGGTCTACGAGGTGGTCGACAACGCCGTAGACGAAGCCCTGGCGGGCTACGCGACCAAGATCATGGTCACCCTCTTTGTCGACGGCAGCGTCCAGGTGGAGGACGACGGCCGCGGCATCCCGGTCGACATCCACAAGAAGGAAGGCCTCTCCGCCCTCGAGCTGGTCCTGACCCGTCTGAACGCCGGCGGCAAGTTCGGCGGCGGCGGTTACAAGGTGTCTTCCGGCCTCCACGGCGTGGGCGTCTCGGCCGTCAACTTCCTCAGCGAGAAGCTCCAGGTCTGGGTCCATCTCGGCGGCAAGGTCCACCACATGGAGTTCGAGCGCGGCGTACCGAGGGGCTCGGTCAAGGTTGTCGGCAAGACCGACCACACCGGCACGATCGTCCGGTTCTGGCCCGACCCGCAGATCTTCCCGGACACCAAGTTCGACCGCGAGGTCATCCAGCACCGCCTCCGCGAGATGGCGTACCTCAACAAGCGCCTCGAGATCGCGCTGGCAGACGAGACCTTCGGCTACACGAGCACCTTCTACTTCGAGGGCGGCATCGTCTCCTTCGTCCGGGCGCTCAACCGAGACAAGACCGTCGTCAACGTTCCGCCGTTCTACGTCGACCGCGAGATCGAAGGGACGCAGGTCGAGATCGCGCTGCAGTACAACGAGACCTTCGTCGAGAACGTGATCGCGTTCGCCAATACGATCCACACGACCGAAGGCGGCACCCACTTGACCGGCTTTCGCGCCGCGCTGACGAACGTGCTCAACCGGTACGCGCGCAAGGCCGGGATCCTCAAGGAACAGGACCCGAATCTCAGCGGTGAGGACGTGCGCGAAGGGCTGACCGCGGTCATCAGCGTGAAGGTGCTCGAGCCGCAGTTCGAAGGTCAGACCAAGGCCAAGCTGGGCAACGCCGAGGTGCAGGGCCACGTATCGCTGGCGCTCACAGAGGGCATGACGCAGTACCTCGACGAAAACCCGTCCGAAGGCCGGCGCATCATCGAGAAATCACTGACCGCCGCTCGGGCGCGTGAGGCGGCGCGCAAGGCGCGGGACCTGGTCCAGCGCAAGAGCCTTCTCGAATCGAGCACGCTGCCGGGCAAGCTCGCCGACTGCTCGGAGCGTGACCCGGCGCTCTCCGAGCTGTACATCGTGGAGGGCGACTCCGCCGGTGGCACCGCGAAAGGTGGCCGCGACCGCCGCACGCAGGCGATCCTGCCGCTGCGCGGCAAGATCCTCAACGTCGAGAAGGCGCGCCTGGACAAGGTGCTCACCTCTGACGAGATCCGCAACCTCATCACGGCCATGGGCGCGGGCGTTGGCGACAACTTCAACATCGAGAAGATCCGCTACCACCGCATCGTGACGATGACCGATGCAGACGTCGACGGCAGTCACATCCGCACCCTTTTGCTCACGTTCTTCTTCCGGTATTTCCCCCAGGTGATCGACATGGGCTACCTCTACATGGCGCAGCCACCGCTCTTCAAAGTGTCGAAGGGCACGGGCAAGAACATGAAGGTCATGTGGTGCCAATCAGAGGCCGACCGCGACAAGGCGATGCGCCAGCTCGGCAAGGGCGCCGAGGCCGCGCGGATGAAGGGTCTGGGCGAGATGAACGCGGAGGAGCTCTGGGACACGACGATGAACCCCGCGACCCGTGTCCTGCTTCAGGTGACGGTCGACGACGTCGCAGCGGTCAACGACACGTTCGAAAAATTGATGGGTCCCGACGTCGAGCCGCGCAAAAAGTTCATCCAGGCGCACGCCAAGAGCGTCCGGAACCTAGACATCTAGGCGGTTCTCCAGATGCGAATCGCCGTCGACGCCATGGGCGGTGATCACGCGCCGGCTGAGATTGTGAAGGGGGCCGCGCAGGCCGCCCGAGAGTACGGCGTGGACATCTCACTCGTCGGATTGCCCCAGGTGGTGCAGCCTCTGCTCGACAGCCACCCGCGGCTGCAGATCGTCCCCTGCACCCAGGTGATCACCATGGACGAGCACCCGGCGCAGGCAGTCCGCTCGAAGCCTGACTCTTCGATGAACGTCTGCGCACGAATGTGCAAAGAGGGGCGGGCGGACGGCTGGACGTCGGCCGGGAACTCCGGCGCCATCATGGCGGCCGCCCTTTTGATTCAAGGCCGCATTCGTGGCGTGGACCGGCCGGCGCTTGGCTCCATCGTGCCGACGCAGGATGGCTTCGCCTACTTCCTTGACGTCGGCGCCAACGTGGACTCGAAGCCCGAGTACATGACGCAGTTCGCAATGATGGGCGCGGTCTACGCTCGCGAGATGCTTGGTCGGGCGCAACCACGCGTCGGGCTGCTCAGCAACGGCGAGGAGGAAAGCAAAGGCGACGAGCGCGTTCGCGAGACGGCGCGACGCCTCAGGGGAACGCTGCCCGGGTTCGTGGGCAACGTGGAACCGAAGGACATCTACGGCGCGCGCGCAGACGTAGTGGTGGCGGACGGTTTCGTCGGGAATATTGCGATCAAGATGGCGGAAGCGACGGCCGAGTTCCTGTTCCGCACCCTGCAAGAGGAGATTCCTCGGACCATGACCGGCAAGCTGGGCGGCCTGCTGATCCGTCCTGGCGTGCGCCAGATCCGCGACCGGATGGACTGGCGGGAGTTCGGCGGGGCGCCGCTGCTCGGCATCGATGGCGTAGCGGTGGTCGCGCATGGGCGTTCCGACGCGCGGGCGATGAAGAACGCGATCCGGGTTGCGCGCGAGGCAGTTGAAAACCAGCTCGTCGGTAAGATTCGGGCCGAGGTGGGGAAGCCATGAATTCAGTAAGTCCCAACCTGGACCGGCTTGCCGGCAAAAACGGCCGCACGCGCGTGGTCGTGACGGGGATGGGGACGGTCAATCCCCTGGGCAAAGACCTCGAGGAGTACTGGCACGGGCTGATCGAAGGCCGGAGTGGCGCAAGCCCGATCGAGCGCTTTCGCACCGACAGGCTCGCCACGAAATTCGCGTGCCAGGTCAACAGCTTCGACCCCAAGGATTACCTCGAGCCCAAGGCAGCCAAGCGCATGGCTCGCTTCTCGCAGATGGCGGTCGCGGCATCCGGCATGGCGCTTGCCGACTCAGGTTTGGACCTCGCCCAGGAGGACAGCTTTCGTGTGGGTGTTGCGATGGGAACGGGCGTCGGCGCTTTCGACGACATGACCGAGGGCGCGGCCGCCTTCATCAACAAGGGCAGGCTCAACCCCCTTTACGCGCCCATGATCATTCCCAACATGGCGGGCGCGTCGGTTGCCATGCAGTTTCATCTGCGCGGCCCGAACACGACTGTCACAACGGCATGCGCCGCGTCCACACAAACCATCGGCGATGCGACGCGGATGATCCAGCGGGGCGACGTGGACGTCATGCTCGCGGGGGGCGCTGAAGCCTCGTTGTGCGAGGTGGGCCTCGCATCGTTCAACGCAATCCGAGCTCTCTCCACTCGCAACGACGCGCCCGAAAAAGCCAGCCGCCCTTTCGATCGTGACCGCGACGGGTTCGTGCCCGGCGAGGGCGCCGGCACCCTGATCCTCGAATCGCGCGAGCACGCGATCAATCGCGGTGCGCGCATCTACGGTGAGATCCTGGGCTACGCGACGACGAACGACGCGTACCACCAGGTTGCGCCGGATGAGACCGGCGAGGCGCCGGCCAAGGCTGTGACCCTGGCGCTGCGGGATGCCGGACTCGAACCGCAGGACATCGATTACGTCAACGCGCACGGAACTTCGACACAGCTCAACGACGCGGGTGAGACGAAGGCGCTGAAGCTTGCGCTGGGCGACCACGCATATAAGGTCGCGATAAGCAGCACCAAGTCCATGATCGGTCACCTGCTTGGCGCCGCCGGCGCGGTCGAGGCGATCGCAACGTTGCTCACGATCAACCGCGGCATCATCCACCCGACGATCAACTACGACAACCCCGACCCGGAGTGCGACCTCGACTACGTGCCCAACCAGGCGCGCCGCAAGGATGTGCGCAAAGCAATCTCGAACGGTTTCGGATTCGGCGGGCACAACGCGGTCGTAGTCCTGGCTCGATACGAGGAGTAAGCATTGGCAGACGACGCGCGCGGCACTGTTCTGACTCGCAACCTCCAGGAGGAGATGCAGACCTCCTACATGGAGTACGCGATGTCCGTCATCATCAGCCGGGCTCTGCCCGACGTGCGTGACGGGCTCAAGCCGGTGCAGCGCCGCATCCTCTACGCCATGCATAGAGCCGGCGCGACGAGCGGCACCAAGACCAAGAAGTGCGCCGCGTTCGTCGGTGACGTGATGAAGCTCTACCACCCCCACGGGGACAGCGCCATCTACGACGCATTGGTGCGCATGGCTCAGCCGTTCTCCTTGCGCTATCCGCTGATCGACGGCCAGGGAAACTTCGGCAGTGTTGACGGCGACCCACCCGCCGCGATGCGATACACGGAGGCCAGGCTCTCGGCGATCACCGGTGAGCTCATGGCGGACATCGAAAAGCAAACCGTCGACATGGTGGCCAGCTACGACGGCTCCGAAGAGGAGCCGTCGGTGCTGCCCGCTCGAATTCCGAACCTTCTCATCAACGGTGCCTCGGGCATCGCAGTCGGCATGACGACGAACATTCCGCCGCACAACCTGCGCGAGGTGGCTGGTGCCGTAAGGCATCTGGTCGACAATCCCGAAGCGACCGCCGAGGACCTGCTCACCTTCGTCACGGGACCAGACTTCCCGACGGGCGGGGTGATCATGGGCACCTCTGGCATCAAGGCCGCGTACTCGACCGGCCACGGCCGCATCATCGTCCGCGCGCGCCACTCGCTCGAGCAAGCGCCGAACGGGCGGGAGCGGATCATCGTTTACGAGCTGCCCTACGCGGTGAACAAGGCGGCGCTGGTGGCGAAGATCGCGGACCTCGTCTCGGAGCGCAAGCTCGAAGGCATCGCCGACCTGCGCGACGAATCCGACCGCAACGGCATGCGGATCGTGATCGAGCTCAAGCGAGAGGCGAAGGTTTTCACAGTCCTGAACAACCTGTACAAGCACACGACGTTGCAGTCGACCTTCGGTGTGATCATGCTCGCGATCGTCGACGGACGGCCGGTCGTGCTCAGCCTCAAGCAGGCGCTCCAGCTGTTCATCGACCACCGCCGCAACGTCATCCTCCGGCGCACTCGATTCGACCTCGAGAAGGCTCAGGAGCGCGCTCACATCCTCGAAGGCCTGAAGATCTGCCTCGACCACCTGGATGAGGTGATCAAGACGATCCGCGCCGCGTCAGACCAGGACGTCGCCGCAACCGAGCTCCAATCCAAGTTCGGGTTGAGCGAGCGTCAGTCCAAGGCGGTGCTCGCCCTCACCCTCGGCCGTCTGACCCGGCTGGAACGCGGCAAGATCGATGAGGAGTACGAGCAGGTCATCAAGACCATCGCCTACCTCGAGAGCGTCCTGGCCAGCGACCAGAAGGTGCGCCTCTTGATCAAAGATGAGATGGACGAGGTCGTCAAGAAGTACGGCGACGACCGCCGGACGGAGATCACGGACCTGGAGGCGACCGAGCTATCCGCTGAGGACCTGGTGCCCAAAGAGGACGTGGTCGTGACGCTCACGCATCGCGGGTACGTCAAGCGCCAGCCGCTGCGCGTGTTCCGAGCGCAAAAGCGGGGAGGCGTGGGGCTCAAGGGCGCAAAACCCACGGCGGGCACCGATGCGCCAAGCGGGACGCGTGAGGAGGATTATGCCCTGCACCTGCTGACGACTCACACGCACGCCTCGATGCTGTTCTTCACCCAGAGCGGCCGGGTCTTCCAGCTTCGCGTGCACGAGGTGCCGGAGCGCGAGCGTCAGGCCAAGGGCATGCCGATCAACAACCTCATCGACATCGGGTCCAACGAGCGGATCACGGCGGTTTTCGTGCGCCCCGAAACAGACAGCGAGGCGCACTACATGCTCATGGTCACGAAGAACGGATATATAAAGAAGACGGCGATGGCCGAGTACGCGAATGTCCGGCGCAACGGTCTGATCGCCATCAACCTGCAGGACGGCGATGAGCTGGACTGGGTCACGCCGACCACCGGGTCGGATGAGGTGATCATCGCGACCGAGCTCGGCAAGGCGATTCGGTTCGGCGAGACCGAAGTCCGGGCAATGGGCCGGGACACGCAGGGCGTCATCGGCATCAAGCTCGGCAAGGGCGACGCGGTCGCGGGGATGGCGACTGTGATTGAGGGTGGCGACCTGCTGGTCATCACCCAGCGTGGTTACGGCAAGCGCACTCCTCTGTCGGAGTATCCGATGCATCATCGCGCCGGCCAGGGAGTCTTCACGCTCAAGGTCACAGACCGCGTCGGCAAGCTCGTCGCGGTGCGGGTGGTGAGCGATCCGGAAGAGGAGGTGCTCGTGATCAGCGCGAGCGGCATGGTGCTGCGGACCCAGGTCGGGGCGATCTCTCAGATCGGGCGGCAGACGCAGGGGGTGATCGTGATGCGCCTCTCGCCGGACGACCAGGTGGTCGCGATCGCGCCGGTGGCCGGGATCGAGGAAGGCGACGCCAAAGAGTGACTGACCTGAGTTGGATCGGCGTCTGGCTCCTGATCGTTGGCGCCGTCGCGATCGTGCTCGAAGGCGCGGTCGCGGTGATGCTGACGGTGCGCATCGCCAGACGCGCGGAATTCCTCAATGCGAGGCTCAAGTCCGAGCAGGCCCAGCTCACGTCCGCAGTCGATCGATTGAACCAGGCATTGGCCGACACGCAGGTCTTGTGGCAGCCCTACCGCCGCCTCTTGCGATGGCTTGGCCATCCGCTCACCATCGCTCTCATGCAGTCGTTTGCACGGCGTCGGGCCGCGGCTCGTTGAGGGAGGGTTTCGCCCACCAGGCCGTCGAGGACGCGGTGGCGCGTGAACACGCCCGCATCGCGAGGGAGCTGCACGATGGCATCGCCACCGAGCTCGCCGGCGCGGTCTCGCTGTTCAAGCTCTATCTCGAACGACACAAGGGCCCGCCGGACGAGACTCTGAAAAACGTCTTCGACATCCTCGAGCGCTCGCTGAAACGGGTTCGTGAATCGCTCGCCGATTTACGACCGGGAGCGATTGGTCCGGATGGATTGGTCGGTGATCTCCGCCACCAGGCGGAGGAGTTCGCGCGCCTGTACAGCATCCGCGTCGAGCTGTCCAGCAATGGGAGCGAGGACATGATCACGGCGCAGCAGCGCGAGGTCGTGGCGCAGATCGTGCGTGAGGCGCTGGCCAACGTGCGCCGCCACTCGGGCTCGGCGATCTGTCGCGTGAAGATGGGTTTTGCGGCGCGACCGTTCTTGATCGAGGTGTCCGATGAGGGACGCGGATTCGCCGCCGGCGGCGCTGCAGGCTACGGCCTGATGGGGATGCGCGAGAGGGCTGCGGGCATCGGCGGCAGGCTTGAGGTCGTGAGCACCGAGGGCCGCGGCACCACCGTTTTCCTGTTCGGTCCGAACTAAGGAACTAGCTCCAGGTCACAGCCGGAAGGCTCTCCGCTTGATCTGGACGATCGGGAATTCGAGGTCGTTCGCGTTGACCGAGTGGAGCTTTCGCGTCACGTTGTCAACGAGCTGCCGCGCGTGCCGGTCATCGGTCTTCACCGCCCTGGCGATCTCCTGGGTCGAGAGGCCGTAGCTGAGGAGCTGCGCAACCTCGCCCTCGCTCTCGTTGAGGCGGCCCAACGGACCACGGAGAGCCGACACCAGCGGAGCGAGCGTGATGCCGAGGGTGTGCGCGTACGCGACGTCCTCCTCCGTATACCAATGGTCCTGGCGGCAGCCAACCACCAGAAGACCGATCGGCCTGTGGCCCATCTCGCCGACCGGGGCGTAAAGGATCGCCGGCCAATCGAGCTCCCAGTCATACCCATTCGAGGCCTCGGGCTTCTCGAACACCGAGTTGAGGACCAGGGGCCTTTTCTCAAAGAGGGCGCGCCGCGACAGAGGCATGAGTGGTCGGCCCTGCATGAACCGGCGCGACACCTCCGACGCGGCGATCGGCTGAAGCCAGCCGTTGCGGAGATACCCGAGGACCCAGCGATCGTGGCTCAAGGGATTCAGGGCCAACCCCAGCCGGCGCCTGGCTTGCTGAAGGTCTGGGAGCTGGCCCATGCACGGAGGTTATGGCCGAACCGTCCGCCTGACCTCACGGCCGGTTCAGCGTTTCCTCAAGAATCCTTGAACCTGTTACTTTGCGACGGGGATTGGAGGCGTGACCGCCAAGTTGCTGGTGGTTGACGACGAGCCGCGGACGGCGGAGCTCACCGCCGAGATCCTGCGGCGTGCGGGCTACTCCGTCGACGTGGCGGGCAGTGGCACCGAGGCGCTCGAACGCGTGCGCAACGGATCGCCAGACCTGATGCTGCTCGACTACGAGATGCCCGACATGGAAGCGCCCGAGGTGCTCGACTCGTTGCGATCGGGAACGGAGCGCATTCCGTTTCCGGTGATCATCCTGACCGGCGCGCGGCATTCTCCGGGAGACCAGGTCGTCGGATTCGAGCGCGGCGCCGCCGACTACATCGTCAAAGGGACTGACCGACAGGTGATGCTGGCCAGGGTCCGCGGTGCGCTGCGCGAGCGCGCGGCGCCGGCCGGGGCGGTGGTACGCGGCCGTTTGCACGTCGACGCCGCGAAGGGTGAGGCGCGCCTTGGCGATCGAGCGTTGAAGCTCGAACGCCGTCCGCTCTTGATGCTTCAGCTGCTCGCGAGCCACAGCCCCGAGGTGGTGCCCCGCTCCGAGCTCCTGGACCGCGTGTGGGGCAGCACCTATTCGGGTTTTGAGCACAGCCTCGAGCAGGCGGTCCATCAGATTCGCCGAGAGCTCAGAGAACGTGGCTGGATCGAGACGGTCCGCGGCATCGGGTACAGGCTCGTCGTCCCAACATGAGCTCGGGGACTGAGCCCGGCCCCGAGCTGGCGGCGGCCCTGCACCGCCTGCGCTCGACCCTGGCCAGGATGCGGGCCGAGCTCGAGCTCGCTCAATCCGACCTTCAGGGGCCGCCGGTCGAGCGGGTCCTCGGCGACCTGGGCGAGGCGCTCGGGTACCTGGGCGAGGTCGAGTCGGCCGCGCTGGCGATCGTCCCGGTCCTCGTCCTGGACGACGACGAACGGCTGGGGGAGCTGACCGCCAGGGGGCTGCGGCGCCTGGGATACGAGGCGGAATCGGCGGGCAGACTGAGGGCCCTGCGGCCCCGTGAGGTGGTGGTCTTCGACCTCAGCCTCAGCGATTCACTCGACAGCGCCGGGCTGGCGGCCATCAGGGCGGCCCGGCCCATCGTTGTCACCGGGGCTACCGACCCCGGGTCGCGCGCCCTGGCGGACGAGCTGGACGCGAGCGATTACTTGGTGAAGCCGGTGGAGCTGGAAGGCCTGGCGGCTGCGATCAAGCGTCGCTCGTCAGCGAGGTGAGCCTAGGCTTGGCCGGAGCGGGCATCCTTGCCGCCGCGGTCGGAGTCGTAGTGATCATCGTGGTGATCCTTGGAGTCGTCTGGATCGTGCTGGAGCGCCGCGAGAAGCGCGACTGACTACCGGCCGAGCTCGAGCACGATGTTGGAAATAGTTCACCAGCGCGACAGTGCCCGGATCTTCACTGAACCGCTGGCCGCTGACGAGCACCGTGAGCCATGCCCGGCCGGGTGTGCCGGCTCCTTCCTTAAGCGCGTTTGCGGCCCGTTTCCGATA